>WTJR01000139.1:0-1814 GCA_011524755.1 Halieaceae bacterium | reverse complement strand
GACAGACCCTCTGGCCGCTACGCCCGCTTTTTGCTGTGGCGAAACCGGATGCTTCGAAGCAAGACATTCCAGAAATGGGCTGCAAGGCTACCAATAGCACAATCCATCGCTCGAACGCGTGCGACTGACCTTCATCATATTCTCGCAGGCTTTGTTTATTCCCAGACGCTCAGCGCGGCTTACAAGCTAGGTTTACTCGAGTGCTTGAAAGACAGAATAGCCACTCTCGACGAAATCGCACGCGCCTGTGAACTTGAACCGGATGCTGCACTGACGCTGATAAAAGCAGCGACAGCGATTGACCTGCTCCAAGAAGTCGACGCTCGCACCTGGACACTCGGAGAGCTCGGCGCATCTATTCATGGCAACCCGGGTGTGCAGAGCATGCTCCGGCACCACGATCTGCTGTATCGCGACATGGCTGACCCAGCACACTTACTTCGGGCCAGGGAAGGTGCCGCTCTGCGCGGTTATTGGCCCTATGTCGATGGGGATCATAACGACCCTGTAGCTGCGGCGCGCTACAGCGAACTGATGGCAGATTCCCAGCACCTCATCGCAAACCATATTTTAGACGCGATTAAGCTTAAATCTGGCCAACGACTACTCGACATTGGTGGCGGCACAGGCACGTTTGCTCGGCTTGCATCCGAGCGATTTCCGGAAGCCTCAACCGCCGTCTTCGACTTACCCCAGGTCATCGCCGCCATTTCACCCCGACATCGTGGCGCGATGGAGGTTGTGTCAGGAAACATGTTTGAGGACCCCATCCCCAAAACTTTCGACACTATCAGCCTCGTGCGCATCCTTCATGATCACGATGATGCACCCGTGGATCGACTACTAAATCGTTGCTTCGATGCCTTACCAAATGGTGGTGAGCTCATCATTGCTGAACCCATGGCCGGCACACGGAACGCCGAATCCATCGGCCATACCTATTTTGGGTTCTATCTATGGGCCATGGGTAGCGGCAGACCCAGAACCTACAAAGAACTAAAAGCGGCGTTACAGCGCGCGGGCTTTCATGGAATCAAAGAAAAGCGCACACACATACCGGCTTTAGTCCGGGTGATCACAGCGAAAAAACCAAATGTCATTTTTTATTGACACTTTTGTGTGTATTATTAAACTGACACATAAGACGTAACTGTTTTTAGACAGGCCTAGCGCGCACTCAGCTAGGAATTGAGGCCATAAAACCGTGACCTATAAGAAGACAACAGCGGTTATTTTTGAGAAGCCCGGCTTATTAGAAGTCCGAGAGGCTTCTCTGCGTGCACCCGCGGCAAATGAGTGTCTCATCGAATCTGACTGGTCCGGTATCAGCACTGGCACGGAACGCCTCATGCTGACAGGCGAGATGCCACCCTTTCCAGGGCTTGGCTACCCACTGATTCCGGGCTACGAAACGGTCGGCAAAGTAGTCGAATCACCAGAGGGATCGGAATTACGGCCAGGCACCTATGTCTTTGCTCCCGGAAGTGTCGGGTTCACCGACGCCAAAAACCTGTTCGGGGGCAGTGCACGGCACATCATTTGCCCTGAAGATCGACTCATACCACTTCCAGAGAAACTCGGCAGTGAGGGCGTGTTACTTGCACTGGCCGCCACTGCTCTACATGCGTTGCGGCGCTGCGAACAGAGAGGTCCGCCCGAACTCATTGTAGGTCACGGTGTCCTCGGACAACTTCTCGCGCGACTAACACGCATCATTCACGGCACTACCCCTACCGTTTGGGAACGGGACCCCGCTCGACGCCCCGCTGGGCTCGACTACGCGGTCTACGACGAGAGCCAAGACCCGCGGCACG
>WTJR01000047.1 GCA_011524755.1 Halieaceae bacterium | reverse complement strand
CATGGTGCTGAAGCCTGCTTGTTGAGCGACGATCCTGAGCTATCCGATAAGCTTCGAGCTTATGCACCTGATGGATTTCCTGTGGTCTACGACAGTGTGGGTCGATCGACCTATCGATTGAGTCTCGGCTTACTTGCGCCTCTAGGTACATTCGTCAGTTTTGGCAATGCATCAGGTCCCATTGATGCTGTCGTTCCCGGGGAGCTTGCCCTGTCCGGATCGCTCTATTTTACGCGTCCAACCCTAGCTACTCACATGGCGCGACCAGGGTGGATGCAGGCATCGGCGGACCGTATTTTTGGCCTCATAGAAGCGGGGCATCTCACGGTGGATGTGAATCAGCGTTACCCACTGAGTGACGTTGTTAGGGCGCATAACGACCTGGAAGGGCGCCGTACGACCGGAAGTTCGGTCCTGATTCCTTAAGTTAAGGTTCCTATAGCTTGCCTGCTGGGTCCCGTTCCGGGAAAAACCACCATTGAGACTGAGTCTGATACGCGATAAAACAGGCAACGAACAACAAAAATAATATCTAGGAGTATTCGCGTATGCGAGCGAGCTATAAGGCCATGAGCCCGTTTATGTCGGCGGAAGAAGCGACAACCATGTTGCGTATCGCCGAGGAACGACGCGTGTTTCGTACCTACGCGGAAGAAGCACTTAATGACGGAATTGGCGAGTCATTACCGCAACGTTTCGATGCCGCCTTCAACTACATTCAGCACGGCATCGATGGCCTGGGTAACAGTGATGACGTCAGTACGGCAGCGCAGCGAACCAATTATTTCCGAGAAACCTACGCCTATGGTGACGACATTCAGGCGCCGGGCGTCGAAGCGTTTTTCAATCATCCGGAGTTGTTAGCGGTCGCTGGAGAGGTCACAGGTCGTCCACTGGTTGTGCCCGCGATCGTTTACGCCAATATTCTTACACCAGGGCAGGAATTAGCGATTCATACCGATGTTCCGGAGTTTAGAGGTGCGGATCGGAAGCGCATGCCGCAGTGGCTCCTCGTCACTATGCTGCACTCGGGTTTGTTTGATGAATATCGCATCCCCATTGCCACCTGCGTCTCGTGGTTTGGTGCGAATCCGGGCGGCGCGTTTGCCTATTTTCCGGAGGGTCCTCAGGGACGACGGGAATCCATGCCGGCAACGCACAACACCGCCATATTGATCGATACTGACAAGGTGTTTCACGGTGTTGAGCGGGTAACGCCAAAGTCGTTTTTCCCCGAAATCGATAAAGGTGCAACGTTAACCTTTGAGGGAAGTGCCGGTTGGTCGCTCGCTAAACCCGATGGTAGTGAGGTGGCGCGTTACCAATGGGAGGATTTGCGGTACTCAATTTCGTGGAAAGCCTACTGTTTTGCCGACGAGGCAGAAAAAGCAAAGTGGGCCGATAAGACGGATGATCTGACCCTCGATTATATTCTGGACACACTGGAATCGGAGTTGAGAACACGCGGTGTGCTGACGGGCGTGCGGCCGGATCCAACGAGCTTTGCTCAAGCGCTGGTTAACGAGTTCATTCGGTTCCCCGCAGCGAAGGCTGCATAAGCGGAAACCGTAAAAGAACGTCTTCAGCCCCGCAGGCTTTTGACGCCCCGATAAATCACTCGTTGAACGACAGTTGGGAGTAGGAGATTCTCCACGAGCCAGCGTGAAAGACGCGTTGTCTTGCCGGAGTCCTGATGCAGTGTGAGTCCATCATCCTGTGGCCCAACAATTGACCCCCATCGATTCGCTGGAGGGGCGTAATGCTTATTTGGCGCCTTACCAGCGGCCTTGCGTTTGATGTTGTTCACCAAAATACCGTAGGCCCAATTTCGAGCAGATGATCGCGCCGGATCGGTTGATGCCACATCACCGATGGCGAAAAGACAGTCGCTACCGACCACTTCAAGCGTATCTTTGGTTTTTACAAACCCTTCATCGTCGAGAAGGGCGTCGGGTAGGAACCGTGTATGCGGTTTGCGATTGCCCGTAGACCATATGATGGCATCAGCCACCACGGACTGGCCCGACTCAAACCGTATGGTTCCTGCGCTGGGCGCAGGCTCCTCGGCGATAGCTCGATGCCCGCTGAAAATTTGTACGCCCGCATCAGTCAATTCGCGGTGGTAATACCGTCGAGCCTCGTCGTGATATCCAGGGAGCGGGAGATCCGCTGAGATATAGAGAGAGACCATTTTCTCAGGGTAAGCGCGACGGATGTTCAAGGCACAACTCACACCGCAGGGCCCACCTCCAACAATGGCGACGGTATTGGCGTCGCGAATAGCCGCTGCGTCTTGCTCCAGCCGTTCATCGATTTGCGCCTCTGACCGCAAGTGGTCGTCGCGCCAGAACCCGTTAGAGGTGCCCGACGCAATGACCAGGAAGTCAAAGGGGATTACTGTTTCATGATTGCTCGGATCAACCACTACCACCGTTTTAGCGGCGAGGTCGACGCATTCAGCTTTGGCATGATGGATTTCAACATCCGCGAGCGCTTTGAATCGTCGCAGTGGCGTATTGTAGTACCGGTTCCACCAACTCAAATCCGCCAGTCGTTTGCCCAGTTCCTGCCCGCTGACAAGATTGGGCTTGGTGCTGATGCCAATGACGTTGAAATAACGGCTCAGCCGAGTAGCCACCAATACGCCGGTGTCGCCCATGCCAATAATGACAACGGTTTGAGCTTTTGTTTGACGTCGGGACATTCGGCGATCTCAACAGATTTAATGTTCTTCGTTTCAGGCTTGGATTACCTGACCCTTAACGGTGTACGCTCGGCAGTGTAACGAGTTCGATGAGTCCATGAGGTTGCCATGAGCATACGAGAAGCAGCGCTTAACGATGTCGAAGCCATTTCACCATTATTCGATGCATACCGAGTGTTTTACGAGCAAACGAGTGATCTGGACGGTGCGGCACAGTGCCTAAAAGAAAATCTTTCTTGTCAGCGAAGCCACATCTTCGTATTCGAGGACCCTGAGACAGTGCTGGGATTTACGCAGCTGTACCCGGCGTTTTGCTCTGTGGCGATGCAGCCGTTTTTTGTTCTCTATGATTTGTATGTGGTACCGACAGCACGAGCAAAGGGGGTGGGCACGTCACTTCTGCGCTTCGCGCATGACTGGGCAAAAGCGAAGGGCGCTTTTCGCGTGGATCTTGAGACGGCACACACGAACGTGACAGCACAATCGGTTTATGAGGCGTTGGGTTATGAGCTCGATACTGAATTCAGGAAGTACAGCTTCGATCTTGCCTCAGGGTGAGAAAAGGCAGTAATTTTCATCACATAATAAACGTCACGTCAGACACAAGGTCTGACGCACATAGAAACCATTCCAGGCACTCTCTTACGGACGACTTCAAACCTATGATTTTGATCAGACACTTCGGTACTAAAGCCTTCGTAAACGCACTGTCGTTGATTTTATTGTCGTTTTCGCTCGGTTCTGCACAGCTGGCTTGGTCTGCCGATGTTCAGCCAGGTGAGGAGGGGCCCTCAACCTTTAAGGCGATGGGCGTCGTCATACCGCCTCCAGCGCCTGATCGCAGTGCTGATGAGGGTGAAGGGCCATTCGATCGCTTAGTCATTGAAAATGTCATGCTGGTGAACGGCTTGGGTGCTCCTCCGCGAGGTCCCGTTTCCATCGTCGTAACGGGCAACACCATTGAGAAAATCTCAGGCTATCCTCCAAAACCTCAGCCAGGTGAACGACGGCTGGATGGAAAGGGCATGACAGCATTACCCGGCTTTATTGATGCCCATGTGCACATCGCGAATCCTTACGAGGGCGTGGTGGGGCCAATTACGCCGCCCGAGTATGTGTTTAAGCTCTGGTTGGGTCATGGCATTACCACGGTGCGTGATACAGGATCCGTCATGGGTCTTGAGTGGACTGTGGGTCAGTCAGAGCGAGCGGCGCGCAACGAGATTGCCGCACCTGACATCATTCCCTACGCGATGTTTCCTGGGACCGCCGTAGCGCAATTTGAGATCAGCTCTGAAGAGGGCGCTAGAGCCTGGGTTCGCGCCGTTAAGAAGCGGGGTGCGAAAGGCGTCAAGTTACGAGGTGGAACGGCGGAAGCCTTGGCAGCGGTGTACGACGAAGCGCAGAAGCAGGGCATGGGCACAGCGAGCCATCATGATCAAAACGGTGTGTATCACATGAATGTGTTGGATAGCGCGCGGCTCGGGCTCGATAGCATGGAGCACTGGTACGGCTTACCAGAAGCCATGTTCACCGACCGCACCATTCAGGACTATCCGGCCGACTACAACTACTCTGACGAGCAGTGGCGATTTGGTGAGGCTGGTAACCTGTGGAAGCAGTCAGCTGAACGCGGCAGCGAGACGTGGCAGGCAACCATCGACGAGTTGCTCGATCTCAACTTCACCCTCGTACCAACATTTACCATCTACGAAGCCAACCGAGATGTCATGCGTGAGCGAAACGCTGAGTGGCACGAGGACTATACGTTGCCTGCTTTGATGCGTTTCTTTGAGCCTGACCCGCGGCTTCATGGCTCCTATCACTTCGACTGGACGACGGGTATGGAAGTCGCTTGGCGCGCTAACTTTAGGCGCTGGATGAGTTTCATTAATGACTTCAAAAATGCCGGTGGTCGGGTTGCTGCAGGCTCGGACTCGGGATTCATCTACAAGCTATTTGGCTTCGGGTACATCCGAGAGTTGGAGATGCTACAGGAGGCCGGTTTTCATCCATTAGAAGTAGTCCAGTCGGCGACGCGCAATGGCGCGGAGCTTCTAGGAATGGAGGATCAAATTGGTTCCATTTCACCGGGTAAGCGGGCTGATATTGTCCTTGTCGAGGGTAATCCCGTGTCTAACTTTAAGCTTCTCTATGGAACCGGTCACATGAAGCTCAATCGCGATACCGGTGTTATCGAGCGGGTGGGTGGCGTTTCCTATACTGTGAAAGACGGTGTGATTTATGACGCCAAGGCCTTGCTGTCCGATGTGCGGGATATGGTGACCGCGGCGCGAGCGGCAGAGGCGCCGTAAGACCCCACTGCCTGAGTCGAATTTACATAAGACCTATCCGAGACGACTATGCCGAGCTAGCAAGACCTATCGTTTTGCGAAGGTTTTTTCCTCACCTTCTAGGCCTAGCTTCTCATCGAGTAGGGTAACTTTCTCAGCAATGCGCTCTTTGAGGCCATCTCCCATGCGTCTGCGCAAAATCGAAGCAGCGACAGCACCCAGCACACCGAGTGTGGCCAGTGTGGCGAAGAGGTAACGATAGCCCTCCTGACCGGGGAAGGTGTCAGAAATGACGCCGAAAAAGAGATAACCGAACGAGGAGGGTGCGTAGACAACGAATGAGGCGACCGCAATCACAGAGCCTGAAAAGCGTTGTGGTAGCCCCATTTCTCCATACGGTGCGAAATACAGAGCACGCATGAAGAAAATCATGAAAAAGAGTGGCACGAGCAATGCCATTGCAACCCAAACAAAGTCCTGCGAGTTGGGAAGGAGGGCGAGCGCTACACCCAACACCGCCACGACCATGAGGCCTGCTCGCATACCGCCTACCGCACCCCCGAATACGCGATTAGTCACAAAGCTCGCCACGAAGGCCGAACCGATTCGTCCCGCGGACGTTGAGAAAAGAGCGAATATCGATGCTGCAATTGCGGGCAAAGTGAAGCTCTCGTTGAGATAGGTCACGTAGAAGGGAAGGCTGGTGTAGGCAAAATAAACGAAGAAACCGACGAGGCCTGTCAGCCAAATTTCTGGCATCGAGAGCGTCAGCTTCATTCCCTCGCGAACCTCCTGCATCATCGTGCCGGAGGCATCGCTAGATTTTAGAAGAGGTTTGTCGGGTAGCGTAAACCAGCTTGCAATACCCAGCGCCACCATGACTCCGCCGTTAATCATGAAAGCGACCTCCAAACCAAGGACGCTATATCCAAGGAAGGCGTAAAGACCCAAAGTGATGGCATTTTGGAGAAACTCGATCAGGCCCCGTCCACCCTCGAGGAAACCGAAGACCTTCGATTGCTGCTCGTCAGACGTCGATTTTCTGACTGAAGACAAAATAGCAGGCCAAAATGCGCCTTCGCAGCAGATGGCCAACACCAGCAGTAGCCCCAGTAACACATTAAAGTCCGAGGTCTTTCCCAAGAAGAAGGTGGTAATCCCGCCAATAATCATGGGGACTGCGATCAGCTTTTGCGGCGCAAATCGGTCTTGAGCCCATGAAAGGGCGACATACATGAAGTTACTCGCCAGTCCGTAAATCGATAGTAATAAACCAAACTGCGTTTTTGAGACGTCCCACAATTCCAGGATTTGCGGGAGTAACACACCCTTCATTGCCAACAACGCGAACATGAATTGCGAGCACAGTGTGATCAGCAGGAAGTTAAGAAATATTCGGCGCGATGCGAAAACGGGTTGGTCAGGCAAATGGTAAGCGGGATTCATGGCATGGTCTTACTGAGGGCTAGGTTCGGGACTATAACAGTCGTTCAAAGCACCGTGAGTATCTTTTTAGACGGTCAGTTTGGACTATTTGGGCTGCTCGAATTTCGAGATAGTCTGGTGCCGCGTTGGCGTCTTCGGTCTAGCGTGAGGCGTGTGATGAAAACAATGATGAATAAAAAGGTCGCTAAACCGTGAATGATTCAGCACAGAGCGTCACAAGCTCTGCACCCCACCACTTATATTCGAATCGCTATCGGTATTACGTCCTCGCGCTGCTGACGCTGGGTTATGTGTTCAATTTTGTCGATCGGCAGGTGATGACCATTCTCATCGAGCCGATTAAGGCTGAGTTTGGTGCGACCGATACACAGATGGGCTTCTTGTCGGGTCTCGCGTTCGCGCTGTTTTATGCCACCTTGGGTATACCGGTGGCTCGTCTTGCCGACAGATGGTCAAGACGCAATGTACTTACCATCTCCATGACCACTTGGAGTGCGGTCACCGCCTTATGCGCAACAGCCACGGGGTTTTGGCACTTGCTACTTCTGCGTATTGGCGTGGGTGTTGGCGAGGCGGGCGGTACACCACCATCGCAATCGCTGCTCGCAGATTACTTCCCTCCGGAAAAGCGGGCCTTTGCTCAAGGTATTCTGGCGACAGCCCCCAATATTGGCATCTTGGTTGGTCTGTTTGGTGGTGCTGTGATTGCCGAAGCTTATGGCTGGCGCACTGTATTTCTGGTGTTTGGTATTCCCGGCGTTTTGCTGGCCGCTCTCATTCAACTGACGGTCAAAGAACCGCCCAAACTCAAGGCAGCTTCAGAAGTCGTCGATCAGGGCCTGTTAAGCGCCCTGAAGCACATTGTCAGGTTGCCATCCTTTCTCCACATCATGGTCGGTGTCGGCTTTACGGGCATTGCGGGCTATGGCCTTGGTGTTTGGTCTCCGAGTTTCTTGGTGCGAGTGCACTCAATGAGCTTGGTCGATGCAGGTTTGTATCTCGGGCTCATCGGTGTGTTCGGTGGCGGTCTAGGGACTATCTCAAGCGGGCTCATGGTCGACGCATTGGCGCGACGAGACCGGCGGTGGCAGTTATGGGTACCCGCCATCGGGATTTTTCTGGCACTGCCTACACAGCTTGCATTCCTGCTATGGCCAGTCGAGCACCGTCTAATGATCGGTTCAGTCGATCTGCCCTTTGCACTGGTGTTTATGGGATTGTCGGCCGTCTTCGCCAGCTTTTGGATAGCACCAAGTTACGCTGCGGTTCAGAATCTGGTACCTCAGCATTGGCGGACCCAAGCCTCTGC
>WTJR01000108.1 GCA_011524755.1 Halieaceae bacterium | reverse complement strand
GTACATTTGGTCATCGATCTTGCGGGTTCATCTCGATTTTGGCGTACCGTGCGGTCGGCAACTAACGCAGCCCCCATCGATATTAATTACGACCCGCAGCTCACACCTGAACTGCGCACGGAGCAGTTCCCTGTAGCGCCGGTCATGGCGCCGGGAGAAATGTTAGCGATCGTCGAGCAAGTGCTGAGGGACTGTGAAGCCAATACGGATAACGACCCAGCCACAATGCTCAGATACCGGCATCTCCTGCTTGACTTGGTCCATGACTGGCGCGAGATATGGAGTTTGCATGGGTTTAGTGAGTCAGCGTTTCCGCACTACCGAGCTGTCTTAGAGCGAACCGCTTCTCAGCTGGAACCGGACCCCCGCGTGCTGGTGACGTCCTCGAATCAGGTGGGGATTAACCCCATTATCAATCAGCGCATTCTTGCCGCAGCTTTGCGCCCGCGGCGCGTTGCTGAGTTTAGCTCTGCTCGTAGCCGAGCAACCTAAAGTCGGCGCTGTAAAACGCCTCTAAATCCCTCACGAAATCAGCATCGCGGTAGATGTCTGGCTTTTCGTTTGGGGTGACATTTCTGTGTTTTAAGGTTGGAAGCGGTGCTCCGAGTTCCTCACATATCACGTTCAAATCTCGCTCTAGCTGCTCGTAGCGACCGATAAAAGAAAGTGCGAGCTCACCGCTATCGTCGATAAGCAGTTCGGATTGTGGGCGCACCAAAACGCGCTGACGAAAGCGTTCAAATCCAAAGGCACGCTTGGCCCACTCCACGGGGTCATCGGCGTAGCTCGGATCCGTTCGAGCAAGGAAGGCACACACTGACATAAAGCGCTCAATTGGGTGGCGCACAATGGCAAAGCTGAAGTGGTTTGTTATTTCCTCCTGCCCAACCGCGCGTCTGAGTTGTTGATAGGAAATATGACCGTGGCCGATGTTAGCGAGCTCTGGAACGGGTGAAAGCATGCGCCCGGTTAACATTTGTTGCTCCCAGTCTGCGTCAGTAAGCAGAGGGCGTAATACCTCTCGGACCGCATGGGTTCCGGTTTTTGGGACTGCAAAAAAGATAAATTTCTTGCTGGAGGAGAAGATCATCGAGGAGGATCTATCCCATAGGCAGTCAACAGCTCGGGGCCGAGAGCACGTTTGAGTGGGTCAAGGTATTCCTCAAAGTTACGCCATTGATCGACGCCTGAGGTATTGATGGGCTGGCGAACTTGCTCCGCACTGGGTGTTCTTACGGTGCGTTTCGTCTTGTGAAATTCCACGCAGGATTCCTCAAATTCGAGCCCACAGAAGTCCAGAATGCGCCGCACCTGAGTCTCGAGGTCGTCGATGACATCCTCATGTTGAACGCGCAAAACAAAGCCGGGTAATACCTCATCCCAATGGTTCATGAGATCAACGTACTGCTTGTAGTAGTTACCTATCTCCTCCAAGCCGTAGGAGAACTCCTGACCTTCACCAAACAACTGTTTGTAACCGCTAAAGCAACACGCCATGGGGTGTCGTCGAGCATCGATTACTTTCGCATTCGGAAGGATGAGTTTGATGAGCCCCACGTGGAAAAAGTTGTTTGGCATTTTGTCGATAAAACGCGGTGCAGAGCCTCGGTAGGCGCGCGTGTCATCGATAAATTGCTTGCCGAATTGTTCAAACCGTTCAGCCGGTAGCTCGCCCAAAATACGCGGATAGCGTGGGCTAGGGTCGCTCGCCTTATCTCGGCCGCGCAATCGCTTGGCCAGATCGAGAATGTCGTGCAACTCCATCGTGCCATCCACTTGTGAATGCGATGCGAGTATTTGCTCTAGCAAGGTTGAGCCCGCACGAGGCAATCCCACTATAAAGATAGGGTCCGGGGCGGCATGGCCTACATCGCCAAGGCGATCAAACAATGAGGCTTTGCAGACATCTATTTGGGTGGAGACGCGGATGTCGAGCTGCTCACGGCTGTGATTCGATGCCGCAAGCTTTAGTGCGTTTCCTTGTTGATAGTTTTCAAACGCGGCCGCAAAATTTTTACTGTCCTCGTATGCCTTCCCAAGCGCAAAGTGCATTTGAATACGGTCGAGCTCGGGAGTGTTATCGCTACTCAACCTTTCGGTCATCGCGTTGACTTCATCCTCAGTGAAGCGATAGGACTTGGTGTTTGCCAAGCTCCAAAAGGCGTCGCCAAAACTTGGGTTCAAGTCATAAGCCTGCTTGAAAAGGTCGATAGCACGATGGGATTCGCCGGTCGCGTTGTAGATGTGTGCGAGCGAAACCCGAAGCGCCGGGTCTTTCGGCATCGTCCGGATCATCTCTTGATACACCCGGATAGCCTCCTCGTTCTCACCGACACCAAAACAGACCGACGCGTACAGCGCTTGCACCTGCTGGGGAGGATTATCGAAACGTTGGTACATGGACTGCGCGCGCGAGTGCGCCTTATGGAAGCGCTGGCGTCTGAGTAGAACGTGAGTCAGCTGGATTTCAGCGTCGTAGTGCTCGGGCTCAAGCTCCATGACCGTTTCGAGGAGGAATTCTGCGTCGTCGAATACACCCGTTCGCGTAGCGATCTCAGCCATCAAACGCATGCCTTCAACATGTGTTTTGTTCTGCTGCATGAAGTAGCGGCAAAGACGCTCCGCATCGCCGAGTCGATTAGCTGCAAGGTAGCTAATAACGGTTCGTAGTTCGCCAGGGAGTGCGGCAAGAAATTCAACTTGTTTACCCGCCTGTTCAGCTCGAGAATCGCCCGTTCGTCGGTAGTAGGCCGTGATGAACTTCCAGCTATCAATCAGAGATCCATCACGGTCCACAGCCTCTTCAAATGCAGATACCGCTTGTTGCTCACGCTTCAAAGCAAGCTCGCACAAGCCCATCTCTTGAAAGCCCCTGCCAAAGTCGGGCTTTTCTGCTGTCAGAGCAGTCAGGAGTTCTAGCGCTTTATCGTGATTACCTTCTGCGCGTTCTAGTACCGCGAGGGTGTAGCGTGCTTCAAAGTTATCTGGCTCAGCCATGAGTGCTTCGCTGAGTAAGGCCCGAGACTCGCTAAAGGCTCGCTTGCCCATGGCTACTCGGGCTTGTTGAATCGACTCTGCAATCACTGGATAAACGTTCTTCTTGGTAGAAATAAAAAAGGGCGGACATTGTCCGCCCTTTATAGGGTACTAACTTAGGCTCTCAATCAGAAGCGGTAAGAGAGTCTCAAACCAAGCGTTCTGGGTCGGTTGACCGTAGCTTCAGGCGAGAACTTACCCGCCGTTTGCACGATCGCACCTTCTTCACTTGTGAGGTTACGAACGTAAACCTCAGCGAGCCAGTTGTCTTTCTCAAGACCAGCGCTCAGGTTGATCATGGTTGCAGACTCGTTAACGAAACGAGAGTTTGAAGGAAGGTTGCCTGTGCGGTCATTAACCGTACCAAACGTACCACCTTCATTCTGCAGACCGAGACCTGATGAAGCGCCATAGGCGAGAACACCTGTGTCATCCATAAAGGCTGCACTACCTACGATACCGGCAACTGACTCACCACGGTGGGTCAACGCTGCTGTCACGTAGCCATTGGCGCCCATGCTGGGCACTTCATAGTCGTAGCGGACGCGGATGTTACCCGAGAAGCGAGGTGCTAGAGGCAACTCTGATCCAACAGGAACCGCAACACCCTGCAGCTGAGGGTTCAGACGAGTGATTTCCGTGTCGAGGAAGCTAGCAGCACCTGAAATCAACAGATTGTTGCCGGCAGCCCACTGGAAATCCACATCGATACCGTTTGACTCTGCATCACCAACGTTCTCCATGAAGACGAGGAACGCTACGTTTGATGGGTCAAAACGAGATACCTGTAGGTCAGTGATCTCGGTCATGTAGAAGCTTGCATTCAATCGCAGTGTGCGATCGAGGAACTCGCCCTTCATACCGAACTCGATGTTCTCGAGTGTATCGGTGACCGCTACTGCTGGTACCACATACCCCTCGTATACACCGCTCTGGTTTGCTGCCAACTGGCCTGCGTTACGGTTCTGCGTCGCTGGGCGATAGCCCTCTGAGTAGATACCGTAAACCATGACGTCATCGGACAGGTTGTAGTTCAGAGACAGTCGAACGATTGTGTCTTCTTCTTCCGTTGATCCGTCAGCAGAGATATCACTGATATCCAGGTTGCCGTTCTGGATCGCGGCTAATGTGGCTGCGTTGCTACCACCACCACGGAACATGTCACGCGCACCGTTCGGGCTGGTTGCGTTCAAGATGATGTTGTCATCACCCGATGCACCGTAGGCACCTAATGTAAGAAGACGTGCCGTTACATCGTTACTGAAGGCATTACTGTTACAGCGACCATCAGGCGTGACTTCAGCATTGCCGAACCCGGCGCCTGCAGGCGTGTCACGATCGGTGAATGGTGCGCCATAACGACAACCGAACGAGAAGTTCGAAGCGCCCTGCAGCTGTGACTTCAGATCATATCGACGTGCGCTCAAAGACACCGTCAGATCATCACTTAGGTCAAACGCCACCTCACCAAAGAAGGCCGTTTCCTCTTCACTACGACCAAAGTCGTTGTAGAACGTTGTCAGTGGGCTACGTGGACCCGTGGTGTTCGTTCCCGCTGTGTTCGGAATGGTGGTGTTACCAACCTGGAAGGGGTCACCTGAACCGAAGTAGTTAACGATGTGCTCACTGAACGCATCATTGGTCGACATGTACTGGAATTCACCAATGTGCGTGGTGTCGACATCGCTCATGTACACACCCGCCATCCAGCGCAGACGGTTGTCTGGGTCGCTGCTGACACGGAATTCGTGTGTAGTTCGCTCGTTGGTTGAAGCATCAGCATACTGCTTGGTGGGGTCAAAACACGTGTTGCGCGCATTGGCCTTGTCACCTGAGTAGATGTTGCCGCTACAGAGGTAGTACGTGATGTAGCCACCGCCGTTGTTGTAGTGGGTGTAGTCGATGAGCGCATCCACTTCACGATCGATGTAACCACCGGTGTAAACCACATCGAGATTGGCCAGTCGGCCCTCGAGGGTCCAAGTTGTGATATCGAACTCATCGAGGTTGTGCTCAGGCACAAACTTCATAGACTTCTCGTCACCCAAGCTTGGGTCGACCAAGAATGAACCTTCGACATCGATTTCCTGCGACATGTGAGTCAACAAGCCACTCCACTCATCGTTGAAATCGTAGCTCGCCGCGACACGGAAACCGTTGTACTTGGCTTCGTTCCAGTCATCCTCAGCAAGATCTGCGTTTGAGGCTGATTGAATTGTCGTCAGTGGGAAGTCACCGAAGAAGGGTCCGTACCCAGCCGAGTTGTTACGATCGATAACCTCACCGTTCGGTGTAAAGGTGCCCGATACGTTGTCAATCCAACCACCTTGGTTATCGCTGTAGCCAACGAAACGAACGGCTGCGCGATCACTCAATGGGATGTTGATCATCGCCTCGACATTATTACTGCCTGCGCCGCCCGACGTTGAGCTCATGCCAAAGTCAATGCTGGCTTCGAACTCGTCCTGGTTAGGCTTGTTAGTAATGAGGCGCATGTTGCCCGACTGCGAGCTCGCTCCGAAGAGTGTGCCCTGAGGGCCAGAAAGCACCTCAATACGCTCGAGGTCAGCTGCATATACGTCGAGGTTACGAGCACCAAACGATACGGGCATCTCGTCGAAGTACAGTGCTACACCGGGAGCAGAGCCCTGTGCTGGTGCAACCGTGATAGACGACTGCTCAGAGGCCGAACCGCGGATGTAAATTTCTTTCTGACCTGGACCGATACCGGCGCTTACAACGTTAGGCAGGAACTCGACGTAGTCATCGAAGGTCATAATGTTCTGCGACCGCATGGCATCGCCAGACAAGGCGTTGACTGAGATCGGAACATCTTGAAGGTTTTCAGCACGCTTGGTCGCAGTAACGACAACTTCCTCAAGCTGAGGGTTTTGCGCGAGTGCTGTGGACGCTAAAGCCGGCGCAATAGCAGCGGCTACAGCAAGCGATAAAGGCCGCTTGCCAAACTTATTGGTGAGAAACATAAAACACTTCCGTTATTAGAGTGGTCGGAAGATTCTAGCTCAAAGTATTTCATTGGTATAGCCCGCCACGCAGATGGATTAACCTATTGTTTTAAAACATTAAATTTATAAAAACTGTGAATAATTAATACGCAAACTACTTTTTACTCTTTTAATTGCGCGAGGAAGTGTTTGCGAGGCAGTTACTGTTACACTTCATCGACACTCTAATAAGTAAGCGTTTCATGTTGAATTTGTCCGATCGCGGTTTTGTCGTTGACCGCGCAGTTTTCATTCCATCTATTGCCTTTTTGCTGAGTACAGTCGGTATTGTCCTCTTATTTCCCGATGCCAGCGGGTCGGCGTTCGGCACGCTACAGGCAGCGATCGTGGAGAATGCGAGTTGGTTCTACGGGATTGTGATGGCCATATTATTGGTCGCATCGGTTGTGCTGGCATTTTCTCGCGTCGGCAACATTCGACTGGGTCCTGACAATTCGTCACCTGACTACAGTCTTTTTTCGTGGCTATCGATGCTTTTTGCTGCCGGGGTTGGGATCGGGCTCATGTTTTATGGTGTGGCGGAGCCCGTGGTTCACTACCTGAGACCTCCGGTTGGTGAGGGTGCTGCAGTGGGTGGAGAGAATCAGGCGGTCAACCTGACCATGCTCCACTGGGGATTCAATGCCTGGTCTGTCTACGCACTGATGGCCTTAGTGCTAGCTTATTTTTCGTTTAGGCGCGGTTTGCCGCTGACACTGCGTTCTGCGTTCTACCCTATTTTAGGGGAGCGCATCTATGGCCCTTGGGGAGCGGCAATCGATGTCTTCGCCATCGTATGCACCACCTTCGGGATTTCAACTAGCCTGGGGCTAGGCGTCGAGCAGCTGAGCACGGGCCTCAATTACCTGTTTGGTGTGCCAGAGTCCGGCGGCCTCAAACTCGCCATCACCGTCGCGATTATGGCGATGGCAGCGGTATCCGTAGCGCTGGGCCTGGACTCGGGCATTAAACGCCTCTCAGAGATCAACTCGTTTCTTGCGATAGCGCTCTTGTGCTTCGTGCTCCTGATTGGGCCTACGGCCCTGATCTTGGGCGGCACGCTGGAGAACTTCGGTTATTACGTGGCCAACCTGATAACCACGTCGACCAATCTTTTCACCTACGAAGACACTGAGTGGCTAGGTGGCTGGACCATCTTCTACTGGGGCTGGTGGATTAGTTGGGCGCCTTTTGTCGGCATCTTCATCGCACGCATTTCACGAGGTCGCACGATTCGGGAGTTTTTGATTGGTGTGATGGTGGCGCCGACCTTGTTTGTGGTGCTTTGGATGAACGTTTTTGGTGGTAGCGCTATCGAATTAATTCATGCGGGGGAGGTGGCATTTGGCGAGGCCGTTGCCAATGATCAGCCACTTGGGTTGTTCCTGTTCCTCGACTATTTGCCTGGCACGTTTTATCTATCGCTCTTGAGTTTGGTGATGATTGTGATCTTTTTTGTCACCTCGGCTGATAGTGGTGCACTGGTGCTTAACATGATGGCATCGGGTGGTGTTGATGAGACGCCTGTGTTTCAGCGCGTTCTTTGGACAGGGATCATTGCTGCGATCTCGGCTACGCTCCTGATTACCGGCGGCTTAGGCGCACTGCAAACCGCGACGATTGCAAGCGCGCTTCCCTTTTCGTTGATTCTGTTGGGAGCTCTTTGGGGGCTTCAGCGATCGCTTCAGTCCGATATGCAATCGAGTTTTGGAAAAGCCTCAGCGAGTTTTGATACAGATGCCGATGTTGACTGGCAGTCTCGATTGGGAGCGCTGCTCACAGCACCCTCGGATAATGCGGTTGTAGCGTTTCAGCGAGAAACGGTGCTTCCTGCGCTGTCGGCGTTTGCGGCTGAACTCAATAAAAATGGTGTTGTTGCAACGGTAACCAATCACAGCGGAGCTGATGGCTCGATTGCCCTGACCGCTGGCGCTGAGGATGAATCTGGTTTCGTTTATGCGGTGAAGCTGGCACCTCAGGGTGTCGATGCTTCTTCTGATACCAGCGGTGATGAAGTGGCACTTCCGGTCGAGGGATCAACCTCGGTGACTGAGGTGCACTTAGCCTCTGGCTCAGCGGGGTACTGCTTGTGGGGTCTGACTGAGACGCAGGTCATCGCTGATGTCCTTGCTCAGTTCGAACAGCATCGCAGGACCTAGTCGACGATCGTAATGGCAGTGGCGGGCAGTTTCTTGCCCGTCGGATTCAAGTCGCGCATGG
>WTJR01000151.1 GCA_011524755.1 Halieaceae bacterium | reverse complement strand
CCCCGAAGAACATCGGTGAGCAAGGATTTAGATCCGTGGACTTTAACGCCATTGACGCTGTTGAAGGTGGCCATGACTGTATCTACAGCGGCATCAAATGCACCCGTGTAGCCCGATCCGTGCTGAGCTAAGAGATCCGCAGTACTCAGCTCGGTGTTGCCCTGGTCTCTGCCTGCGGTGGTGCCACCATCGCCTATAAAGTGCTTTGCTGTGGCTGCGAGGCCTTCGCCTTCGATTCCTTCAACCATGGCACGACCGTAGGCTTCCACAATATCCGGGTCATCTGAATAGCTCTCGTAGGTCCGACCCCATCGGTAGTCTTTTGCTTGCGCAAGCGTCGGCGCAAATGTCCAGTCAATGCCTGTTGCGGCGACTTCTCGTGCTGTTGCTACTGCAATTTCACCGATCAATTGTGGATCGTTAATAGCCCCCAAGCCGATGTTGTGCGGAAAAATCGTGGCGCCGCGGACGTTGTTGTGGCCATGAACCGCATCAGTTCCCCAGATGATGGGAACACCTAGGCTACTGGTTGAAGTTTCAAGTGAGGCTGCTCGTAGTGATCTGGCGTAGGCGAGCCACTCCTCGGGTGTGGCCGCGCGATTACCATTCGGATGGCTACCACCCCCATTGAGCACGCTTCCAATACCGTACTCAGTGATTTCTTCTGGAGTGATATAGGCAATCTCCGGCTGAATCATTTGACCCACTTTCTGGGCAAGCGTCATGGCTTCGACAATTTCGGTTGCGCTTGCACTAAACAAATCGAACTGCGCTGCTACGACGGTGACTGTCCGAGTCACCTGACTCGCGTTTCCCGCTGAGTCCGTGGCCGTGTAAGTCAAGGTATAAACACCGGGTTCGGATCCAACGGCACCGCTAACAACCACGTCGACAGTACCGTCAGTATCATCTGTTGCGGTAGCACCCGGGTCATTGAATGTCTGCTCGGTCGTAATCTCAACTGAGTCCTCGCCTAGCAGCGTAATCACAGGTGGCGTGGTATCGACCGCCAGCACCGTGACTTCGCGGGTGATCTGACTCGAATTGCCCGCGGCATCGGTTGCCGTGTAGGTAATCGTGTAAACCCCGGGTTCAGAACCGACTTCACCGCTCACGACAACATCGACTGAGCCGTCAACGTTGTCTTGCGCGGTCGCTCCTTGTTCTTCGTAGGCCTCACCCTCGTTGATTTGTACTGAAGCTTCACCATTAAGTGTTATCACCGGCGCCGTGGTATCAGGTGTTACGACGGTCGGCGGTACAGAGGACCCACCGCCACCGCCGCCACAGGCAGTTAGAAGTGACAGACAGAGGGTTAAGCTGAGTAGCGAGCGTGTTGGAATCATAGTTTTAAGCCCCAGGCGGATCGCGCAACGGTGCCTACAAGCGGTTGGCAACTCAATGCTAATGGGATTAAACGGACCCAAAAAGCGACGCATGTTCGCTGTAGATTGTTGGACCATCAGTCGTTAGCCTGAGCGGCAGGGTAGAGGGGGCTGTATGGAACGCACAGGTCAGTGCCTATGTGGGCAAATAAAACTAACCATCAATGACGACAATGCTGAACTGGATGTTTGCCACTGCAAAAACTGTCAGTTGCAGTCGGGCAGCGCTTACGCGCCGTTTCTCGCGGTAGCGCTCGATAATTTGAGTGTCGGTGGGGACCCAAAGTCCTTTGCTGATAGCGATACGGTGAGTGGTCGCACGGTACGCCGATACTTCTGCGGTGATTGTGGATCACCAGCCTATGTGGTTGTGGAACGTGCCCCAAATACCGCCTATGTGTTTACTGGGTTGCTAGATCAGACCTCGGACTTGCGGCCAAAGGTTCATGGATGGACGACAACCAAACACGCGTGGGTCGAGATTACTGAGGGTGGACTGCAATACGACATGGATCCGGGGCTTTCCCCCCGCTAGCATTAGAATCTGGTGACGGTATGATGCGTCACCAGAAGGGGGGCAATGCGATCGTATTACTTAACGTATCGACCCCTCATGAACAGGCAATCAACAATACAAGCCAACAATAAGAGGTTATTTCGATGACGGATTCAGACGCTCGCGTCGCTGCTTATTTACAACAAGCAGCTCAGGAAGCATGGAATGTTGAGGGAATAGGGGACGATCTTCCTCGTCGTAAAATCGAGCGAGTCGGCATCATCGGTGCCGGGACGATGGGCGGCGGTATTTCAATGAACTTCGCCTCGGCGGGCCTTCCAGTGACTATTGTTGAGACAAAGCAGGAGGCGCTGGACCGGGGGCTAACAACGATCCGCAAGAATTATCAGCGCAGCGCTGATCGCGGACGCTTCCCGCAGGAAGAAGTCGAGATCTGCATGAACTGCTATACCCCCTCACTGGATCTGTCCGCTTTGGCTGATTGCGATCTTATTATTGAGGCTGTATTCGAGGATATGGACATTAAAAAGTCCGTGTTTAGTCAACTCGATAAAATCGCCAAGCCCGGAGCCATACTTGCAACCAATACGTCGGCGCTCAATATCGACGAAATCGCTTCGGTCACCACGCGACCAGAGGATGTCATTGGCCTTCACTTCTTTTCACCGGCGAACGTCATGCGGCTGCTTGAGATTGTGCGGGCCGAGAAGACCGCAGACGATGTTGTTGCGACCTCGGTGGACCTCGCTCGTCACATCGGTAAAGTTGCGACCTTGGTCGGGGTATGCCCAGGTTTCGTAGGCAATCGAATCTTATTTGCACGTCAGTATCAGGCCAACGCGTTGATCTACGAGGGCATCATGCCTTGGGATATTGACGCCGCTTTCAACGAGTTTGGATTCAAAATGGGACCCTTCCAGATGTCCGATCTAGCCGGTCTAGACATCGGTTGGAAGAAAGGCGCGAAGACCGCTAACCCTATTCGCGATGCGCTCTGTGAGCTTGATCGGCGTGGTCAGAAGACCGGCGCTGGCTATTATGACTACGACGAAAATCGAAAAAATGTACCCTCTGAAATCACTGCAGGAATCATTCGTGAAATCACCGGCGCGGGTGATGCGACCCTGTCACCAGAAGCCATTATCGATCGTTGCGTGATACCCATGATCAATGAGGCGCTCGCTATTCTGGAAGAGAATAAAGCGCAGCGGCCCAGCGACATCGATGTTGTGTGGATCAATGGTTACGGGTGGCCTTTGGATAAGGGTGGCGTCATGTATTACGCCGATATGTTGGGTGCCGAGAAAGTGCTCGCTGTCATGACAGACTTGGCGGCTAATGATGAGTCCATTCGGGTATCACCGTTACTCGAAGAGCTCGTATCCACAGGTGGTCGGTTCGTCGATATCGATACCGGTGGACTGAAGGTTTAGGCGCAGCGCCGAGCTTCTCAAGGTAGCCATACAGTGAACCAAGCGCAGACACAAACCGGATCATTCACCCAGTTCTTCTCACGAACGGTGACAGACTCGGATCGTTTATTCTGGCTACTGAATGCGGGAGGCTGGATTGGTCTTTCGGTCGTTACGCTGGTGAGTCTGTCTCTTCCGTATGATCAGTTGGAATTTGCTTACATTGCACACAATCTCATCCAGTCCGTGGGGGGCTTTCTCCTTTGTGCGCCTCTGAGGACAGCCATTAAGCAGTCATGGTCATGGAGCCCCTGGAACAGGGTGCTTACAGCAAGTGCACTCACAATTGTTGGCGCCGCATTGTGGACGGCCTTCCGCCTGCAATTACTCATGATATTGACCGATGAGACAGGCTTGTGGGGTGACTTTGGTGGTTGGTTTTTCGCATCACTTTTCGTTTTTCTCGCGTGGGTTCTGCTGTACCACCTCGTAAAGTTTGCACAGCTACTACAGGGAGAGAAGGAAACGCTGCTGGTACTTGAGGCAGGTCGACGGAAAGAGGCGTTTAAGTTGGTATCGGCTGAGTCGGCCGCGCGGGAAGCGCAGTTGAAATTGCTCCGTTATCAGTTGAACCCACACTTCCTATTCAACACCCTTAACTCAATCGCATCACTGGTGAGTACTAAGCGCAGCCAGGATGCGCAGAGCATGATTGCGGAGTTGTCGACCTTTCTTCGATTCTCTCTCGAGTCCGATAGAAATATCACAATCCCGTTGCGGGATGAGATCGAAGCACTCGATCTCTACTTAAGGATCGAGCAGGTGCGCTTTTCGGACCGCTTGATCGTTGAGCAAGAGATCGATCCTCGTGCGCTTCCAATACAGGTCCCCAGTCTGCTTCTTCAGCCGCTAGTGGAGAATGCGATCAAGCACGCTATCGGCCGGGCTGAGGAGGGTGGCCACATTCTCATCACGGCAAAGCTCACGGATCAGCAATTGGTGTTAAGTGTTGAAGACAGCGGCTCAGGCGAAGATGCAAAACAACCGGAACTCTCAGATTTGTTCGAGACACCGGGGTTTGGACTGCGCAGCACGGCGGAGCGTCTAGAAAACTTGTACGGAGATGGCTTCAGCTTCAACGCATCGACTTCTCGATTAGGTGGATTGAAACTTGCGTTACACTTGCCTACCAGAGGTAAACAAAAATGACAGAACCGCTGCGAGTCTTAATCGTCGACGACGAGCCGTTGGCACTCGATTACATGGAGACCCTATTGGCGTCCGTGCCGGATGTACAGTTGGTGGGGCGCTGCCGCAGTGGGCGAGAGGCGTTGGCCGAGCTTCAAAAGCAGGCGGTCGATCTCATGTTTTTGGATATTCAGATGCCTGGCCTCAATGGCCTAGATGTGGTGAAGCGCTGTCAAAGTGACGTCATGCCGGTTGTGGTTTTTGCCACCGCTTACGATGAATATGCAGTTCGGGCTTTCGAAGCCAACGCGGTTGATTATTTGTTGAAACCATTCGAGGCGGAGCGCGTTCGTGAAGCCGTAGTGCGCGCGCGAGACCGTTTACTCTCTGTGGCGTTGCAGAGTGGAAAGGAGGCGGCCGTAGCAGCCATTGCGGGCCTCGAAGGTGGTAGTGAGTTGCTTGCAGGTGATATTCAAGAGCGACCGACACGGTTACCGATCAAAGACGGACCGCACACCCATTTAGTTGAACTCGAGACAATTGATTGGATTGATGCCGCTGGGGACTACATGTGTGTCCACGCTGGTAATGAAACCTATATCCTTCGGTCCACCATGAAGGAGCTCGAAAAGAAGCTCACATCAGAGTTTGTAAGAATTCACCGATCTACCATTGTTAATCTCAACAAGGTTCGTTCGGTCGATGCTATTCCCAAGGGCGAGTGCCTTCTCCACCTTGACGATGACGTCAGTCTGAAAGTCAGTCGAAACTACCGATCTGCTGTCCAAGACCTCATGGGATAGGGCGTATTTAAGCGCTTTCCCACTTGTCTTGCTGTAAGTCCCTATCGTCGCGTTTGTATTAAGTGCTGTTCTTCTATGTGGGATAAAGCACTCTGCTAAATCTAACTAAATATTCAATTAATTGGGGTTACTCATGTTTGATCGCTTGTATCGTCATGGCCGTCTCGTTGGCATCGGCCTTGCGGCAGCTCTTCTAAACGCCTGTGGCGGGGGTAGTGCAACTGCTCCGGACGCTGAGCCGTTCTATCTGGAGGAAGAGGAAGAGTGGAGCTTGGTTTGGTCTGATGAATTCGACGGTAGCGCCGTAGATTCTGGTAACTGGACGTTCCAACTAGGAGACGGTAGCGATAACGGGCTGCCAGGTTGGGGTAACTACGAACAGCAGTACTATCAGGCTGAGAATGCGTCTATCCAAGAGGTCGACGATACGACTGCGCTTGTGATTGAAGCTCGTGAAGAGAGCGCGGGTAGCAGTGCTTACACATCAGCACGTATGCGTTCGGTTAATAAGTTCGATTTCAAGTACGGGCGTGTTGAGATCCGCGCCAAAGCTGCGCCAGGTGATGGTATGTGGTCAGCGGTATGGATGATGCCGACAGACACGACCTACGGTACGTGGGCTGCCGGTGGTGAGATCGATATCATGGAAGTGGTGAATGCGGGTACTGATAATCAGGGCGTGTTCATGGCGGCTCACTACGGTTTCGAGTGGCCCCTAAACCAGATTACAAGTGAGGCTGCCGACGTCAGCGATGCCAGCGATTGGCACACATACTCGCTCGAGTGGTCTGGCGACTACCTTCGTTGGTTTGTCGACGGTGAGCACTTGAGAACCGTAAGTAAAGACGTTTACTACAGCTATTACTTCAAGGACAACACAGACGGCTATCAGCTTGCGAGCGACCCCTCTGCGCCGTTTGATCGTGATTTCCACCTTATTGTGAACCTTGCAGTAGGCGGCATTGGGCCAGGTGTTGAGCTCGATCCATCTTCAGTCCCTGGTGAGATGGTGGTCGATTACATCCGCGTCTACGAGTGTAATTACGACACAGGGAACGGCGTCGGTTGTAATAGCCTAGCAGACCGTTCGATAGAGTCGCCGGATGCGCAGAGCCCTGAAGTTGTAACGACTGATATCTACACGGATGCTGTGGGTCCTCTGACGTGGACCTTCCTTACAGGCGACGTGACACGCGACTTACAGGCGGAGGTTGGTTACAACAATGAGGGCGCGATCGACATCAGTGTGTCGGAAGTGGCTGTCGAAGGTCGAGGTAACGTGCTTGATGTCATGAGCGATGGCGGCGGTAACGTGGTTATTAACGCAACTGATGGCAACATCATTGATATCTACGGTCATCGCGGTGGTGGTGAGCTGAAGTTCGATATGTATATCGACAGTTCGATGACCGCGCCAGACAGCACTATTTCGGTCAAAATCGATAGCGGATATCCAGCACTCGGTAGTGTTTCGCTGAGCGTTGCAGACATGCCAAAGAACGAGTGGTTCTCGTACAGTGCGTCTATTAATCAGATTCTAGCTACTCGTGGCCGTGGCGAGAGACCACTTGCTCTGGGTGCTGTGCAGAATCTCGTAGTCATTGAGCCTAGTGCGGCTGCACACGTTCAGTTGGATAACATCCGACTGGTCTGTGGTACGCCAAATGGCGATTGCGGAATCGCAGCGCCTGCACAGTCTACGGACGATCTCGTTATTACCGTTCTGGATGAGAACGGTGAAGCAGGCTCTGCGTGGTCGCCAGGTATCTGTGCGGTATCTGCTGAAAATGCATTCGCAGAAGACTACTGCGATGGAAATACGTCTAACCAAGTGACTTGGTCGGTGGTTCCTACTGGCGATGATGATATTGGTGTCAACGCGGTAAGAATCAACTTCGGTGACGGCGTTGGTGGCGCCTGGTTCATCAAAGATGATCAGGGTCTCGATCTTAGCGACTCAGCGGGTGGCACATTGAAGTTTGATATTCAGTTGCCTCCGGAGACAGTCACTGATGGCGTAATCTTCAAGGTGGAGAATGAATATCCGCAAGGCACAGGCGCTATGCCGCTGGACTTGGAAGGGTACATTCCGGGCACTTGGAAGAGCTTCGAAATCCCAATCGCTGATCTGCTTGCTTCCACAAACGCGGAGCAAAACAATCCTCCGGGCGGTCGGTTGAGTCTCGCTGCCGTGAAGGCCTTCCTAGTTCTTTCTCCAAATGGAGAGCAGGGTGGTAAGTCTATCAAGGTGGCAAACGTCCGCTTGGAGCGACTTGCCGGTGAGGAAGTTGAGGACACTGGCATCCTTGGAACATGGATGCTTGCGCCAGAAGCCGGTTCGCTCGGCGTAGGCCCTGCGGAATTCGACGTCTCATGGTGGAGCGGTGACGACGGTGTGATCGCTTTGCGCGCTTGTTTCTATGACGACGAGTATGTCTTTGGGCGTGATGGTTCCTTCCGAAACGTTCTTGGAGACGAGACATGGTTGGAAGCATGGCAGGGTGTAGATGCTGACTCGTGTGGAGCACCTGTTGCGCCGCATGACGGCTCTATAGATGCAACTTTTGAGTACGATGAAGGTGCACAGACTCTGACCATCAACGGTCAAGGTTCCTACATGGGCTTACCAAAGGCCGTGAATGGCGCAGAGATTGGTTCACCGGGCGATGCTCCAGGAAGCATTGTCTACAACGCTTACGAGCAGGACGACGGCTCAATGCTGGTCACTGTTGAGGCAGGTGCTGGTGTTTGGTGGAACTACAAGTTCATTAAGACGGCTGAGCCACCACCCCCATCGCCATTCCAGGGCACCTGGGTCATGGCGCCCGAAGCGGGTTCATTAGGTGTAGGTCCTGCTGAGTTCGATGTCTCCTGGTGGAGTGGCGACGATGGTGTGATCGCGTTGAGAGATTGCTTCTATGACGACGAGTACATCTTCAATCCAGACGGCTCATACCAGGTGGAGACACA
>WTJR01000031.1 GCA_011524755.1 Halieaceae bacterium | reverse complement strand
GCACCACTATCTGAGGCACTTTGCGATATCCATATGGGACTGGTCCAAGCGCGCTCTCGTATCGTCGCCGGCACTCGCGGATCCGGATCGCGCCCCAAGCGAATCGCATCGTAAGTCGACCATCGGCAAGTAGGATTCATGACCACGCGAACGTAATAAAACGCCGATTGATCCGCGTTGAAATCAGGGTCCTGCCAGTTCACAGATAGCTGGGCTGCGCCAACGTCCTCGTCAAACGCACAGGTCGTTAAATCGACGCTCGCACCATTGTCTGCACAACGACCAGTATTCGGATCAACTGGTAGATCATCTGCACACGCAATATCGATCACCTTTTCGTGCGTCTCACCGCTGTCATCAATCCAACCCTTCACCATTTGCATCCTCTGTAAAGGCGCATCCAGAGGGTCCTGCATGGCCCATACAGAAAAAGACGGCGACTGTGGAAGGTCCTCGAACTGGCTCGCCGGGATGACACCGCCCATCGGGGTACGCTGTGCCTCTTGGCTTGTGCTGGCACCATTACCCGTCACCTCATAATCAGACCCTCTCGGCCACTCCGCATAGAACTGCACTGTCATTCGCGGTCCCGATGTGGCGTAGGTTTCTCGTCGTGCTAACGCATCAAAAATGGCTTCGCGAGTATTTTCGGGCGCCCATACAGCAGCAAGGCCTCCCGACGTGTTAAATCGCAGTCGTGATTTGAAGGGCTCGATTGCCTCATCGCGAAGCCGCCGAAAAGCGGACGATGTCACGCTTCCCGTGGCTCCCGGAAAATCCCATTCCTCGACATCGCCAGGATTCGAGTTATGGCTGTCCGTAGCCGCTATGAACCCGCTTTGTATGGGGTTAAAGCCATATTCCTGCTCGAGCTCCAGGCCCACCTTGAGTCCCTGCCGGACAAAGCCTGTTCGGAAGGCACAGCCTGTGGTTTGGCCTGCTTCGCAGGGTTCAAATACCTGCTCAAACTGGCATTCCTCATCCGTCGCGCCCACACCTAGCGCACATTCCTGAGCACCTTTAATTTGGAAAATCTCTGCCAGCGGCTCTCGTCGCTGCCGCGTTCTCCAGTCAGCCTCGGTGTAATCCTTGCCGTCCCAGGTGTAGCGCGAGTAGGTCAATCCCCATGCCTTGTTAGAGTTGTGAGGAATAGTCAGAAAATCGCAGTCCCCCTGACAGTTAGCCTCGAGCTCGCGCCATAGCTCAATCGTATTTGGTACATCGATACTTGATGGCACCCTGTCCGGCACCTCGCTCGATCGGAAGATCACATTGCGATGATGTTTTCCTTGATCGGGGAGGCCTGGGGAATATTCGTAAGCGACGAGCGTCGTCAGTACGCCGGGCTCATAAAACGCGTCAGCGGCAGCTACATACCGCGCCCAATCATTGACGGCGTTCTCAAGACATCGCTCCAAGGCGCCCTCACCAAATCGACAGGAAGGGAAGCTTCCGGGCTTCGGTGATTTGTATTGCTTCTTTTGGTACACACCGCGAGGCAGTGTGGGGTCGCCTGGCTCCGCCTCGCCACGTATTCGACTGGTAAGAATTTGAAATATCCGCGGATTCGGCTCATTAGCGAGCCAGCAAGCTGCACGCTCCCCCAGTGATAAGCCTTCATCATCGCAGTGTGTGCGCGTACCAAAGCCCTCCGCGTGATCCGTAATCGCTACAAAGTCTAAAGGTCGACTCAACTGCATCGACTCACCACCGACGCCAACAATAGGCTCGCCCTTGGCAAAGCGATACGTATCTTCAACCCCGATGGTGTTGCCAAAAAGTGCGGCATCAAAACTCTCGGAGGTATGAATGTGCAGCTCACCCCAATACAGATTATTGGCAGATTGGGGCTTGTTGATGGCAGTCAGGTCCCGCGACACCGGCTGAGAAATTCGGTCATTGTTCTGAAGCGCATAGTCTAGTGCGGCACTTTCAGGGCCGAATTTGACGGCAGCAGCCTGAATAGGTCCGATGAACTTCACCCATGTGTAACCGGCGGCAA
>WTJR01000205.1:5276-8575 GCA_011524755.1 Halieaceae bacterium | reverse complement strand
TCTCCCGATTTGAGTGGCTCCTTTAATTCGCCGGCTTTTTAGCCGGCGTTTTTTTGCCTCTATTTAGGTCTCTTATCCGGGTCGATGTACGCCATGATTGATTTCGCGGTCTGCGGTCCTACTAACGTCGCCACGAGCGTGCCCTCGGGAGACAAAACGAGGGTGGTGGGGAGAACGGACGGACGCGAGATGTTCAAGTTAGGCGCAGGGTCATCAATGATGTCAAAGGCAATTCCGAGATCATCGGCGTCCGAGACGAGTGCCTCGCCGACTTTGCCATCAAAGTTCACGCCGAGGACCACCACATTTTCAATTTGATTCAGTTGATTTAGCTCTGGGATCTCTTCTCGACAGGGTTTGCACCAAATGGCCCAGTAATTGATGACGTTCCATTGGCTTGGCACCAAACCGGTCGGCTCGCTCGAACAGCCTAGGAGCACGAGACCTGATAGAAAAACCAGCGTTAACCGCATTTTGACCCACCTTTATTTGGAGGCGCAGTATAGCGTGCTCTCAACCGGCCTGTGGGCATGCTAATGTGTCAAGGACGTAAAGTTGTGAAGAGGTAACACGTGGCTGATCCCTACGTACTGATTTTGTATTACTCCCGTCACGGTTCGACCGAAGCCATGGCGCGGCAGATCGCGCGGGGCGTGGCGCAGGTTGAGGGCGTGGAAGCTCGGTTGCGCACCGTGCCTCCAGTGAGTGCAGAGGTTGATCGTCCCGTAATGCCGGATGTGCCCGATGAGGGGCCCGTCTACTGCGATGAGGACGATTTACGCGATTGTGCTGCACTGGCACTGGGCAGTCCCACGCGATTCGGCAATATGGCCGCGCCACTGAAATACTTCATCGATGGTACGTCCCCACTGTGGATTAGCGGGGCTCTGGTGGATAAGCCCGCAGGTGTGTTCACGTCCACAGCGTCACTGCATGGCGGCCAGGAGGCGACATTGCTCTCGATGGCGCTGCCACTGATTCACCACGGCATGATTTATGTCGGGTTGCCTTACTCTGCCCCTGAGCTTCAAGCCACGCGGACGGGCGGAACGCCGTACGGACCCAGTCATTGGGCTGAGGGTGGTAATGCGGATGGCGAGCTTTCCGAGCACGAGGTGGCTCTTTGTCAGACACTGGGACGCCGCTTGGCTCGATTTGCCAAGGCAGAGGTGCCGGCGTGAGTGAGCAGTCTGTAGAAAGAGGGCAAGTCACGGGAAATCTCTGGTTGTCTTTGTGGGTATTGAGTGTTGCGCTGATCGGTCAGGGTGCGCTTGAGGTCATCGAGTTGGGCGGGCGCTGGCCCTTGTGGCTCGCCTCTGTGGCGCCGATCATTTTATTTTTGTTTGGGGTGTCACGGGATAATTTGCAATGGATTATCTGGTACTGCCTACTCTTGCTCTTCTATTTCGTCAGTGCGGTTGAAGATGTCTTCGCCCGCCCCAATAACTTAATTGTCGTCAGTGGACTCATCATCATTGTTCTGCTGTTTTCCGTCTGCACCGCCTACATTCGGTTTAGGGGTCGTGAGCGACGCACAGCCCAAGCTATAGAGGAGTAGAACATGGATTTACTTAGAGCCATTTGGCGTATCCTGGCCGGTATCAGTAAGGTCATTACGGTCTTGGTACCGCTACTGTTTGTCGTGATTTTCTTCGCAGCACTATCAGTGAGCGTCTCCGAAAATGCACCCAAGCCACTGCCCGAGAGTGCTGGATTGTTGATAGCGCCAACCGGACGATTGGTCGAGGATCGCACACCGCTTGAGCCGCTTGATGCCTTGTTCGCCGACGAACTTGCAGCCGAAACCTTACTGTCAACCGTGATAGAAGGTATTGATGCGGCAGCAGATGATGATCGCATCACGTCGATTGTCCTAGATCTCGAGAATCTTGCAGGCCCTACGACGAGTCAGTCGATGGAAATTATTGAAGCTTTGGATCGTTTTTCAGAGACCGGTAAGCCCATCGTTGCGATCGGAGACTACTTTACGCAATCCCAGTATCTCCTCGCATCACAGGCAGACACCATATTTCTACATCCAGAGGGCGGCGTCAGCCTGATGGGTTTTGGTGTTTACCGCACTTATCTGAAGCAGTTCCTCGAGAATATAAAGGTCAATTTCCATATTTTCCGAGCGGGCGAAAATAAATCGGCGGTGGAGCCCTACATGCGAGACGACATGTCACCGCAGGAGCGCGAAGTTGTCGGTAAGTGGCTGAACAGCTTGTGGGACGACTACACGGCGCTTGTTGAAAAAGGGCGCAACAAATCTTCGGGCGAAGTGACAGCCTTTGTTAACGATTTCCCGGGAAGGCTTGAGGCAAATGGTGGCGATTTGGCGGAGGTCTTTTTGCAAGAGGGTTATGTCGATGAACTACTTTATGGCGATGAACTCGAGGAGCGGGTGACCGAGATTGTTGACGCACGTGATGAAGATGGCGATATCCAGCTTGTGAGTCTTAAGCGGTATGTGAGCGATATTCGAGATCCGTTTGAGAGTGAAGAGCAACCGCTTATCGCCGTTATTCCGATCGAGGGCACACTGGTGCCAGGCGACAGTGTTCAAGGGTCGGCAGGTAGCGATACGGTCGTAGAGCAGTTAGAGCGCGCTGATGAAGCCGATGCGGTTGCTATCGTGCTTCGCATTAATTCGGGTGGTGGCAGCGTATTTGCGTCAGAAGTGATCCGAGCCAAGGTCGACGCCATCGCCGCTGATGGTGTGCCTATCGTCGTTTCTATGGGCGGTGCCGCCGCGTCGGGCGGTTACTGGATTGCGGCAGCTGCAGACGAGATCTGGGCGATGCCTTCGACGATTACAGGCAGCATTGGTGTCTTCTCGGCGTTTCCCACCTTTGAAGGTGTGTTCGATTACGTTGGCGCTACGGTCGACGGTGTTGGCACAACAACGATGGCGGGCAGTTTAGATCCCTCGCGTCCACTCGATGAGAACTCGGAGCGGATTTTCCAGGCGGTTGTTGATGGCATCTACCGAGAGTTCCTGAGCTTGGTTGCTACCGCGCGACATATGACGGTTGAAGAGGTCGATGCGATCGCCGGAGGAAAGGTCTGGATTGGGCGCCAAGCCAAGGAGATTGGTCTCGTAGACCAGCTGGGCAGTCTTGACGACGCCATTGCTTCTGCGGCTGCGCTTGCCCAGGTAGAGGAATATGATGCCAAGCGCTTTGGTACACCGATAACTCCACAGCAGTTATTGCTAGAGGAGTTGGGCAGTAGTTTTGGTGTGTCACTGCCACAAGCGTTGGGATCCGCCATGTCTTGGTTGGCGCCAATGCATGAGC
>WTJR01000205.1:2894-5176 GCA_011524755.1 Halieaceae bacterium | reverse complement strand
ACTTTTCTCACTGGCTCACACCGGCAGGAATGAAGCGCCGTTTTGCGACCTGGTTTTTCGTGGCTAAGTTGCCTGAGGGTGCCTCGGTGAGTGTTGACGGTGAGGAAATGGTTGAAGCTCGATGGGTGCGTCCCGAGGACGCGGTGGCTGAACATCAAGCGGGAAAACTCCGGCTTCCCCCACCGACCGTTGTAAGCTTGATTGACTTATCTCAGCATCGGTCAGTGGATGCCGCAGTTGCTGCCGCGCGTCGCCGGATCCCACCCTATTTTTTCCCCAAGGTTTGCGCTGACGATCCAGATGATGTCGTGATGTTGTATCCGGGAGATGCGGGCTACAAATCCGGCAACCGATCTGTCCAGGGTGCCAGACACCGGGCAATGTGGGTTGATGGTGTGATTACGTACCAGCGGGACTTTTCTTTTCCAGATCGGGATGCTCTTTGATCTGAGCTATTTCCGCCCCCGCCGACGCTGTGTACTAACTACGATTGCGGCATCCAACGAGCGCCCGGAAGTTTCTGACGTTGTCGCTTCAATTGTTCGTCAAATAAGTCACTCACCGACAGTGGGGCACTCGCCGATAGTCGCCGAGACAGCATCGTCACTGGGAAGACATAGATCTCTTGATCGCGGTACCGAAGTGCGCGAGATCTGCCCGCGCGATCTCGATAAACCACCCAGTGAAAATCAAGCTCACTGGCTAATAAGTCGCCAAAAACAATACCCATCGCCTGTTGAGTTTGAACATCTTCACTGTCAACCCAGCGCAGGTCGATGATTCTCTGAAGCGTCTCGAGATCCCGCTCTGTAACCCCTGAAAGGCGCCTTCCAAGACGATTAGCAAGACTCTCGACGGTCTGCCGTTGCTCTGCCATGTAGTGCTTATCGATCGCACTAAGTGGGCGAATTTGGAGCTCAAGTTCTGAACTCAGGGCGGTCGGCGCTGTCAGACTAGTCACAAAGAGAACAAACACCGCAATCAGCTGTCGCAGGTTGCGTAATTCCGGTTGTGAAACTGCTCTCGAAATGGATAATTGCGCGATCATGTTGACCCTCACCTCGAATTTTCCCATCGCTGGAGTACGCCGATGATAACCGGAAGCATAGTCGCGCTGGTAACACCTATGACCGATTCCGGTGATGTCGACTGGCGGACATTAGAGCGGCTCATTGATTTTCATATCGAAAACGGTACTGCAGCACTGGGATTGGTGGGTACAACCGGTGAAGCCTCTACATTGAGTCACCCCGAGCATAGGGAAGTGATTCGATTCGGCGTAAGTCATGCAGGTGGACGCATCCCCATCATGGCTGGCACCGGATCCAACTCGACATTAGAGGCTGTAGAACTGACCGTCGCGGCAGCAGAAGCCGGCGCAGACTGTGCCTTGTTGGTGACTCCGTATTACAACCGGCCGACGCAGGAGGGGATGTTCCAGCACTTCTCGGCGGTAGCAGGTGCGATCAATCTTCCTATCATCCTCTACAACGTGCCCTCACGGACGGGCTGCGACCTTGCGAACGACACTATTCTGCGTCTCAGTCAAATTGAGAACATTGTTGGCTTGAAGGATGCGACAGGTGATGTTGATCGGGGTGCCGCGCTTATCCAGTCCCTGCCCGAGGGGTTTGCTGTTTACTCGGGCGACGACGGCACTACCTGCGATTTGCTTGAGGCTGGTGCGAAGGGATGTATTTCGGTCACAGCCAATGTGGCGCCCGCAGAAATGGCTGAGATGTGTCGCTTGGCATTAGCGGGTGATATGTCGGCTGCGCGCGCTGTCGATCAAAAAGTTCAGCGACTACATCAAACATTGTTCCTTGAACCAAATCCCATTCCGGTCAAGTATGCTATGGGCTATATGGGGCTGATTGAGCCCACCATGAGATTGCCGCTCACGCCATTGTCAGCGCAGTTTCAGGGGGAAGTAACAAAGGCGATTGACGAATGTTTAAACTAAAGACACTGGTACTTCTCATTGCTGTGGTTGGCTTGTCAGGTTGCAGTCTGCTGCCTGACACGAGCAAGATCATTCCGTGGGAGACAGAGTCCGAGTTATCCGGTGACTACGAGAATGCCATCGAGGCGGATGCGATCACTGTGCCTGATGATTTGGATTCCGGTGCTATTCAGCAGGCCTATCCTATTCCTGAGGTAGCAGTGAATCTTGCGATTCCTGTCACCGGCAAGGCGCCTCGTCCGGCGCCGTTAACGGCCGGCTCCCAGTTGGATGCCGTTCGTTTGCAGCGTCTAGGTGAGAGCAGCTGGGCTGTGGTTAA
>WTJR01000205.1:0-2794 GCA_011524755.1 Halieaceae bacterium | reverse complement strand
TAACAAGCTGGCCGCAGAACTCTGATGATACGGAGCTTGAGCAGACCATGCTGCGCAATATTGCTCAGTTCATTGCTAACAGCGCCGAGTCAGCGCCTGTGTCGATGATGGCTGAGCAAGCGATGACCGGTGCCGGTCGTATCGCTATGGAGGAGTCAACCAGCGGTGCTCGATTGCGCCTGGATTTGCCATTTAATCGAGCTTGGGCGGCAACCGAGAAGGGCTTTACCGACGCTGGCTTCCGATTGGACGATAAGAACCGCAGCGCGGGTTTGTTCTACGTCACATACCTTGGCCCTGAAGGCGAAGAAGATGGTGGCTGGTTTAGTTGGCTTGGTGGCAGTGACAGCGACGATCCGCTCATTGGTCAGGAGTTTCAAGTGCAACTGACCACGGAAGACACCTCACAGGTCACGATTCACATCCTTGGCTCAGACGGTCAACCCATCGGACAGTTGGAACAACAAGGTCTTCTAACCCTACTGCAGGGCAATATCACGTAATGCTCCGAGTCGCATCGGTTGGCTCAGGCAGCAAGGGAAATGCGACACTCGTCGCCAGTGAAGAGACGACGCTACTCATAGATTGCGGCTTCCCCGCCCGCGAGATGCTGTCCCGTCTTGATCAAATCAATGTTGATATCACTGATATCGATGCCATTTTGGTCACCCACGAGCACTCGGATCACATAGGTGGCGTTGCCGCTGTATCGAAAGCTGCTGGCGCCCCCATTTACGCGACCCATGGAACGCTGACATCGGGCAAATTAGAGGGAGCCCGAACCATCGTTGAGATCGAGAGTGACTCGGAATTTGCTATCGGCGATATTGAGGTGTCGGCGATCACGGTGCCGCACGATGCGAAAGAACCCGTTCAATACGTATTCAAACACGCGGCGCGGCGCGTGGGCGTCCTGACTGACTTAGGTATGGTGTCACCGCATGTGCAGCGCGCCTACGAGGGCTGTGACCTGCTGTTGCTAGAGTTTAACCATGACCTAGCGATGCTCCGACGTGGCCCCTATCCGGCTGCTCTGAAGCGTCGAGTGTCGGGTGACTTTGGGCACCTCAATAATGATCAGGCGCTTGGAATGCTCGAGGCAATGGGGGAGTCTGTTCCTGGTACGGTCATCGCCGGGCATATTTCCGAGCAGAACAATTCGATCGACGCCGTTTCGGCCTTATTAGGTCCGCTTATTCAGCGCACCGAGATGAATGTGATCTACGCGACGCAAAGTCAGGGCTTTGATTGGATTTCCTCTGACGCGTCCGGTGCCGTCTCCAAGGTGGCTTGAGGCGGCTCCAGCTTCCATCGTCGATTAGTCCAAAGGTAGCTCTCTGGCTGCAGGCGAATCGTCTCTTCAGCTAAGGCAACGTATTTCTCGATGAGCTCGTTTTCGCTCATCGTGCCCGGCTCTGCACAGATCGTCAGGAGTTCAGCGTGGTAGCGGCCCTGAGACAATCGTTGTGTCCGCGCAAAGTACACCGGATATTTTGTGAGACGGGCTAAGGTCGCGGGCCCCATGAAGAACGCGGTGGTTTGGTTTAGGAATTGCGTCCAGTGAATTGCCTCGCGTTTACCGGGTGACTGATCGGCAAGTAAGGCCAGGACTCTTGGAGTGCGTCGGTTCTTGAGTACGTGCCGACTGACACCTTTCATTGTGACCAACGTTGCACCCCATTTACCTCTCGACTCCAGCGCAAAGCGATCTGCGCCGCGGTCATGCAACGGCTTGTAAACACCGTCTAGTGGTGCGGTTGCCGCTGCACTTGCTCGTTGTGTGAGCCACTCCCAGTTGTTGTGATGGATCGATAACAAAATACCGGGTTTAGGTGACTCGTCGCCCGATGAGATCAGTGGCTCCCAGCCGGTGATGGTCATTCGTTCCTCTAGCTCGTTCCGAGGCATGCGCCAGGCATACATGGCCTCAACGGTCACATCAGCGAATTGTTGGTAGAAGCGGTGCCTGGTGGTCGCATACCAAGCTTCGGACTGATCGGGAAAGGAGCGCCTCAGGTTTTGATCTACCGTGGTAACTCGATACTTGAACACACGCTCGGTGAGCCATGCGAGAACTCGCGCAAATCGATAGGAAATCGATAGCGGTAGCGCGGCAATCGCGCGATAAATCCAATAGGTCACGACGAGCAATGCTCCGGTACGACAACCTCGACCCCGTCGCGGAAGCGGACGAGGCTGTGACACTGCAATGCCGGATTGTCTTCAAGTGAGACAAGATTCAGGCTGGGGAGAACGGTCAGAGGCACAATATCCACGATGTTATTGCCATCGAGTCGTAGCTCTTCGAGTTGCGTCAGCTTCGACAGCTCGACAAGGTTGCGAATATTGTTGCCCGTCAACTTCAGACGTTTGAGCCCAGTAAAGCGAGAAAGACCCGATAAAGACTCGATGCCAGCCTCTGAACAGTTGAGTACTTCCAAGCCGCCTGCCACGTATACCTGACCATCTTCTATGGCCTGAGTGACGCAATTACTCAACGCGATGTCGGGAAGGTAGTAGTCCTCAAACAAATCCCTGGGCGTATAAAGCGTCCGATCGTTCAGCGTGATGTCGTACTGGTCGAGATTCCCACAGCTCGCCAGTCCGCTCGCTAGCAGCACCGAGATAACGAGTCGGTAACCGCGGCGCCACCGCTCGGTGAAGCTTGAAAGAGTCTGCGATAGGTACAAAATCGGAAGCATGACGAAATCCGTGTGCTGAGGCGGTATGATGCCAGCGGAAGCGTTTAAGTTCGAGGTGTGTGTCGCGGGACAGGCGCATTTCGCCGTTTTAG
>WTJR01000100.1:1437-8578 GCA_011524755.1 Halieaceae bacterium | reverse complement strand
GCTAGCTGAATCTGGCGCACATCATTCTGAGTCACGACGATATCGCGCTGAGTCTCATCCTCTGCAAAATGAAGCACATAAGACCAGGTTCTTCCATGAGGCCGGACGCGTGAACTTCGCTCAGCGAGCGCGCCATCAACGATGCCATCCTCCGAAATAATGCCTGCGAGGAACATCTCCGCGACGACTTCAATAATGCCCGAGCCGCAGATGCCAGTGATATTGAGCTCCTTTGTCGACTCCGCGAAACCCGCCTCCGTAGACCACAGCTCGGAGCCAATCACTCTGAATTTTGGCTCTAGCGTCTCACGGTCGATTCGCACGCGTTCGATTGCTCCAGCCGTAGCACGCTGTCCGGCGCTAATTTCACCGCCCTCAAAAGCAGGTCCAGTTGGGCTTGAGCACACGAGAAGTCGGTCTTTATTACCAAGCACAATCTCAGCGTTGGTACCCACATCAACGATGAGACTCATCGCGTCATCACTATCAGGGCTCTCGGCGAGGATGACCCCTGCCGTATCGGCGCCCACATGTCCGGCAATGCAGGGCAGTACAAACAACCGTGCTTGGCTGTGGGTATCTAGACCTAGATCACGGGCTTTGAGCGTGACAGCCTCGTCGATGGTCAGAGCAAACGGTGCGCCCCCCAAATTGATTGGATTAATGCCCAAAACCAAATGGTGCATGATGGGGTTGGCAACCAATGAGACCTCTAAAATATTGTCGGTCGTCTCACCCAGTTGATCGGTCAGCTCTGCAAAAAGCTTACTTAGCGCTGTTTGTATAGCGGAGCTCATCGCCTCGGCACCCTCCGGGTGCATCATGATGTAACTGACGCGACTCATGAGGTCTTCACCGAACGGTATCTGCGGGTTCATCACGCTGGCCGATGACAACACATCGCCTGTGGCAAGATCACACAGGTGTGCTGCGACGGTCGTGGAGCCCACATCAACCGCCACACCCCGGGGCGCTTCGAATAGACCTGACCAGACACCAATAATCTGTGTTGATTCAAACACGGCTACCGTGACACCTCGGTCACCCGATGCCAGTGCCACCTGCAGCTTTACCAGCTCGCTGGTTTCAATGCGAAGGTCGGTCAAACCCCACTCGGACTCAAGCGAGGCCATGAGCAGTTTCGCTTCGCCCCGCGCATCTTCCAGCGTGGACTCTGGCAGCGTCACGAAATAGAGACGCGTTGCAGTATTGAGCTGGATATCCCGATGCTCGGCATCTTTGCGGATGATTTGACGGTGCACCTGACTCTCGGGCGGCACGTCAATAATCACGTCATCGAGCAACTCGGCATGACAGCTCAAACGCCGCCCTTCCGGTAATGGGCCCTTACGCTCGTTAAATTTTATTTCCGTGGCAACTAGCGGCGACAAATGCGCTGGGCTTGAGGTCATCTTGTGCTTTTGGAACGTACCCGACATACAGGAGATTTGGCAGCGACCGCACAGGCCTCTACCGCCGCAGACCGAATCTATATCCACGCCCAAGGTGCGGGCAGCGTCGAGCAATTGGGTGTGCTTCGGAAATTCGCCGCGCTTACCCGATGGTAAAAAAAGAACTTTGACCTGCTCGCTAGACACGTATTACGCGTTAGCCTCGGCGACGCCCAGCACGACCGCGACGGCCGCCGGCTCCCTCTGGAGCAGGCTCACGGTACGCCTTAATCCAATTCGCACAGTCGGGGTCATGCCCCATCATGACATCGCCACCTCGAACCGCCTGCATCACCTCGGCATGCAATGGACTGGTGATTGCAGAAGTCATACCCGCGCCCATTGCCATGGTCAAGAACGCCGCATTGATGCCATTTCGGTTAGGCAATCCAAAACTGACGTTGGAAGCACCGCAGGTGGTGTTGACCTTGAGCTCCGTGCGCAGTCGCCGCACGAGCTCCATCACTTGTACACCCGCCTGATTAATAGCGCCAATCGGCATCACCAACGGATCAACGACCACATCCTCATGAGAAATTCCGTAGTCAGCAGCACGCTCAACAATCTTTTTTGCCACCTCAAAACGCACATTGGGATCTTCAGAGATGCCGGTCTCGTCATTTGAAATGGCAACAACCGCTGCGCCGTGTTTGGCGACCAAAGGAAGCACACGCTCAAGAACTTCATCTTCACCCGTAACCGAGTTAACCAGGGCTTTGCCCTGGTATACCGCGAGACCGGACTCGAGAGCCTCAACAATCGAGGAGTCGATGCTCAGTGGTACATCCGTCACTGATTGAACTAGCTGTATTGCTTCGGCGAGGATTCGAGGCTCATCCGCCAGGGGAATGCCTGCATTTACATCCAGCATCTGGGCGCCTGCCGCAACCTGAGCCAATGCATCAGCCTCCACGCGACTGTAGTCCCCGTTCTTCATTTCCTCGGCGAGAATTTTTCGCCCAGTTGGGTTAATGCGCTCACCAATGACAACGAACGGTTGATCAAAACCGATACGAACTTCTTTGGTGGCCGAGCTGATAATAGTGGTGGTCATGAGTGTCTCCTGCACGACCCGAATCGTCATTGTCGTGCACTATTTATTGTTAAACCATGTGCTCGTGTACTTACCGCTCGACCGAATACGATGGTTGAATTTAGGCGCGTTTTTTAACGCCTCATAGAGTCGGATGCAAGTTAATTCGCGTCCTTGAAACCTTTATTTGCAACCATGGCCTTGAGCGCCTCATCACTAACCTCCGCTTCAAGGATTTTCCCTATTTGTTCGGCCAATTCTTGCGGAGAAAGATCTGACTCTATCGATGTTGTTATCCGGCGCCATTCCTCGAGATAAGCATCACTGCCACCCTTGCCTGCACGCATTGCAGCGCGATCTATCGCCGCTTGAAACCGGTGCTCCAGAAGGTATTTCCCGCGCTCTCGCCCGCGCTTGATCTGAACCTGGGAAGGAATATCTCTCCATAAGACATCAATTCTTTGCACGTTGTTAATCTTCCTTGTTGAACGGTTGGAGCTTGGGGTGAATTGGGATTAGGGGCTTCTCAATCTGATGTACGCAAGTCAAAGCACATTAGGCGATGACACGGATAACTTCTTCTTCAACTGTTTTAGCTAACAAGCCGTAACCCGTTGTCACCACTTCCAGGGGTAACTTTAGTCGCATAGCCGCCCGCTCTGCCTGGTGAAGAAGCTCACTACTATCGACCTGGGCCAGATACACCACCTTACGGTAACGACCAAATAACATGTCCTCTAGTTCCGGGTGCTCGTCCAGTTTCATCTCCTCAATCACCAATCGATCGAAATGACGTGCGAGAAAATCTGTCAGATAAAAAGTCCCTGGCTCTGCTTCTGCGAGCGCCTCAAATACGGGACTGGTTGCATAGAACTCGTAGCAGTGAGCTCCCGGCAAGCGCTGGGCGTTAAATTGTCGCGCAACGCGATCAACGGCACCGCCGGTACCGCAGTCGGCATAGGCAATCAATATATTGGTGTACTCGCCGTGATGTTGAGCAAGTACCGACTCCAGCCGGTCGGCTATTCGCTCAGGACGATTGTGTAATGCCGCATCAAGACACTTGATATCAAGCGCGGTCCATTGATTGGCTCTTTTGAGTGCTGAAAGCTCTTCCGCGAGGGCGCCACAGCCAATGACTAGTAAGCGCCCCAAGAGGGATCAGGCCTGAGCGAGTCGACGCGCTTCAACTAAGCGAACGGCAGTGGTCGCAGCCTCAGCCGCATCACGGCAGTAAGCGTCAGCGCCCACGGCCTCGCCAAACTCCTCGTTAAGTGGCGCTCCGCCCACCATGACAATGTAGTCATCCCGGATGCCCTGCTCTTTCAACGCATCAATCACAACCTTCATGTAAGGCATGGTTGTGGTCAGCAGTGCCGACATACCGAGGATGTCAGGCTTATGACGCTCAAGCGCCGCGATGTAATCCTCGACAGCATTGTTGATGCCGATGTCGTAGACCTCAAAGCCCGCACCCTCAAGCATCATGGCAACGAGGTTTTTACCGATGTCGTGGATGTCGCCTTTCACGGTACCGATGACCATGGTGCCCACTGGCTTCGCGCCCGTCTCCGCCAGCAAGGGTCGAAGAATAGCCATACCGCCTTTCATAGCATTCGCGGCAAGCAATACTTCAGGCACGAACAGAATACCGTCCCGGAAGTCGATACCAACAATCGTCATACCATCGACCAGCGCCTTTCCAAGCACCTGCTCAGCGGTCCAGCCACGATCGAGAAGAATTTGCGTGCCTTCCTCGATTTCCTCTTTCAATCCGTCATACAGGTCGTCGTGCATCTGTAGCACAAGGTCCTCATCGGACAGCTCTGAAAGGATGATGTCTTCTTCATCGGACATTACTGATGTCTCCGTGCTAATCGCCTAGTAGTCTCGGTCGGCGAACGATGCTTTTTCACGCGCCATGAAATCCAGTAGCGCCTCATCAATAGCGGGATCCAGAGCCGGTGGCTCGTAGTCCGCCAACATTTGTTTCCATACGCCGTTCGCCCGCTGCGCTGCATCCAAACTGCCTTCAGCTGACCACTGCTCAAAACTGTTGTTATCCGCAATGGTTGAGCGGTAGAACGCCGATTCAAAATTGCTCAATGTGTGCGCAGAACCTAGGAAGTGCTTACCTGGACCCACCTCATGGAAGGCGTCCATCGCCTGCGCGTTTTCGGAAAGATCCATCCCCTCGAGCAAGACGGCGATCATATTCGCTTGATCGCAGTCCATAACAAATTTCTCGTAGCCCACAGCGAGACCACCCTCGAGCCAGCCAGCGGTGTGCAGCATGAAGTTAACGCCTGCGAGAGCAGCCGTTTGAAGGGTGTTAGCCGCTTCATAAGCCGCTTGTGCATCGGGCAGTTTCGAGGCACACAAGCCACCACCACTTCGATAAGGCACACCGAGTCGACGTGCGAGCGCCGCTGTGGCGTAGATAACCTGGCTTGGCTCTGGCGTGCCAAACGTTGGTGCGCCCGTCGCCATCGATACTGCTGCGGCGAACGTTCCGAAAACAACCGGACACCCGGGCCGAATGAGCTGTGTCAGCGCGATACCGGCCATCGCTTCCGCGAGAATCTGAGTACAGGTACCAGCGACGGTCACAGGCGACATGGCACCTGCAAGAATAAAGGGCGACACCACACAGGATTGGTTGTTTCTTGCATAGACCTTCAGCGATCCCAACATGGTCCCATCAAAGACCAAGGGCGAGTTCACGTTAATCAGGCTCGTAAATACACAGTTCTGATCAACAAACTCATCACCAAATACAAGCTTCGCCATATCAACTGAATCTTGTGCACGACGATAATGTGTTACCGAACCCATCAGAGGCTTGTCACTGTATTTGAAATGGCTGTAGACCATGTCGTAGTGACGCTTGTTAACCGGCAGGTCCACCGGCTCACACACGGTTCCGCCCGAGTGATGAAGGCCAGGCGCCATGTAGGCTAGCTTCACAAAATTTCTAAAATCCTCGATCGTCGAATAGCGACGACCGTTATCCAAATCATGAGCGAACGGTGAGCCATAGGCTGGCACGAGTACCGTATTTTTCCCGCCGATCGTGACATTGCGCTCTGGGTTGCGCGCATGCTGGACATACTCTGAGGGTGCCGTGGCTTGAATGATTTCTCGGCACATACCTCGCGGAAAACGCACGCGAGTTCCGTCAACACTGGCACCCGCCGCCTTGAAGAGCTCCAATACTTCGGGATCATCAAGAAAATCGATGCCGACTTCCTCGAGCAATCGATCTGCATTGTCCTCGATGAGCTGAAGGCCTTCTTCACTCAGAATTTCAACGTAGGGAATCTTCCGCTGTATGAAGGGTGCACTCGCCGGTCCTGCGTTGGCTCTCGCCTCACGACGACCTGCGCGACCGCCTCCTTTTCGTCGTCCTGCTCGCTCGCTCATACGACTTTCTCTCTTATTCGTTAAGGCCTCAAATCGGGCGTCATTTTAACGTCATAAATGGGGGGAAATGCCAGAAAAATCGTGTCAGAAATTAGACTTTTTTCTACCACTTTTTGGTAAGTATTCATGGCTCTATTTTGAAGGCTGACCGAGCGCTCTAATCAGCGAGTCGCGAGGGTATTTCAACCCGTTGTCATGTCGATAACACTATCGCAACAGTTCATGAGGTACTGTTGTGACATAACCCGGTGTTAAGGCGATTAATAAGCGAGTCTGCGGTGTCGACAAAACGTATTGCAGTGGTTGGTGCAGGTGTCAATGGTGTGTCCATTGCGACTGCCTGTGCGTCACTCGGCCACCAGGTACAGCTGTTCGATGAAAGCACACCCTTTGACCAGACAAGTAGCGCATCCTCACGCATGCTTCACGGTGGCATTCGCTATATCGAGCAAGGCCACATTGGATTGGTTCGCGAGGCGCTGATCGAGCGTGATGGCTGGCTAAATTTTGCCCCGGATGCTACCCGCGTGGAGCGGTTCTATTTTCCGGTATACCAAGGGGCGAAGCGGGGCCGATGGCTACTGTTCGCCGGCACCTTGATTTATCAGTGGCTGGCGGGACGCTTCTCTGTTGGACCCAGTCAGTTGCACAGCACCGAGGACCTTATACGTGTCTTCCCAAATCTAATACCTCAGGGCCTTCGCGGCGGCGCCAGTTACTGTGATGTCGTCATGGAATATGAACCGCTGATTCAATGCCTCGTTGATGAGGCGGGGAAGCAAGGTGTGAGCATCGTCGAAAACACGCGCATCGAGCGCCTTTACACCGACGGCCGCATCGATACAGCAGATCAGACTCTCGAGTTCGATCGAGTAATCAACGCAGCGGGGCCGTGGGCAGCAAAACTACTCGAAGCCTCAGATATTGATTCCGGCTTTACGATCGACCATGTACGAGGCTCACACCTGATCGTAAAGGCATCGTTTCCACATGCGTTGGTTCTGCAAGCGCCGGGCGAGCGACGAATCATTTTCGTCATCCCGCTCGATCCTGAACATGTGCTGCTCGGCACCACTGAACAAAAGCATGACTTACCAGACCCGATCGTCTGCACCGATGCTGAAAGCGCTTATCTTCTGGAAATTCTAAATCAGCATCTATCTGAGCCACTCGCAGCAAGCGACATCGTGTCGTCATTTGCCGGTGTCAGACCCATTGTTCGCCCTCGTGATAC
>WTJR01000100.1:0-1337 GCA_011524755.1 Halieaceae bacterium | reverse complement strand
CGCTCTGGTTTGTCTTTCTGTCAATGCGCGTCATCGCATTACGAGGCAATCCCATGTTTGCTTTTTTAATCCTCGGAGCCTCTCCAGACGACATGCTTGAGCGTGCGGTTCGGGCTCACGGAAATCTCGCCGAATACACGCCCATCATGCTGATCCTGCTTTATCTATTGGAAACCCTGCCTGCTGCATCAGTAACCCAGACGACGCTTCACATGCTGGGAGGCGCCTTCCTTCTGGGTAGGCTCATGCACGGCATCTGTTTTGGCTTCATGACATCGAGCATGCCGCTGCGAATTGGCGGAACTGCATTGACGCTCTTCCCACTCATGGGCGCGGCAATTTTGCTTCTGACATTGGTCGTCTAGCCCCGACGCCGTCGAGCGACTATGTTATAACCCTAGGACCAAGCAATAATTTGGGGGATTTGGATACACAGTGACGCTTCTCATTGTTTATCTCGTCATTGCCATCGGCGTCTCATTTCTGTGCTCCATTCTTGAGGCGGTGCTCTTGTCCATGACGCCTACATTTGTGGAACGACTGGCTCAGGACAGGCCCCGCGCCGGTGCGGTCGTACAGAAAGTGCGAAAGCGCATGGATGAATCCCTCGCCAGCATTTTGATACTCAATACCTTTGCTCACACCATGGGTGCAGCCGGTGTGGGCGCTCAGGCACTTAACGTCTTCGGTCCCGAGATGGAGACGCTGGTCGCTGTACTGCTCACGCTAGCGATTTTGTATTTCTCAGAGATCATTCCCAAGACAGTCGGCGCAATGTATTGGCGCGGTCTCGCCATCCCGGCTGCACATGCCATCGTGTGGTTGGTGCGTCTCACCTACCCACTCGTCTGGGTGTCCACTCGGCTGACCAAGATCATGGGCAGCAAGGAAATGAGTACAGTGACTCGCGAAGAAATTCTAGCGCTCGCCTCGCTAGGTCACCGCCACGGTGCTCTGATGTCGCAGGAGAACGACTACCTTCAGAATATTCTGCGCATGCGATCGGTCACTACCGGCGATATTCTGACACCGAGAACGGTCGTACACATGTTGGATGAAAACGCTACCGTGAATGACGCTTTGGCCCTGGAGAAGTCTCGTCGATTTTCCCGAATGCCGGTGTACATCGACTCTGTCGATACGGTCACGGGTCATGTGCTGCGCAGTGACTTGTACGAGGCTGAGCGAGCCGGCAAGGGTGATACCACCATCGCTGAATTACGACGCGACGTGGTCTATGTCTCAGACAAATTGTCCGTGCATAAACTCATCAATCTCTTCATCGCTCACCAAATGCATCTCTTTGTGGTCGAGGATAAATACGGTCAAACCGCTGG
>WTJR01000154.1 GCA_011524755.1 Halieaceae bacterium | reverse complement strand
TAAAACGATGGTGGGCAAGGCGGCCAATCCGAACCACGCACCCAATGCAGCGAGTAACTTGAAGTCGCCATGGCCCATACCTTCTTTGCCAGTGACGATTTTGAAGAGCCAAAAAACCGACCACAGGCACAGGTAACCAAAGACAGCGCCTAGGACAGCGCTCTCAAGTGATACAAAGGTGTTATCAATGTTGAGCAGCAGTCCTATCCACACTAGGGGTAATGTGAGGCTATCGGGAAGAAGCTGATGATCGAGATCAATGGCGGTGAGAACAACGAGAACGGACGTAAGAAGCATGGCGCCCGCCAAGGCATTACTCACTCCAAACTGGAGACCGCATAGCACCCAAAGAAGGGCAGTAAGTGCCTCCACGACTGGGTAGCGAACCGAAATCGGCGCTTTGCAGGAGGCGCACTTCCCGCCTAGTGTCAGGTAACTCATTACGGGAATATTCCGCGTTGCTTTTATTGCCGCACCGCAGTGTGGACAGCGCGACCCCGGGAACGCGAGGGAGAGCTTTTCTGACACTTCCGATACTTCACCACTGAATTGGGCATAGTCTCGCTGCCACTGCGCTTCCATCATTTTTGGGAGCCGGTAAATGACGACGTTTAAAAAGCTACCGACAACAAGACCGAGGATAGTGAGCGAGATGCTTAAGCCCGGTTGGGCTCGGATAAGTTCTTCAAGTGGATCCATTGGGTGATATTACATCACCCAGTCGAACATAAAGATGCGGAGACAAAACTTTATTTTGAAAGTCTTCGAGATGTATGAAGTCGCGGCTCGGTATATCCGCTGGGCTCTGAACCCCCGTCGTGAACGAGCCTGCAAGCCGCATGAAACGCATTGCCCTGTGGCTGACCGTCAACCACCATCGGCTTATAGCTGGGATCTGCCGCATTCTGGCTGTCTACCACACCCGCCATCCTCAGCATTGATTCTTTGAACTGGTCTTCGGTGATGACACCATGATGTAACCAGTTGGCAATGTGCTGGCTAGAAATTCTGAGCGTTGCTCTGTCTTCCATGAGTCCCACGTTGTTGATGTCCGGGACTTTTGAACAGCCCACACCTTGATCAACCCAACGAACCACATAGCCCAACATGCCTTGCACGTTGTTATCGAGCTCTCGTTGGATTTCTTCGGCTGATAGCAGGCTGGAGTCGCCCAATGGAATCGTGAGTATGTCATCGACGCTACGGCGTTGGGTGCCTTCAAGCTCGGCTTGAATCTCGTTGACGGACACATCATGGTAGTGCGTCGCGTGAAGCGTCGCTGCTGTGGGCGAGGGTACCCAGGCACAGTTGGCGCCGGCTTTGGGGTGACCTAGCTTTGTATCGATCATCGCTTGCATAAGGTCGGGCATGGCCCACATGCCTTTACCAATCTGCGCCTTGCCGCGGAGCCCACAGTTGAGGCCGGTGTCGACGTTCCAATCCTCGTAGGCGTTAATCCAGAGCTCACCTTTCATTGCAGTCTTGGCTACCATGGGGCCAGCTTCCATACTGGTATGGATTTCGTCACCGGTGCGATCGAGAAATCCGGTGTTGATGAAGACCACACGCTCGGAGGCGCGGCGGATGCACTCCGCAAGATTCACAGTCGTGCGACGCTCCTCATCCATAATGCCGACTTTGATTGTGTTACGTGGCAGGCCAAACGCATCCTCGACCGCGGCAAACAGGTCAACCGTCATACTGACCTCATCGGGTCCGTGCATCTTTGGTTTTACAATGTACATGGAGCCTGTGCGTGAGTTGCCGCCTTTGCTCGAGCCTCTCAGGTCATGAAGCGAGCAAGCTGTGGTGAACAGCGCGTCCATAATGCCTTCGAAGATTTCATTACCCTCGGCATCCAAGATGGCGGGGTTGGTCATCAAATGCCCTACGTTGCGCACGAACATGAGGCTCCGACCGGGCAGGCTGAAGCTTTCACCGCGGGGTGATGTGAACTCACGGTCAGTATTGAGGCTTCGAGTGAGTGTTCGGCCGCCTTTGTTGAAGCTCTCGCTCAAATCGCCACGCATCAAACCCAGCCAGTT
>WTJR01000003.1 GCA_011524755.1 Halieaceae bacterium | reverse complement strand
GGCCGCGCCCCTGATCCTCGCGTCCCGGCCACCATTCGTGAGCGCGCATGGACCAGCCCTATCTGGATCGAGGGCAGCGCTGACCAGTGATGCCTTTAAACACAGTGCCCGGTAGGAAGGACTTCAACTGGAAGCATCCCAACAGTAAATGGCGCATGTTGGTGGCTCTTGTAGTTGTCACGGTTACTGCCTGCTCGGGTGACGACACGCAGCGTGAAAAACGCGAGGCGGCGCAAAAGTATTACCGGTCCACCGTTACCGTCATACCCGGCGACAACGAAATCGTGTCTTTCCCTGCTCTAAGCCCGCCAGTATCACAGCGCCCACCGCCAAACCCTGAGCGCAATGCCTATTTTGGCGATCTGCACGTGCACACAACGCTCTCCTTTGATGCCTCCGCTTTCGGCACCACGGCGACACCTCATGATGCCTATCGCTATGCTCAAGGGGAGGCTATTCGCCATCCCAGCGGGTTTGAGGTGCAGTTGGCTCAACCCCTTGATTTTTATGCTGTGACCGACCACGCCGTGCTATTGGGGGTCATCAACGAGGCCGCGGATACCAACACCGCTTTTTCTCGTTACCCACTGTCCGGGGCATATCACGGCATCAACGAGTCGCTGGATGGTGGCGTTCTGGATCTGGCCAAGCGAAGCCGCGCCTTCTACAACTTTGTGAGCGATGTCGTCGCAAGCCTGCTCGATGGCAGTATCACAAGCCAGGAGCTCAAGGCTATCAGCCGTTCAGCTTGGGCTAACACCGTGCAAGCCGCCAATGAGGCATACAGACCTGGCCACTTCACCACCTTCGCTGGCTACGAATTCACGCCTTCGACCCAGGAGCGCGAGGCGTTACACCGCAATGTGATTTTTCGTGGCGGTGAGCGATTGCCAGCTGTTCCGTTCTCGCGCTTTAACAGCATTGATCCCGAGGGGTTATGGAGCTGGATGGACGAACTCCGCGAGCAGGGAATCGAAAGCCTGGCGATCCCTCACAACAGTAACGGCTCGAACGGCGCCATGTTCGCGGTCACCGACTATCAGGGTAATCCCATTGACACCGAGTACGTTGCGCAGCGAAGACGCAATGAGCCGCTGGTGGAGATCACGCAAATTAAGGGCACCTCGGATACTCACCCCCTACTCTCACCCACCGACGAGTGGGCCGACTTCGAGATTTTTCCACTGCGCACATCTACTCGCATACCCAGCAATCCAGAGGGCAGCTATGCACGCAATGCTTTGCAGCGAGGTTTGGTCATGGAAGCCAACGGTATTGGTAATCCGTTCCAATTTGGCTTGGTGGGCTCAAGTGATACCCACATCGCCGCGGCTTCCATTGAAGAGAGCAGCTACTTTGGCAAGGTAGGCCTTTTCGACAGCACATCCGAACTGCGGGGCTCCACCCCCGCACGCTTCCTCTATGGCGCCCTTCTCAAAGTGGCTGCGCCCGAGATGGTGGAGCAAGTCGACGACGAAGACTATCTGGACCTTAGCGGCTACAAATATTGGGGAGCTTCGGGCATTGCAGGGGTGTGGGCAGAGGAGAACACGCGAGAATCGATCTATGACGCATTGCGTCGAAAAGAAACCTTCGCCACTAGCGGCCCGCGGATGAAGGTGCGCTTCTTTGCCGGTTACGGCTTTAACGAACAGTCCCTCAACCATCCAGGCGCCGTCGCCGATGCCTATCGTTTAGGCGTGCCGATGGGTGGCCAACTCGCTGCCAATGCCGATAAATCGCCGCGATTCCTCGTCTGGGCCACAGCCGACCCCAATACCGCCAACCTGCAGCGTATTCAGATTATCAAAGGCTGGCAGCACGACGGCGAACACAGAGAGCAGGTTTATGACGTAGCCTGTTCCGATGATTTAGAGGTCGATACGCAAAGCCATCGCTGCCCTGACAATGACGCACGAGTCAGCCACTATAACTAGTCCGTTAATGGAGATTGTCGCGCGACGGCAGTTTATACGTAGTGGGAATACCGCGATTTGACGGTTGAATAGTCTGCGTACTATTATGTGCTCGTGCTTGAGAGCCGCGTGTGCAG
>WTJR01000086.1 GCA_011524755.1 Halieaceae bacterium | reverse complement strand
AACAAGATATCGAGCATGGTGTAGGAATCTTTTCCACCTGATAGGCAGACCATGACCCGATCACCGTCCTCGATCATGTTGTAGTCAGCTATCGCCTGCCCTGTGAGTCGGCGCAAACGCTTACGCAGCTTGTTGTGATTGTAGGACGACTTTCGGTTATCCACGGCTGTTTGCCGAGATACCTCGGGAACGAACTCCTCTACCGTGTCTGATGATTGGCTCATGCACTGACCACGCAATGAAAAACGCGATGATAGAGGCACCTACTGGCCGAATCAAAATTAACCGTCTGAATAGAGGGCATACCTGCGGAAAACTCACTTGCAGTTTGTGTGCGAGAGGATGAAAATCCGCGTCGAATTATTGTCCAACCAGGCACTCACCACCCCCATTGAGGAGAAACCCATGAAAACACCCGTTACGGTCACTGTTACTGGCGCAGCCGGTCAAATTGGTTACGCACTTCTGTTCCGTATCGCTTCAGGCGCGATGCTTGGTAACGACCAGCCGGTGAAGTTAAACCTCCTCGACATCACACCGGCGCTTGATGCGCTCGAGGGCGTGCGAATGGAGCTGGATGATTGTGCTTTCCCTCTCCTCGCAGGTATCACTTGCAGCGATGACCCGAATGTCGCGTTTGCCGACTGTGACTATGCGCTTCTGGTTGGCGCGCGCCCACGCGGTCCGGGTATGGAGCGTAAAGACCTACTCGAAGCCAATGCGGCCATTTTCTCGGCTCAGGGTAAGGCGATGAATGCGGTGGCGAGCAGAAACATCAAGGTACTCGTGGTGGGTAATCCAGCGAACACCAATGCGCTGATCGCAATGCACAACGCGCCTGATATCGCGGGCACACAGTTTACGGCGATGACGCGCTTGGATCACAACCGCGCTATCACGCAGATTGCACAGAAAACCGGTGTTGCCACCACGGATGTCAGCAACATGACGATCTGGGGCAACCACTCCGCCACACAGTACCCCGACCTCTTTAATACGCGTATCAAAGGGCAGTCAGCGATCGAGCTTGTGAGTCAGGACTGGTACGAGAACGACTTTATTCCGACCGTGCAACAGCGAGGCGCCGCCATTATCAAGGCCCGAGGCGCATCCTCTGCAGCGTCGGCGGCAAACGCGGCGATCGACCACATGCGTACCTGGGCACTGGGTACAGCGGATAACGACTGGACTTCGATGGGCATTTTGTCGACCGGTGCCTATGGCGTTCCCGAGGGGCTGATCTACTCATTCCCTTGCACATGCGCGGGAGGCGTCTATTCCGTTGTCGATGGCGCCGAGGTGAATGACTTTAGTCGCGCGAAAATGGACGCCACCGCACAAGAACTGAGCGAGGAGCGGGACGCCGTCCGTCACCTACTCGGTTAAGGGAAAGTTCTCGAGAGCACCTCGAGCAAGCATGGGTAGTGCGATATTTAGGTTGCAGTTACGAGAGCCTTACAGCTCTCGCAACACCTGCAACGGAGGTACCGAAACGACGCGACGGCACGCGTAGGTACCCAACGATCCGATAATCACGGCACCGAGCGCGATACCCATTGGCCATAGCACCCACTGGATCTGATATTCCAGATCCAGCATTTGGGTCTGCAACACCCATCCGGCGGTCTCAGATCCCAGAATGGCGAGAATGCCAGCCAGTGACCCCATGGTCGCAAACTCGATGGCAACCGCACCCAACAGCGTTCCCCGCCCTGCACCCAGCGCCCTCAGAATGGCACTCTCGTGCAAACGTTCATCAACACTCGAACTCACACCCGCAATGAGAACCAGCGCTCCTGCCACCAAAATGATGAGCAGCACGAGCTCGATAGCCTGACTTACCTGATCAATGATGGTCTTTATTTCCTGGATGGCAACGTCGAGCTCAATAATGGTGAGCGTCGGCATGACATCGAGAAGCTCGCCCACACGGTACTTTTCATCCGGTTCAAGATAAAAGCTGGTGAACAAGGTATTAGGAAATCGCTCCAATAACTTATCAGGGAAAATTACGAAGAAATTGGGCTGCATCGACTCCCAGTTCACTTCGCGGATACT
>WTJR01000097.1 GCA_011524755.1 Halieaceae bacterium | reverse complement strand
GTCTTTTTCTCGGTATCCCAATTGCCTGACAGCATGTAGTTACGCATGGCTCCGGGGTAGTTCTTACGAATCCATTCACAGGCAAAGAATGTCGCTCTGCTGGTCATGTTCTGGCCTGCAGCATCACCGGTCGAGTAGTCGAAACGACAGGCCACAAAGTTATGCGTGTGGTAGTTCTCGATCTCGAGCAGTTTTCCGACAGAAGTTGTGCTCTCTGCCTGCTCTCTGATCGTGTCGACGTTGGCTCGCAACCAAAGTTGGAAGTCTCGTGCTTCTCGCGCATCGCTGAAGATGAACAAAGGAGCCCGCTGCATCGATTCAGCAGAGACGGTGGTCTTCACTCCACCAGACTCACGAATCACCTTCATGCCGCGGTTGTAGCTCGCCAACATGGTGCCTTCAACAGTGGCCATGGGAACAAAAAACTCGCCCTTGGCATATTCACCGTCCACGAGGAGTGGTCCCGCGATTCCGATAGGGATCTGGGAAACGCCCCAGATGTTCTCGATGTTTCCGGACATAACGTGCGGGTCATACGAGAACTGCTTGGTATGGTTTAGCTTGGCGCCGGTCTGGGCTTCGATAAACGCCTGACGTTCAGCAATGATTTCCGGGCTGTAGTCGTCCTCGTTCGAGCGAGGAATTTTTGCGCGTTGGTCGCTCATACTTACAGAATCCGTGCTTTAGCCGCGTTGTATTGCTCGACCAGAGTGGCGATGTACTCGCCTGCTGTTTCGCGCGCTTTGACTGCACCAATGCCCTGGCCAGAGCCCCAAATGTCCTTCCACGCCTTTGCATCGGTGTTGCCACCCGATCCAAAGTCCATTTTGGTGGGATCACTCTCGGGAAGATTGTTGGGGTCGAGGCCAGCGTTCTCAATTGATGGCTTCAGGTAGTTGCCGTGAACACCGGTAAAGAGATTGCTGTAGACGATATCGTCAGCCCCGCAGTCAACGATGGCTTGCTTGTAGCCCTCGTCCGCATTGGCCTCTTCGGTAGCAATGAAAGCTGAACCGATGTAGCCCATATCAGCACCCATCGCTTGCGCCGCGAGGACGGAGTCACCCGTAGCCATAGAGCCCGATAGTAGCAGCGGTCCGTCGAACCACTCGCGAATTTCCTGAATTAATGCGAAGGGCGAGAGCTGTCCCGCGTGGCCACCCGCACCGGCAGCAACTGCGATGAGGCCATCGGCACCTTTACTGATGGCACTTTTGGCAAAACGGTTGTTAATGATGTCGTGAAGGACGATGCCACCCCAGCCATGAACCTGATCATTGACCCACTGTTTAGCGCCGAGTGAAGTGATGATGACGGGCACTTCGTACTTCTCGCACATGTCCATGTCATGCTTTAGTCGCGCGTTTGAGCCGTGAACGATTTGGTTCACCGCAAACGGTGCAGCTTTGTTATCGGGATTGTTCTTGTCGTGATCCTTCAGCTCGGACGTGATGCGATCGAGCCACTCCTCGAGCACGGGTTCAGGTCTCGCGTTGAGCGCAGGGAACGAACCAATGACACCAGCTTTGCACTGCGCAATGACGAGATCCGGATTGGAAATGATGAAGAGGGGCGAGCCAATGACCGGAATCGACAAGTTGTCTTTGAGAATTGATGGTACTGCCATGTGAGTCTCCTAATGACGCAGGACTGAGTGTCAGATAAAAATTCGGGTTTGAACTTACAGTATGTTTTTTTTGCCAGCAAGCAAACACGACGTGATTCCGCGTATTCATAGTGGTTTTGCCCGTGCATAATGTCGGCAAGGAATTTGTGACAGCCTCGTATGTATCACCAACACTTTGGACTCAACGAAGCGCCGTTCTCGATCGCGGTCAATCCGCGTTATCTATTCATGAGTCAGCGGCACCGCGACGCCCTTGCACATCTTCTTTACGGTGTGAGCGGGGGTGGCGGTTTTATTTTGCTGACCGGTGAGGTTGGTACAGGGAAGACAACGGTTAATCGTTGCTTACTCGAGCAGTTACCTGATACCACTGATTTGGCCATCATTTTGAATCCGGCGCTGAGTGCCGTTGAATTACTCGCCAGTGCCTGTGATGAGTTGGGTATCGA
>WTJR01000176.1:1956-8839 GCA_011524755.1 Halieaceae bacterium | reverse complement strand
ATCCACCACCACAGAGAGGATCTCGGGCTCGAGGCTCAAGAAGCCGCTATTGTCGGAGCCTCAGCCGTTGCCAGACCGGTTATCTTCGCTGTTTTGACCACCGTGGTTGCGTTTGCACCCTGGGCATTTTTATCGGGCCCTCAAAGTGAGTTTCTGCGCCATCTCTCTGCTGTTATTGCTTTCGCATTGGCATTCTCGTTAATTGAGGCGTTTTGTATTTTGCCTGCGCATTTAAGGCATTTGCCTGCGCGCACCGATGAGACGCGTGGTTTTGCCCTTCAGCGTCGTATCGCCGATGGCATCATGACCTTTGCTGAGAAAACGTATGCGCCGCTACTCGCTAAAGCATTGGAGCTGCGGTACACGCTCAGTGCCGTCTTCCTTGCTGGTTTTATCGTTGCCCTGACGCTCGCCAGTACCGGCTGGGTGAGATTTTATTTCTTCCCGCAACTCGAGAGTGAGACCTTGGTCGTCAACGTTGGGTTGCCGACGGGTGTTCCGTTTTCACGCACCGAAGCGGTCATGAATCAGCTGGACCGAACCAGTGATGGGCTTAAGGCCCAATACCCGGTGATTGGCGCGTTTACCTTTGCCTACGACAATCAACTCGAGCAGTACGTGCAGTTGCCGCCACCTGGCGAGAGCAATATCAGTATGCGAGAAGTCGCAGAGACCTATCTCGAAACCATGGGCGATATTCCCGATGCAGAAAATATCAACGTGCAGTACACCGCTAATCAGGGCGAGGCCGTACTCACATTTGTTTTCGCGCATTCGAATGAGGAGCGACTCAAGCAGGCCGCGGCTGAACTGAGAAACTACCTAGTAACCTTTGAGGATGTCTTTTTTGTTCGCGATAACCAACGTGGCGAGATCGATGAACTAAATATCCGCCTGAAACCCGGCGCACAAACTTTGGGGGTCACACTCTCCGATGTGTCGCGTCAGGTTCGACAATCCTACTACGGCGAGGAGGTTCAACGCCTACCTCGCCAGTACGGTGATGTGCGCGTCATGTTGCGCTACCCACAGGATGCCCGCGAGACCCTAACGTCGCTTCGCGACCTCAATGTGCGAACCAGTGACGGGCGTCTCATCCCCTTGGCCACCGTGGCTGACATCGAGGTGCGTAAGGCGTCACAACGTATTGTTCGTAGGGACGGCCAGCGCATCTTTGAGGTGTTCGCTCGGGTCAATGTGGACTCGATGGGTGACATCAACGACATGGTTCAGGATGAGTTCATTCCTGAGCTTCAGCAGCGTTATCCCGCATTGCAAGTCATCAAAGGCGGTTGGGAAGAGCAGCAAGCTGAATTTATGACGGAAGTCACCCGCCTTTTCACCATTGCCATGTTGACCATTTACGCGCTTTTAGCGGTTGCCTTCAGATCGTACACCTTGCCGACGATCATCATGTCAGCGATTCCCTTCGCGTACATGGGCGCTATTTTTGGTCACCAGCTGATTGGCATTCCGCTCGATATGTTCTCGTTCTTTGGTATGGGAGCGGCCGCGGGGGTCGTCGTGAATGATAATCTGGTCCTGATTGATTACATCTTGAAGCGCGAGGAGAAGGGTGACGATCGCTTCACCGCTATTATCAACGCGGCGAAAAATCGTTTCAGACCGATTCTGCTAACCACGCTAACGACCTTTGTTGGACTCATGCCGATCATTGCAGAGACGTCTCAGGCGGCCGCGTTCCTCAAGCCGTCAGTTATCTCGCTGGCGTTCGGCGTGTTCTTTGCCTTCTTTGTCAGCCTGTTCTTGGTGCCTGCGCTCTACCTGATTGGCGATGACTGGCGAAAGACGAGGGCTTGGTTAGCCCGATTCTTCCCGAGTTTTTCCAAGGAAGAAGCAGCGTAAGCGCAGTCACCTGCGCCTACGCATAACCCCTTCGCCTACACGCCCTCGGCAACAAATTCGACCGTCTAGCGAACGTCCTTCATGAGACGCCTCACCAGAGGCGATACCAGTAATACAGCGATACCCACGCCAACGCCGTACATGAGGAGCTCAGTGAACAACGCGTTGAATCCGCTGTTATCGAGTCTCCCGTCTTCACCGCCTATGCTTGAAAAGAAAATAGCGAGCTCTGACGCCAGATAGGAACCGTAAGCGCTGGCTAAGAACCATGCGCCCATCATCACGCCGACATAGCGGGCAATCGACAGTTTTGTAACGGCAGAGAGCCCAATGGGGCTTAAACAGAGCTCGGCTGACGTGTGAAGGAAATAGGCCAGCACAAGCCACCAGGCAGACACCAAGCCTGCCGAGTCTGGATTGTTGAGCCCGATAAGCAGTGCACCAAATCCAAGACCTACTTGAACAATGCCGAGGCCAAACTTCGCTGGTGTCGAGGGTTCAATATTGTTCGACAGCAGTGCTGGCCACATCAGTGCAAAGAGGGGCGACAGTAAGATAATGAAGATGGCATTGGCGGAACCGAACTGCGCTGCGGTCAATTCCATGCCGAAGAGCGTCAGGTCCGTTGCTCTGTCGGCAAATAAGGTCATTGATCCGCCCGATTGCTCAAACATCGACCAGAACACAGTGCTGATAACGATGAGAAAGAAAAGGGCACTCATTTTTCCCCGCTCTTCTGAGTCGCACTGTGTCGCAAGTAGCCAGACAAACCACGCTAAGAAGAGTGCGGCCACCGCTGGCAGCATGAATCCGACACCATTGGGTTGTTGCAGAACGATCCAAATAACAAAAACGGATAAGACACTGTAGACACTGATGGTGTTCTCTACATTGAGTAGACCAAGCGATGCGCTAGCGGGTTGCTTTAAAACGGCGGGATCCGAGGGGTCGCCATGACCCTCTAACCAGTCCTGGCCAAGCGAAAAAACAATTAAGCCAATGAGCATGCCAATGCCAGCAGCGCCAAACCCGTAGGCCCAGCCATAGGCACTGGCTAACCAACCACAGAGTAGGGATGCGCTAGCGGCACCGATATTGATGCCCATGTAGAAAATGGTGAAGCCGCCATCTCGACGCGGGTCATTCTCGCCGTAAAGTCGACCGACCACGGTGGAAATGTTGGGTTTTAGTAAGCCAACACCCACCACAATCAGCGCCAGCGCAAAATAGAATACGGTAATGGCCTGGTCGTCCCTGACGACCTCCCCGGCGATATCTTGCGTAGCCGGCACGCCCTCAAACGCCATGGCGCAATGACCTAAAACGAGCAGGATTCCACCCAACTTGACCGCTTTTGTTTGACCAAGGTAACGGTCCGACACAATGCCGCCCAGCAAGGGCATGGCGTAAACAAGCGCTGCGTAAGCTCCGAGTATCCGGAGTGCTTCACCGTCACTGAACAGGTGATGCTGAACCAGGAAAAGCACCAGTAGGTACTTCATGCCATAAAACGAAAACCGCTCCCACATCTCGGTGGCGAAGCAAACGAATAAACCGCGTGGGTGTCCGAACCACTCAGGGCCTGTCGGCATTGCCTGTGTCGTCATGGTATTCCTTATTGTTGTTAACTAACGGTTGAACGGACCGTGTTTCAGGCTGCTGCTGATATGGCCCGCTTCTGTGTGGCTCCCAGTAGCGCACACATCATGTCATCAGGATCGCGGATTCGCTTAACTTGTGCAAATAATGCGGCGGCCTGGGGGTAGCAGTATTGAAGATAGACGAGCCATTGTTTCAATGGATTGATCGAATACTTGCGGTCGTAGCGCGCCCCATTGGCTTCAAAGAACTGGATGAGTAGTTCTGCAACTTCCGGCCAGCTCATGGGGTTAACGGGAACGCTCTCCGCATGAGCCTTAATGGCGCGACCAAGGTCAGGTCGACAGAGCGCGCCTCTTGCCAACATGAATGCATCGCAGCCACTTTGCTCCCGACAGCGGTCGAGATCACTCGGCGTCCAGATCTCACCGTTCGCGATAATGGGAATGCCTCGGTGGTTAGAGATAGTGCCTAGCTGCGACCAATGCGCAGGGGGACGGTAGGCCTGTACTTTTGTTCTCGCATGGACCGTCAACTCGTTAATACCACTCTTGATCGCATAGTCGGCGATATCAGCGAACTGGGAATCGTCATCAAACCCCAGTCTCACCTTTGCGGTAACGGGCGTGTCTACGGGTGTTGCGTCTCTTACGGCCTTGCAAATATCGAAAATGAGCTCGGGGGTTTTCAACAAGGTTGCACCGCCTCGAGATTTATTGACCGTTTTCGCGGGACAGCCAAAGTTGAGGTCGATGCCTGGCGCGCCCAGCTTGGCAACTATTTTAGCGTTTGCGGCCATCAAAGCAGGATCTGACCCGAGCAACTGAACGTAAACCGGAGTACCAGAGGCTGTTCTCCCCTCATTTTTGAGTTCGGGACAGAGCCGATGGAAGACTTTTGGAGGGAGCACCGTACTAGAAACACGAACAAACTCGGTGACACAACGCTCGTAGCCACCGATTGCTGTCAGCATCTCGCGCATGACCGATTCCATCACTCCTTCCATGGGAGCGAGTAGCAATCGTGGCGTTGGGTCTGAGGATTTGTTCATAACATCTTTGAAAGTAGGGTAACTCGTAGCGTAAATCTTACAGATGACGCGATCGTTCTACGTTTGTAGACTGTCGGTTTGGTCGCAATATTAGCCGTTTGTTACAGGGCAAGTCACAATGAATCCCAATTATCTTGATTTCGAGCAGCCTATCGCAGAGCTTGAGATGAAAATCGAGGAACTAAAATCAGTTGTTGATGATTCCGAGATTAATATCAGCGATGAGATAGATCGTCTCAAGTCCAAGAGTCACAAGCTGACACAATCGATTTATTCCGATTTGAGTCCCTGGGATATTGTACGCGTTGCTCGTCACCCGTTGCGGCCTTATTCGCTCGATTACATTCCATTGGTGTTCGATGACTTTGATGAGCTCCATGGCGATCGCCATTTTGGGGATGACAAAGCGATTGTCGGCGGTGTCGCGCGCCTTAACGACCGTCCCGTCATGGTCATTGGTCAGGAGAAGGGTAGAGCAGTCAAAGATAAGGTGTACCGAAACTTTGGTATGCCGAAGCCCGAGGGTTATCGCAAAGCATTGCGCCTAATGGAGATGGCCGAGCGGTTTAAAATGCCGGTAGTGACGCTGATTGATACTCCCGGAGCCTACCCGGGCATTGACTCGGAAGAGCGCGGTATCTCTGAGGCGATTGCTCAGAATCTTGCCGTTATGTCGCGTCTGAGAACCCCGATCGTGTGTGTGGTGATCGGCGAGGGATCGTCCGGTGGTGCCCTGGGCATTGGTGTCGGAGATCACTTGGCGATGCTTCAGTACTCAACCTACTTCGTTATTTCGCCCGAGGGTTGCGCAAATATCATTTGGAAGAGCAGTGAATTCGCGCCCCAAGCGGCCGAGGCGATGGGTGTGACGTCATCGACACTCGAGGAGCTTGGCATTGTCGACACGACCATCCAAGAACCTTTGGGCGGTGCACACCGTGATGTCGAAGAGATGGCGCGTCGCATCCGAGACCATGTCTCGGGTCAGCTAGACCGTTTGTGTGCCACTGACATGGATAGCTTGGTTGAGTCTCGGTATCAGCGATTGATGGCCTACGGTAGCGCATGATCGCGTCATGGCGCTGCTTCCGGCACTGATTGCGCAAATCGACTCACTGCAAACAGCCAGCAGAATCTTTGTTGGCTTTTCAGGTGGGGCCGACAGTCACAGCCTCCTCCACGCGTTGGTTGAACTCTCCCGGAGTGAAGCCTTGCCTCCCATTATTGCGTTGCACATCAATCATGGACTTCATGAAGACGCCAATGACTGGTCCGCGCATTGCGCAGCGGTGGCGTCTGATCTCGGCGTTGAATTTCATGAGCGGGTTGTATCGGTCGACGCGGGAGCATCCCCTGAAGCGCAAGCGCGGGATGCTAGATACAGCGTATTTGAATCTTTCCTGTCGGACGGGGATGTCCTTTTGCTCGGTCATCACCTCGATGATCAGGTTGAGACCGTACTGTTCCGCCTGATTCGAGGAGCAGGGCCCTCGGGGCTGGCTGGAATACCCGAAAAACGACCATTGGGCAGAGGGTTGCTCATGAGACCGTTGCTGGGCTTAACGCGAGAGCAGATTGAGAACTATGCAGGATCCCACCAGCTCGCTTATTTGAATGATGGGAGCAACGACGACACGCGTTACGATCGTAATTTTCTTCGACACGAGGTCCTTCCGCTCATCGAGTCTCGATGGCCGGGTTATCGCTCCGGGTTTGCCCGTTCCGCGACACTCAGCGGTGAGCTGGCCGCATCGGGCCATTTCGACAACCTAACCGAGTACACCCGGTATGGTGGACCCTATTTGCCCATGGATGTTCACGATGCCAAAAGCTTGCATCGCGCGCTGCACGGATGGCTAAAAGAACTAAATGCCCCTCTGCCTGAATTTGTGGCATTGGAGGAGTTCGCTCGTCAGTGCACGCACGCACAGGGAGATAAGCTGCCTGAATTGAGAGTAGGGGGCTATCTTTTGCAGCGATGGCGTCAGGGTATCCATCTGTATTCTGGCGACATTGATTGTGACTTCGATATTTCGTGTGAGGTCGGTGGCGCGCTCGCAGGCAGATGGGGCTCTATTGCGTGGCAAGAGGCGGATATGGGGTTGCCCGCGGGTGTTTCCATCCGGGTCAGAGCACCGCGTCACGGAGAGGCTGTATCGCTTGGGCAGCGGCCCCGGCGCTCCGTAGGACAATGGCTACAAGAGGCTGGCGTTCCGCCCTATTTGCGAGGGTGTTATCCGCTAGTGCAAGTCGGTGATGAGATCATCGCCATTCCTGATGTCGGGCTGGTCTCAGACTGCTCAAATTTGAGCCTCTGTAAAGGAGGATTAGTACCGGTCTGGACGCCTCCAAAAATAGCCTTTCTAA
>WTJR01000176.1:0-1856 GCA_011524755.1 Halieaceae bacterium | reverse complement strand
CTCTGTAAAGGAGGATTAGTACCGGTCTGGACGCCTCCAAAAATAGCCTTTCTAAATTGAGCGAGTGAAGACTCTTTGGTAAGCTGAACGCCCATCGGAGCTATGCTGTCGGCAACCGTTTGTTCGCCGCCCCACAGTTCCTCTTGCTTTGGTGGAGTTCATGACGCGATACGTTTTTGTTACCGGCGGTGTTGTTTCCTCGTTAGGAAAAGGAATAGCGGCGGCATCGCTCGCTGCTGTGCTCGAGGCGCGTGGCCTCAAAGTCACACTTCTGAAATTAGACCCCTATATCAACGTTGATCCGGGGACGATGAGTCCGTTTCAGCATGGGGAAGTTTTCGTCACCGACGACGGTGCGGAGACAGACTTAGATCTCGGTCACTACGAGCGTTTTACCCGCGCTACGATGTCCAAGCGCAATAACTTCACCACCGGTCAGGTTTACGATGAGGTTTTGAGAAAAGAGCGTCGTGGCGACTACTTAGGCGGAACTGTTCAGGTTATTCCTCATATCACAGACGAGATCAAACGACGTGTGATTGCGGGCGCCGAGGGAGCCGATGTGGCGGTCGTTGAGGTGGGAGGTACCGTTGGTGATATCGAAAGCCAACCGTTCCTGGAAGCGCTGAGGCAGTTGAAGCTTGAGGCGGGTGCATCGCGCGCATTGCTCATGCACCTCACCTTGGTGCCCTACATTCCTACTGCCGGTGAAATTAAAACCAAGCCTACTCAGCACTCGGTCAAGGAACTTCGCTCCATAGGCCTTCAGGCAGATGTGTTGTTGTGCCGATGCTCTGTCGATATCGACGACAGCGCCCGCAAAAAGATCTCGCTTTTTACCAACGTTGAAGAGCGGGCTGTGATTCCAGTGCTGGATGCTGATTCGATTTACAAGATTCCAAAAAATCTGCATGAAAAGGGTCTAGATGACTACATTCTTGAGCGGTTTGGCATGTCGCCCAGTGATGCTGACTTCACCGAGTGGGATGACGTTGTCGCCAGAGAGTTCGCCGAACGACGCGCTCGGGTGAAAGTAGGAATGGTGGGTAAATACACTGATCTCATTGATGCTTACAAGTCGCTCAATGAGGCCCTTGGGCATGCGGGTTTGCACACCAATACGCACGTTGATATCGAGTACATCGATGCGGAGGACCTCGAAACGCAGGGAACCGATATTTTGGCAACGCTGGACGCTATCTTGGTCCCCGGTGGCTTTGGTGACCGCGGTATTGAAGGCAAAATTGCAGCAGTGAAGTACGCGAGGGAAAACAAGATTCCTTACCTCGGTATTTGTCTCGGCATGCATATGGCCATGATTGAGTTTGCTCGGAACGTGTGTGGCCTCGAAGGCGCGCATTCGACCGAAATGAATATTGATACGCCATACCCCGTCATCGGCCTCATCACCGAATGGCAGACAGAAACGGGCGATATCGAAGTTCGTGATGAGCACTCGGATATGGGCGGAACAATGCGCTTGGGATCACAGCCTTGCTATCTGGTCGACGGCACGAAGACCCGTGAGATCTACGGCAGTGACGTCGTTAGAGAACGTCATCGACATCGTTATGAAGTGAACAACACGCTGGTGCCAAAGCTCGAGGCCGAGGGAATGACGATTTCGGGCTGGTCGCAGGATCAAGGTCTGGTGGAAATGGTTGAGCTTGCCGATCACCCCTGGTTTGTGGCCTGCCAGTTCCACCCCGAGTTTACTTCCCGCCCGCGCGGCGGCCATCCGCTGTTTTCAAGCTTCATTAATGCGGCGGTTGAGGTTAAACACTGATGGCGCAGAAGACCGTCAGCATCGGCGACGTCACATTTGCTAACGACAAACCCTTTGTCCTCGTTGGTGG
>WTJR01000203.1 GCA_011524755.1 Halieaceae bacterium | reverse complement strand
CTATGTTTGGTGACACCTTAGCTAAACCGATTACCTGTCTATTGTTGCTGTTCGCGATGCTGGCCGCTCACGCCACTGCGAGTGACAAACCCAACATCGTGATCATGGTTGCAGACGATCTGGGATGGGCCGACGTTGGCTACCATGGCGGCAATATCGATACGCCCTCACTCGATAAGCTGGCAGAGGAGGGGGTCAGGCTCAACCGCTTTTACACAACGCCTATCTGTTCGCCGACACGAGCTGCGTTGATGACGGGTCGTGATCCCATTCGTTTGGGTATCGCTTATGGCGTCATCCTTCCCTGGGACAATATTGGTGTGAACCCGGCCGAGCACTTTATGCCTCAGTCCTTCCAGGCGGCGGGTTATCAAACAGCAATGGTAGGCAAATGGCATTTGGGTCATGCGCAGATGACCTACCACCCCAACGAGCGTGGTTTTGAACACTTTTATGGCCACCTTCACACCGAGGTCGGCTTTTATCCGCCCTTTGCCAACGTGGGCGGCAAAGATTTTCAGGAAAACGGCGTCTCTATTGACGATGAGGGGTATGAAACTTACCTGCTCGCTGATGAGGTCAGTCGGTATATTCGTGAGCGCGATAAGGAAAAGCCGTTCTTCGTGTACATGCCTTTCATTGCACCCCACACGCCACTCGATGCGCCTGAGGAGCTAAAAGAGAAGTACAAGGACATTGAAACTGACCTCGCGCCTGCTCGCTCAAATCAAACAGATTCAACGCGCCGCATAGCGAAGCTGACGCTGCGCGAGAGCGCTCGTCCAATGTACGCTGCGGTCGTCGATGCCATGGATCAAGCGATTGGCCAGGTTTTAGATACGCTGGACTCAGAGGGTTTAACGGATAACACGATTGTTCTCTTCTTTAGTGACAACGGTGGTGCGGCTTATTCAGTGGGTGGGGCAGACAATGCACCGCTTCGCGGAGGGAAAGGGGAGACGTTTGAAGGTGGCATTCGCGTCGTGTCCCTCATGCGCTGGCCTGAAAAGCTTGCGCCCGCGCAGGTGTTTGATCAGATCATGACGGTCATGGACGTGTTTCCAACCTTGGCTGACGCTGCGGGCATTGAGCCGCTCAATAACTTCGAGTTTGATGGTGCGAGTTTGTGGCCATCGATTCAGGATGGCGTCGTTCATGAGCGCGATGACCTCATTATGTTTGCCTCGGAGATTCCGATTTATGGCAGCTTCAAACTCACGGCGTTTGATGATGAGTGGAAGCTGGTGCAGGAAATGGAACAGGACCAACTATCCACGACAGTGACCAACTATTTATTCCGGATCTCAGAGGACCCACACGAATACAACAATCTGGCGTCAAAGCATCCCGATGTTGTTGAGGAAATGGCGCGCGCTATTACCGACTGGCGCGCGCTTTATCCCATTAGCGGCACACGATCAGAGCTGATTCCTCCACCGGGCTGGCGAGCGCCGAAAGACTGGGCCACTTATCCGAGACCCATCGATGAGCTTCAGGAGACAGAAAACCTGGGTATGGCACCATCAGAATCGATTTTGCGTATCTTGGACATGCAGCACGGTCAGCGCGGGCGCTTGGTCTACTCGTGTACTGAGCGATGGTGGTCCTTCGGTTTCTGTATCAAAGACGAGTGAGGCCTAGCGTTTAGTTTTTAGTCCTGGCCTTACACTCTACGGGCTTGGGACACGGGGATTGGTGCAAAGAGGAGAGACGATATGTCAGCAATCATCATCGCGCACTTCAAAGCGCAAGAGGGCAAGCTTGCAGAGATGGCCGAAGTATTTAAAGCGTCACTCGGCGCTACCCGGGGCTTCGATGGCTGTATTGGCCTCGATGTGTACGTTGAGGAGTCCGCCAATACCTACACGCTGATCGAAGAGTGGGAGAGCATTGCTCATTATGATGCTTACCTGCAGTGGCGGATTGATACAGGCATTAAAGAGGCGACGGCCAGCCTCATTGAAGGTGGCTGGGACAACGGTGTGACGATCCAGCGCCTCGGAGCCAAACTCGATATATAGTGAACGCGTGCGCTACTCGTCCAGCTCAAACAAGTCTTGTGCGGACATTACTGAGGAAGAGATTTTCTGATGAGCGAGTCGGCGCTTCATAT
>WTJR01000061.1:18978-32143 GCA_011524755.1 Halieaceae bacterium | reverse complement strand
GTCGTAAACTCGGGCACTTCGGCTCAGATGATTGAATTCCAGCTTCAGGTTGACGATGAGTTTGTCTACCGAATGAACGCTGACGGTTTGATTATTGCCACTCCAACAGGCTCGACCGCTTACTCCATGTCGGCTGGCGGCCCCATCATGAATCCAAAGCTCGATGCGGTTGCCCTGGTACCCATGTTTCCGCATTCACTCACCAGTCGGCCCATGGTGGTGCACGGGGAAAGTGAAATTCGAATCGACACGCTTGAGCGTAACAAGAACAACCCACTGGTGACCTGCGACGGGCAGGTATCGCTGACCCTCAAGCCGGGTGACTCGGTCCTTGTGCGCAAAAAGTCCAGGGCGCTGCGTCTGCTCCACCCGCCGGGGTACAGTTTTTACGCCAGTTGTCGAGATAAACTCAGATGGTCTGATGCACTCACGTCCTGACATAACAACGCAGTGGCGTCAGGCACCGGTAACTATCTCGATTCTCGCCATTTCTACAGTCGTGTTCGCGCTGATGAGTCTTTTTGGCGACGCCATCATCCTAGATTGGCTGGCGTTCAATAAAGTCGAATTCAATGGCCGTCGTTTTGAGTTGGTGAGCCCGGGTAGTGAGTATTGGCGGTACGTGACACCTGCACTTATCCATTTCGGCCTGATTCACATTCTGTTTAACGGACTTTGGATTTGGGAGTTCGGTAGTCGACTCGAACTGAGGCTGGGCTCAATTTTTACGCTTAATTTATTTTTGGCAGGTTCCATTGGCGGTAACTTGCTACAGAGCTGGTGGAGCGGTCCGTCAATTTTTGGCGGTCTTTCGGGCGTCGTTTACGCCTACATGGGTTGCCTTTGGGTGATGTGGCGATTGCGACCCGGGTTGGTGCCCGTTGATGTGCCCGCGGTTTTCACTTTTATGTGGATTTGGCTGTTCATCGGTTTCACTGGAATTCTAAAAACACTAGGGTTGGGGTCGATTGCCAACGGTGCCCACCTGGGCGGTTTAGTGGTGGGTATCGTGACAGGTGTCATTATCACCCGATTATTTCCAAAGCGAGGCTGATGCATTGTCCAAGAATTATGAAGAAGCGATTAAGGCCATGCCCGCCGAGCTATATCAGCGGATGGTTGATGCGCTATCCGTGGGGAAGTGGCCAGATGGTCGAGAGTTGACGGAAGCGCAACGCGAGCAAACGATGGATGCAGTCATCCTGTGGGGTAAATTGCACTTGCCTGAGGATCAGCGTATTGGCTTTATTGATAAGGGGTCAAAAGCGGGGAGCAGCTGTGATGACCCCGTGCCCTTAAAGTGGCAGTAAGGAGCGGTAAATCTGCATGGCAGTTAGTGGAAATTTAAGAAAAATGGTCACCGAGCTCTCGAGTGACGTGCAGTACCACCTTCCCATTGGTGATGAAAGAGTTCACCTGAACCCCTTGATAGGCAGCCATCTGACGTTGTCTTTTACCGGCGTGATTAACTGTATTGAATGCGACCGTAAGTCGAATAAGAGCTTCAGTCAGGGCTACTGTTTTCCGTGCTTCAGGCGTCTCGCTGCCTGTGATAGCTGCATTGTGAGTCCAGAGAAGTGTCACTACGATGCGGGCACCTGTCGTGAGCCCGATTGGGCACAGTCTCACTGCTTCGTTGACCACATTGTCTACCTGGCTAATACGTCAGGTGTGAAGGTGGGCATTACGCGTCATTCTCAGGTGCCAACGCGCTGGATGGACCAAGGTGCGACACAAGCACAACCCATAGCACGCGTTCAGCATCGTCAGCTATCAGGCTTGCTGGAAACCGCACTTGCAAAGCATGTGAAGGATAAAACCGCCTGGCAGACCATGCTGAAAGGGAATGGTGAAGCCGTCTCGCTTGAGGAGAAACGCCAGGAGCTCATGAGTCTCTGTGAGGACGATATTCAGGCGCTGCAGGACCGGTTTGGTCTGCAGGCACTGCAACTGCTCGAAGATGAACCGACGGTCAGCATCAACTATCCAGTGGTCGAATTTCCCACTAAAGTCAGCGCGCATAATTTTGATAAGAATCCGCTGGTTGAGGGTAAATTGATGGGCATTAAAGGACAGTATTTATTGCTCGATACGGGCGTGTTGAATATCCGTAAATTTGGTGGCTACCACATTGAATTGGAGACAAGGTGATGATGCGAGAGGGCGCACCGAAAACCATTTTTCGGAAAGACTATACAGAGCCTGATTTCTTAATAAGTCATGTGGAACTTGCCTTCGAGATTGCAGATGGCAACACGCGCGTAACGAGCGCACTTCGCATCCAACGCAATGGTTCGCACGAGAGACCTTTAGTCCTCGATGGCGAGGGTCTCGGACTCATTAGTGTGTCAGTTGATGGCGGTACGCTCGACGAAGGCGCCTTCAAGTATGTCGGCGGCAAACTCACGATTGATGCCGTGCCCAATGAATTTGAATTTGGTGCTGTGGTTGATATCCAACCAGAGACCAATACCTCACTCGAGGGGCTCTACCGTTCCCGCACCATGTACTGCACCCAGTGCGAGGCAGAGGGCTATCGAAAGATCACTTTCGGTCTTGATCGCCCGGACGTTTTATCAACCTACACTGTGACCCTGTCGGCGGATAAGGGGAGCTGTCCAGTCCTTCTGAGTAACGGTAATGAGGTGTCTCGAACAGACTTAGCTGACGGACGCCACCAGGTCGTTTGGCACGACCCTCATCCCAAGCCAAGTTATCTATTTGCCATTGTTGCCGGTGATCTTGAGCTCGTCTCTGACACCTTCACCACGCAATCAGGGAAAGTGGTAGACCTGCGCATTTGGGTTGAGGCTAAGGACACTGGCTATTGCGATCATGCGATGGATTCGCTGAAAGCATCCATGCGTTGGGACGAGGAGCGTTACGGACTCGAGTACGACCTAGACCTCTTCAACATCGTCGCCGTTGATGACTTCAACATGGGTGCGATGGAGAACAAGAGTCTGAATATCTTCAATACCTCCTGTGTATTGGCGCACCCTGATATCACCACTGACCTGGGTTATCAGCGCGTCGAATCGGTGGTCGCTCACGAGTATTTTCACAATTACTCCGGGAATCGCGTGACCTGCCGCGACTGGTTTCAGCTCAGCCTTAAGGAAGGTTTCACGGTATTCAGGGATGCCGAGTTCTCTGCCGACATGAATTCGCGCGGTGTGAAGCGCATTGAAGATGTCTCATTCCTGCAAACCCATCAGTTTGCTGAGGATTCGGGCCCTATGGCGCATCCGGTCCGGCCCGATTCGTTTATAGAAATTTCCAACTTCTACACGATGACCGTGTACGAGAAGGGCGCCGAAGTTGTCAGGATGCTCAACACCTTATTGGGCGATGATGCGTTTTACGCGGGCGCCAAACTCTATTTCGATCGATTCGACGGCATGGCGGTGACCTGTGATGACTTTGTCGATGCCATGCAGGAAGCCTCGGGTAAGGACCTCAGTCAGTTTCGGCGATGGTATGAGCAGGCCGGCACACCGGTGGTTTCGATTGAGAAAGCATTTGATGAGACCTCAGGCAGGCTCGATCTAACCTTCACACAGGCAAACCCACCGACGCCGGGTCAAGATGACAAGCCGCCACTGCATATTCCGTTGACGTTGGCGTTGATGGAGAACGGTCAGCATGCGGACATGGGCAATGGCGCATCGGCTCGCGTGATGGAGTTAAAAGAGTCGACACAGACGTTCTCGTTTGAGGGCTTCAGCAGCGAACCCGTTATTTCCGCTCTACGCGGATTTTCTGCGCCAGTTCGACTCAAAATGGAGCAATCCCAAGACGATTTGATTGCTTTGATGGGCGCTGATAACGATCCGTTTGTAAAATGGGACGCGTCTCAGCGCTTGGCATACGCCGCAATCGATAGAGGCGCTAAAGGCTTAGAGCGAGACTACGCAGACGCATTGAAGCAGGTACTGTCTAGCGATATCGAAGACGCGATGAAGGCGCAGTTGCTGAGCCTGCCGACAGAGGCGTCGCTGGCCGATAGGGCTGCGCAAACAGGGCTGGTTAACGTTCACGATATCCACGACGCGAAAACCAATGTAGCGTCTGCTGTAGGACACGCGTTGTCGAATGAGCTCGAAGCGATTGTGATGTCGAGTCTCGCTGTGACCGACACCTACCAGCCAAGTGCTGAGCAGATTGGAAGACGTTCACTGTTACATACCGCGCTGTCCCTATTGGTGGAGAGCGATCCCGAGTGGCTGATAACGGCGAGAAACATGTACTACGCAGCGACCAACTTGTCTGATCGTCTCTGCGCTGCGCGTTTGGTCGTTCACCAAGGTGACGATGTGCATCGAGCCGAAGTGCTGGAACACTTCTTTGACCGGTGGCAGTCCGAAAACCTGGTGGTCAATCAATGGTTTGTAATGCAGGCGACTCGGCCCTCGGCTGATTGCGTATCAGAGGTGACAGAGTTGACACATCATGCAGCCTTTGACTGGCGTAATCCAAATAAGGTTCGCTCCCTCATCAGTGCCTTCGCCGGTGCCAACCCAACCGCATTCCACGCGCTGGACGGTGGAGGTTATCGCCTCCTAGGCGATGCTGTACGTCGTCTTCAGTCGGATAACCCGCAAATTGCGGCACGTATGCTGGCGCCGATGACACGTTGGCGTCGATATGATCACGGGCAAGCGGTTATGCGCGGCGAACTGGAGTCTATTGCGGCCTTAGAGGGTTTGTCGCAGGACGTTTACGAGGTGGTTAACCGGTCGCTCAGCGACAGTTAGGGCATCTTACTGAAATCCCTTCGCACCTTGGCCCGACGAGGGTCGAGGTGAGTACGCAATCGCTTACAACCAACTTACGCAGTGGGGTAGAGGGATCGGTAATCGGCCTGTTCGGTTGTCCCAAGTTTGGGCTCGTCTCGTATCGCTCGGTATAGCGCCGCCCCGCGAGTCCAAGCCTCATCGCTTTGACTGTAAATCGCCGCTTCCAGCGTGCTGACCTCGTCAGCTAACGCCGAGTCGCACAGCCCTTTGAGTTGTTCCAGGGTTCTCACAGGCTGCTGGTAGTGAAGCGCTGCCCAACGCAGGAGCAGTTGCCGCGTTGCTGGCGCATCGTTCTGGCTTGTACTGGCTTTCATTGCCGTCAACAGCGGTCGCAAGGTTTCCTCGGTATTGTCTGTCTCGACATCACTCGCTTTGCGTTCACGTGAGCGCCACAGCATGTAGGCAAATAGCAGTGCCAGAAGCCAACCAAGACCCGCCAGGGCGTTGAGCCATACCGGTGTTGCTGTGGTTTGCGTCTCAGCTGCAATGGCAGTGGGCTGGACTGGGCTTTGGACCACGGGACTACCCACGGTAATGGTCGTCGAAGGCAGAATGGCAAACTGAAGTGAATCGGTTTCAGTGTTCCACCAAGGGACTCTCACTTCGGGCAGTGTCCAAGAGCCACTGCCGCTGGCCACGAGGGCCTCGCTGCGCGTTCGCTGTCCAAGAAAACCTTCTGTTCGCTCGATCTGATCGCTGGATTCTTGGTCCGGATAAACGCGAATCCCCGTGATCTTGCTGCTATCTGACATACTCGTAATCGACGGCAATTGGCTGCTCAACAAACCTTCAGCAGCCAAGGTCAATGTCCGGGTGGTGGAATCGCCAATCTCCATGGATTCGGGCGGCGTTGACCAAGACTGTGCCAGTTCGAGCGAGGCGGCTGGGAGCCACACGTCACCGGGAAAGTCCGCAGGCACTGGCTTCACGTTAACCTCAATGGCGTCTTCTGAAAGCCTGAATCGCTTACCTAGGCGCGCGCCCAGAAGCGATCGCCCCGGTAATACCTCGCGCGCCGTCAAAGACAAGGAAGGTATTTCGAGGGTGCCTCGCTGCTGTGGGTAGATGGCATAGCGAAGTTGGGTTACACGCCACAGACGACCGTTGATTTGGCGTTGAAAGTTTCGACGAGTTAGCTCTTCAACGATGGCGCCATTGAGCTCGAGCTGTGTAACCTCAGCACCATCGAGGTTGATGGCTTGCTCGATAGTGACGGTCAGAATCATCTGTTCCTGTATGTAGACATCCCGCTTGTCGATCTCGATAGAGAAACGAACCGAGTCATCTCCGCCGGCACTGACGGTTTGCGGATTCACGGTAATCGCAATCGGCGTTGTACGGTTCCCGCCGGTGCTGAGTGAAGGGATGGAGAGAATGCCATCGCGCAGGGGCAAAAGATCCAATGACAGGGTGCGAGTGGTCGAACGCGCCCCATTAATGAACGACGTATTGGTTGAGCTACTGCTGCTCAGGATTTCCCAATCAAATTGGAGCGCGGCGAGATCGAGTTGATCGAGTCGCTCGCTGGCATCACCGGTAATGGTGAGTCGCAGAGATTCGCCCATCCCGATGGTCTCACGATCAACGTCAGAGCGTATTTCCGCTAACGTGATGGCAGAAAAGAACATCAAGCTTAGGAATGTTAAAGCTCGCATCACGCTACCAGCGAACGTCTTCATCGGGTTCTTCTCCGTTTCGTAGGCGTTGAATCGTTTGATATCTGAATTTTCGGCGCAGTAGGCCGCCGGGATCATCGGGAACACGCCGCAGCCACTGCTCGAGAGCTTGCTGTTCTTCTAGCGCCTCGTTGAACCGCGCCAGCTGTTCCTCTGTTGCCTGCTCGAGCTCAGACGGGTTCATGTCCTCGCTCATCTCACCGTCGGCGCTTGGCTGGGATTCCTGGTCACTGGGCTGTTGGTCGGAAGGGTCTGAACTTCCCTCCTGAGACTCGCTGCTGTCCTGTTCCTGTTGAGAAGAGTCACTTTCAGAGTCCTGTGACTCACCCTCTTGATCCGATTGATCGCTATTGCTGTCCTGATCGTTACCTTGTTGTTCCTGCTGTTGCTGTTCGAGTAAGGATTTCACTAGTTCTCGATTGTCGATAGCGTCTTGCCGATCAGGTTCCGCTTCAAGTGATTTGTCATAACTGTCGATAGCGCCCTGAAAGTCGCCGGATAGCGCAAGTGCGTTACCCCGGTTGTACAGCGCATCGGCCGAATCGAGTTTACCGAACTCGGCTGATGAGGAGCGGAAGTCACCGGCCTCGTAGTGTGCAGTGCCTCGCCAGTCTGGCGCCTCAAAAAGTGTTGCTGCACGCGCCGCATCACCCTCCGCCAGTGCCTTCGCTCCTTTCTGGTCGGCTGTGGACCAGAAGTTTTCCAAGGTGTTGGCGTTACTGGGTGCCGCATCAATCATCAGAATCGCAACCAGTAGGGCGCTGAGTGCCCCACGCCGAAACAAGGGCAGCATGAGCAGTGCTGCTGCGATGGCGAGCCAATAGCCAAGATCAATCCAGGTGTCGGTTTTGCGTTCCAGTGAATCATCACTGGTAATGCTCGATTGCGCCCCAGACAGCAGAGACTGAATATCGCTGTTATCAACAGATACATCGGTCCGCTGGGCACCAAGCGCTGAGGCAATTCGTTGAATTTCTTGTCGGTCCACGGCTGGAATAACGATTTGGTCATTGTCATCGCGCAAAAAACCGCCATCAGGCAGCGGGATCGGAGCACCGGTGTCGGTTCCCATGACCAGAATGCCCAAGTCAGCGCCCACGGAGCCCAGCAAACCCTCAACGCGAGACGTTTCAAACTTGGGTAAACCGTCGGTAATCAAGAGTACGCTACCGTTAGTCAGACCTGAGGTTTCTAGTAATCCGGCTGCAAGTTCTATGGCTTCAGTCGCATTAGAACCCTGTAACGGCATGATGTCGGGTGCAAGGGCGCTCAGTAGGTTTTCAATCGTGCGGGTGTCATCGGTCAGCGGCGTTACCACATGCGCATCGCCGGCAAACACCACCATGCCGGTGACGCCCTCTGTGCGTGCATCCAAAACATCCATCACTTTCTGTCGCGCGCGACGGATGCGACTTGGCTGCGTATCGGTCGCCCACATCGATCGGCTGAGGTCGAGCACAATGACCAACGCATCCGATTTCTCAAATACGGGCAGTTCAGCCCGTTCCAACGCGGGGCCTGAGGCGCCTACCAATAGAAGGGGTAGGGTGAGCCACCACAACTGACGTAATCGACTACTACCGCCACCTTCGGTCGTGATGAGGTGTGGTAACAGGTTGGGATCAATCGCCTTGGCCCAGTCACCGCCTTGGACCTGTTTACGCCAGGCGAGCAGTAACAGTGGGATAATCGCGGGCAGTAGCCACAGCAGCTCGGGGCGAATGAAATGCAAATCCATCATGCGCTCACCGCCTGACGAGATCTCGATAAACCCGGAATGAGTCCACCGGTCAGCAGTACAAGGCTGCCAATGACCAAAGCACCTAACATGGCCCAATACCCGAGCGAACGACGCGGCCTGAATGTGCTGGCGTCCTGTTCGACGGGCTCCAACTGGTCAATGATGCCGTAGATCGCCTGCAACTCACGTGGGTCGCGGGCGCGAAAGTACTCGCCGCCCGTAGCCTCGGCGATAGCGCGAAGAAGGGCTTCATCGACTTCACCGCCGCGGGCACTGGTGGTGCCCAAGTTACGGCTGATGCCGATGGTGTACACCTTGACGTTTTGTTGCGCTGCCAGCGCCGCAGCCTCCATGGGATCAACGCTACTCGCCGTGTCCTGACCATCGGTTAGTAGAATCAAAACCCGTGAGGCGGCGGGTCGATCTCGGAGCCGCTTGATGGCAAGCCCCAGAGAATCACCGATCGCCGTGTCTTCACCGGCGAAGCCCAGCTGAGCCTCTCGAATAAACTGTGTCACCGTCGTGGTATCGAAAGTGAGCGGTGCCTGTACGTAGGCTTTTGACCCGAACAGAATGAGTCCAACTCGGTCACCGATGCGACGCTCAGTAAAGTCCGAGGCGATGGCTTTTACCGCTTCGACACGAGAGATAGTGCGGTTGCCCACCTGCATGTCCCGTATTTGCATACTTCCCGATAAATCGAGACTGAGCATCAAATCCCGGCCTGTGTTGGGTAGTTCGATGGGTTCACCTACCCACTGTGGGCGTGCGATGGCGACCACAATGAGCACCCATGCCAAGAACAGGCCTAACACCCGTGCAGAGCTCACGCTTGAGGCGAGCCGACCCTGACCTTCGAGTCGCTGCCAGCGCGCACTAAAAGGGGCGCGAATCGCGGCGCCTAGTGATTCAGAGGCCGGAGGTAAAAAGCGTGCCAACACAGGTAATACAATCAATGCGAAGGCCCAGGGCCACAAAAAATCAAGCACGCGGCACCTCGTGGTGTTTCACCCAGAGCATTGCATCGCGCCAATCCACTGCACTCAGTGATCCGGGGTTGGGTGCATGCGCACGTGATAGGACATCGAGTGCATCACTGCTCAGCTTTGCGCATGAGCTTCGGAGAAAGTTCGGCCACGATTCGTCGGATAGGCTTGCGACCGATGTCGCTTCGTAGGCGTTAAGTGCTGTGGCCTTGAGCGCGCCACTGAGGGCTTGTACATCAGAGTTCGCTTCTTGCAGTTCCGACAGCCACTTCAGGGCCTCCCGTCGGTAGGTATTTCGCTGATAGCGCTTCAACCACTGAAAGCAAAGGAAGCCCAGAGCGATGACAAGCAGCCCGATGATCACCCACCACACGGGAGCGAGCGGCCAGAACCCAATGGGATCCGGTGTTCGCAGAGGAGCAAGTTGCTGTATCAGGTCTTCAGGGTTCATCGTTTCGGGAAAACCTGCTGCAGCAGTTCGTTGGGGTTCTCGTCGGTATCGACGGTGACCAGCGGTACTTGATAACGACGAAGGTATTCGATGACTTCTTGCTGTGAGCGTTCAAAATCTACCTGGTATCGCTGACGGATCGCCTGCTGCGAGGTATCCATTTTGATCTGACGATTCCCATCTGAAATCGCATAGCGTCCAGCGGGTGGCAGCGTGGCATCGAGCGGGTCCGTTACCTTGAAGCATACGACTTGGCGGTGTCCCACAATATCGCGCAATGTCTTTTCAACATTGGGCTCGGATAAAAAATCGTTGAAATCACTGATCAACATGAGTCGGGCGCCAGGTCGGGACAGGCTTTTTAGTTGATTCAGAGCGGTAGACCACGATACGGCCGGATTGTGGTCGTTGGTTGCAATGTCGGGGGAGGGCGCAGACTCAAGCAGGCGCAGGAGTCGCAGCACCGATCGCTTTGAGCGCTGTGGTTTGATTTCGAAAATGCCGGCATCGGTCATGGCAATGCCACCCACGCGCTCGCCGGCCTCTAATCCTGCCCACGCCAGCACGGATGCTACGTGCGACGCGAGAACCGATTTAAAGCAGTTCTTGGAGCCAAACCACATGGGGGATCTGAGATCGACCATCAATACGATGGGTTGCTCTCGATCTTCCTGAAACAGTTTCGTGTGAGGGTCGCCAGAGCGAGCAGTCACCCGCCAATCGATGGTTCGAATATCGTCGCCGGGCGCGTACAGCCGCACTTCCTCAAAGTCGACGCCTCGGCCCCGCTGACGAATGCGTCGCCGGCCAGCAAGGAGCGCCAGTGCTTTTGACTGAGCGTTGATATTAATCATCCGCGCCACGTGGCGCCCTTCGATTAACCGCTCAGCCAATACTTGGTGGCCTTTTGGCAGGAAGTCCGTCATACGGCAGTTTTAGGCGACAGGAACGAGGTCTAGCAACTTATCGATGACGTCATCAGCCGTTACGCCGGCTATTTCACCGTCATAGCTGACCACCAGTCGATGACGTAACACATCGTATGCCATGGCTTTCACATCGTCAGGGCTGACAAAATCTTTGCCAAGTAGCCATGCATGGGCTCTCGCACAGCGATCAAGACCAATGGTTGCTCGCGGTGATGCACCGTACTCAATCCAGCTAGCCAGCTCCTCGCTGTAAGCCGCGGGCTGGCGCGTCGCCATAATCAGTTGAACGATGTACTCCTCAACTGCATCGGACATGTGCAGCTTCAGTACCTCTTCACGCGCGGCGAAAATGACAGCCTCGGAAACTTCGGGTTGATCCACTTGCTCGCCGGTGGAGGCTTCGCGTCGGGCCAATTTGAGAATGTCGCGCTCTGCTGCGGAGTTAGGGTAATCCACCTTGACGTGCATCAGAAAACGATCGAGCTGTGCCTCGGGAAGCGGGTAGGTGCCTTCTTGCTCAATGGGGTTTTGCGTGGCCATCACCAGGAACAACGCTGGGAGCGGATAGGTTGTCCCACCCACACTGACCTGACGTTCTGCCATGGCTTCCAGCAGCGCCGACTGAACTTTCGCAGGTGCTCGGTTGATTTCATCGGCCAGAATCAGATTGTGAAAGATGGGACCCGCCTGGAATTCGAAGGTGCCTAACTGCGGTCTGAAGACGTCCGTACCGGTGATATCGCCGGGCAGCAGATCGGGGGTGAACTGTACTCTGTGAAAATCGCCTTCAACGCCCTCGGCCATCATTTTAATGGCGCGGGTTTTAGCGAGACCCGGGGCACCCTCTACCAAGAGGTGACCATCGGCAAGAATGGCGATGAGAAGTTTTTTAACGAGATCAGCCTGACCAATAATTTGCTGACTCAGCCAGGTTTCGAGACCGGCGATGGCAGTGTGGTTCATGAATCAATTACCTAAAGCGATGTCACCCAATGACATGGGGTTTTGTTGAGACAAACTCAAGCGTTCTAAGTTTCGATCAACAGCGAATTTCAATGATTATCGGGTAAATTCGTTGGTCACGTCGACAAAGATCAGTTTGAGCTTTTTTTAGCGTCTGCGATGGTCCTTGCAAACGCCTCGCGGCGCAATAGTGGATTAGCGGTTCGTCGCCGTACTGGAAGCTTCAGAACCTAATACCTGCGCCTCTTGCGACGTCTGGTTAACAGGGCGGTGTTGCCAAGCCTCTCCGAGGTAGCGCCGTTTTTTCTTGGGGAGTAATCGGGTCAGATCAGCCATAACGAACGCATCCACACAATCGCCAAAGGCTGGATCCACGTTGAAGGCAGAGAACGACACGCCATCTTTACTCGTGGCTTGTGAGTAGTGCTTAAAGAGCAGGGGAATCGTGAGATTCTGGGCTGCAAGCGCAGACTGCAGTGCCGTGAGATCGGTTTGAAAGTCGTCACCGGGCATTTCATTGGCCAGCTGCGCTTCTAATGCTTCGGAGACACAAAAAGGCGTCCTTGGCGAGACGTCCACAGGCAGTTGGTTCACATGGGTTTTGTAGAAATGGGCAATGCGGGCTGTGGCCTCGTGTCCGTAGCGTGCTGATATAGAGGCGGAGCCGAAGAGATATCGAATGTGCGGGTGTTCCTGCACAAAAGCACCGATGCCTTGCCAAAGGTACTCAAGTGCATAGCGGTTTTGATATTTCGGCTGAACGAAGCTGCGACCCAATTCCAACCCGTGCTCTAAGTACGAATTCATCGCTGGAGAAAAATGAAAAAGGGTATGTGTGTATAGGCCAGCTACGCCCGCTTGCTCCATAAGCTTTCCGGCATCCCCCAGCCGATACGCGCCAACAATGTCCCGGTCGTCGTAGCTCCAGATGAACAGGTGGTCGTACTGAAGGTCGAATTGATCTGTGTCACGTTCATATCCCGAACCCTCGCCCACCGGACGGAAAGTGGCTTCGCGCAGACGTGCTATCTCTCGCACAATCGCAGGCGATTGGGTTTGGGTGGTCAGAAACAGACCTTTGCCGTCTGGTGTTGTGCCCAGCGACTGACATTGCTTCAGATCTTTTTCGAGGCTTTCGCGTGATTCTGGTTTTGCAATGGGGTGAGGAGGTGGCGAGGGCAGGTCGCAGGCCTCGGACAAGGAATAAACCTGCGTTTTTATCTCGTCTGCAATGACCTGAGCCGGTTCTTGTTTCTCGGCTAAGGCGGGGTATGTGATAGGGCTCCCGATATGCGCAGAAATACGAGCATTGCGGTGCTTAAACATTTCCCGAATGAGCCACGCCGTCGAGAGCGGTTTTATGAACAGACTTAGGCAATAAAAAAAGCGAGAGTTCCTGCCTCCAACCAAGACCGGCACGATGGGCGCCCGGTAGCGGAGGGCGAGACGTACAAAGCTGCTGTTCCATTGCCCATCTCGAATGCCCGAAAGACGCCATCGGGAGACCTCGCCGGCGGGGAACATAATTAGAGCGCCGCCGCTGGCAAGGTGAGATTGGATGGCGCGTAACTGCTGTCGTGACGTTTGGTTGCTCATGTTATCGACGGGCAGGGCAAAGGG
>WTJR01000061.1:0-18878 GCA_011524755.1 Halieaceae bacterium | reverse complement strand
GGCCATCTCGAGGTAAATGCGGGTTGGTAATGTTTCAAGATGTGTTGGAAGTCCAACATAAAAACCTACCCGAAGCGCTCGCTTAATAGACGCCTTTCATAGCAGGCGCCCTCCATGAATCAAGCGCCGAACATAAATGATAATAGGTAGAAGAAGACAATCGCCAAGCCAGCGCCCGCGGGCAACGTGACCAACCATGAAGCGAAAATCTTCCCTATTGTTGGAAGAGACACTGCCTCGACCCCTCTCGCTAAACCGACACCCAGTACAGCGCCCACGAGCGTATGAGTGGTTGATATAGGTAAGCCAGTGGCAGAGGCCAGAACAACGGTAGATGCGGCGGCAAGCTCTGCGGCGAATCCTCGACTCGGTGTCAGTTCGGTAATCTTTTGTCCAATGGTCTGGATGACTCGCCAACCATAGGTGGCCAGTCCGATAACAATGCCAACAGCACCAATACCCAATACCCACCACGGCATAATCGCCTCGGCGCCAATGACGCCACCTGATTGGACTGTACTCACGACTGCCGCAACGGGACCTACTGCGTTGGCTACGTCATTGGAGCCGTGGGCAAAGGCCATACCACAGGCCGTGAAGATCATAAGAATGCCGAACACGCGTTCGATATTCGCGTCGCTGTTGAGATCACCCGAAGGCGTTATTTTGCCCAGAATAAGGGCGCCGATTGCCGCGACGACGAGCCCGATAACTGCTGAGATCACCATGGCATCAGCAAATGCCGAGCCCATCCCTAGCGTGAGATCAAGGCCAATATGTTTTAGGCCCTTCAGCAGGGTCACCATACTGATCATGAACCCTACCATCCACATGTAGACGGGCACGTAGCGACGCGCACGTTCGAAGGTATTGTCGTGATCAAAGATTAATTTTTTGACCGAGATAAACAGTAAGAAAGCCAGTGTGCCGGCCAGCACAGGCGAGACCACCCAGCTTCCAGCGATCTCACCGACTTTCCCCCAGTCAACGGCATCGACCGAGATGCCGACGGCTGCGAAGCCGACGATACCACCGACAATTGAGTGCGTTGTTGATACGGGCCAGCCCCCAATACTGGCAATCAGCAGCCATGTCGCTGCCGCTAGTAGGGCCGATAGCATGCCGAACACGAGCAGTTCGGGCGAGTCCGATAGCACCGCGGGGTCAATGATGCCCTTGCGTATGGTGGCTGTGACTTCACCGCCGGCCAGATAGGCGCCTGCAAACTCAAAGATGGCGGCGATGATGATCGCTTGCTTTAGCGTGAGCGCTTTAGAGCCAACTGAAGTCCCCATCGCATTGGCCACGTCGTTTGCACCAATGCCCCAGGCCATGAACAGACCGAAGACGCAGGCAAGCGCTAAAAACAAAAAGCCGTTTGACGCGATAATTTCCATTCGAGACGCTCCTAATGGCGACAGAGTATGTTCGATTAATGTCGGATTGTTGACCGAAAGATTTAAGACGTGTGACAGACCCTAAAAGGCAGCATCTCCTCCCAGTCGGAGATTGGTGTCTTGCGTATAGCGGTACTTGCGGCGTTAGTTTTTGATGGTTCACCTGACATGTCAACTCCGGTGCTCAATAAGCTGTGATCGAGAAAGTGTGGTCATGCATTCCCATTGGCAGACTTCCCTATCGAAAACCGCTAAAAACGGGACTCACGTGTGGTCTGTTGGTTAAAAAAATTATTTTTTTTTTGAAGTTTCTACTTCGCGGATATTTTTGACATCGAGCAAAAACAGACACTTATCGGCGTTACTTAATAACGGTCTTCAGTGCCAAAACTCATGTCACTAATTTGTCATTTTTTGGCAAGCCACCTGTAACCATTCCTTCCTACTGTGCGCTCCGTGGATACACCCAATTGATGGGCTTTTATGACAGAGGCATCGATGAAAACTTTTCGCGTTTTTACCTTCCAACTGTTGGCATGTTGCTACTTCCTAACCGCCGCCGCCCACGCCAGTGACGAACTGATTGTTTACGTCTTTGAAAACGGAAGTCCGCTGTCGGGCGTCGATGTCCAATTGGACGATCAGATCATTGGTAGTACCCGCGCGGATGGATCCGTGCGCGGTGATTTGGATGGTGGCGGTCATGTTGTAACGGTTGGAGCTGATGACCGCTTTGTCGTGCGATTCGCTTCCAACCCGGGACAGCTAGCTGACGTCGTTATCGATCTCGGGAGTTCGGATGCGCGTGTTGATCTTTTTGGTTCGACGGAGTCGGCTACTCAACGTCGCGACGCTGGGAAAGGCACCTTGGTTGTGCGTGTTCAACGGGACGGCGTTCCGGTTGAAGGTGTCATCGTTAATTTCTCAAACGGTGGTGGAGTCGCGACAACCGATGTTGATGGGATGGTTGAGAAGGATCTCCCCCGGGGACAGTACACAGTCTCAGCCGATGGAGTAGCAAGAACTGATCGCGTCGTGGCCGGCATTGCTCGCTCTGTTGGTTTGACGCTGGAAAGCGATCAGCTGACCTTTGAGGCGCCGACGTTGCAGTTGGAAGAAGTCTTCGTCATGGGGACATTCGATCCATCCGGCTTTGAGCTCAGTGAGCGAGATACGGACGGTGTGGTAGATACGATTGGGGTTGAACTACTTGCCCGCTTTTCCGATTCTGATGTGGCCTCTTCGGTAGTGCGGGTTCCTGGAATTTCTATTCAGGACAACAAATACGTATTCATTCGGGGGCTGGGAGGTCGGTATGTGGCAACGACGTTGAACAACGCCACGATGCCCTCAACAAACCCCTCGAAGCGAACTGTCCCGTTGGATCTGTTCCCATCGAACTTTGTTAATCAGTTGGATATCAAGAAGACGTTTCTGCCCTACATGCCCGGAGAATCTACGGGTGGCAACCTTGTTATCAACACAAAGACGTTTCCCGATGAAAGAGTCTTTGGGTTGTCTCTCGGGACAGCAGGCACAAGCGGCTTGACGGGTAGCACAGTTGCGGTTGATCCCCTTAGCGGCGACTTTGATGCAATTGGCTGGGATGATGGAACACGTGAGCGTGATATAAGCGTGCTTGCCATTGCAGAAGCGCTCCGCATCGGTACGGTTCAGGACACCTCAACGGGCACGGTTTATGAAATCGACGATGAAATTGAGGGACAGCTTCGTCGTCTTGCGGCTATTCAGCTGAAAGATGGTTTTGATCCCGCCTTCGAAACCGCGGCACCTAATGCCAGCTTCGGCATTGAATTTGGTGATCTTTTTTATCTCGGTGATGCCGAAGTAGGTTTCTACGCCGCAGGCAACTACTCAAACGAGTGGTCTCAGCGTCAAAACGGTGAGAGAAATAGTTATACCCCCACAGGAATTATTGAGAACAACTTCGTCTACGAGCAGGTCTCTAACAGCGTAGAAGCCAGCGGGCTCGTTTCCTTGGGTGTCAATATTGGTAATAGCACCTACGAGTTGAACACCGTTTTATCTCGTGACACCCAATCAATGCTCGAGCGGGTAGTGGGTCAAGAGGGTGACGAATTTCAGGCTGTCTACAACCAGAGTATCGGGTGGGCGGAGCGCCAGTACGCCAGTGCACAACTCATGGGGTCACACTTCATTAATGAAGATGGGTCCATCTTCGGAGAGTGGCAGGTGACCGCTAGTCAGGCCTATATGTACGCTCCTGACCGAAGAGACTTCACGTTTACGGCATCCAGTAACGCGACCAACCCAGAGGATTTGAAGTCTGGTTTCGATTTTGGCCGCGCTAATGATGACCAGAGTGTCGCCATGCAGGGCTTTTTCTTGGAGCCAGGTGTAATCACTCGTCGATACGATGAGTTGACCGATAATAATTTTGACGCTTCCTTTGATATTACTTGGGATGTGTTCGATAGCGGTTCCAGCTTTTCAAGCATGAAGTTCGGGGCGCAAGCGATCCTTCGCGACCGGGACTCGGATAGCGAAACCTACGGATTCAACATTAATCAATCACAGCAAGGCCTTTTGTCGGCAGAAAATGTACTTGTCTCTGACGTGGTCTACGTCTGTGGTTCAGGCTCGGGTGCAACCTCTTGCCAAAACACCGGTAATTCGGATGGCTCGAGTCAATCCCCTACGGGTGGAATAACAACAAGCCGTGAAACGGGTCTGGTCTTTGATGACAAAACGCTGGTGTCCGACAGCTACGACGCCGAGCTGGATTACAACAGTGTGTATGCGATGTACGACCACACGTTTGATACGACCTGGCAAGTTGTTGTGGGCGCGCGCTACGAGATGTTCGAGCAAGTTACCAACACCTTTGCTATCACAGGTGAGGGCCTGCCTGTTGAATCAGTCATTGAAGAGGACAGTCTTCTTCCGAGCCTTAGCCTAAATTGGTTTTACAGGGACGATCAGCAGTTGCGGCTTGCGGTTTCTGAAACCGTGGCTAGACCCGACTTTAAAGAGGCAGCAAACGCGGTCTTTTACGATAACGAATTCAACTTCCGAGTTAGGGGCAATCCATTTCTAGAAGTCGCTTCAGTGCGAAATGCTGATTTGAGATGGGAGTGGTACCCAAATGAAGAAGACAGCCTATCGATAGCACTGTTTTACAAAGATATTGATAAGCCAATCGAACGGGTTGTTCAGCTGGCATCCGGAACAGCCGGTAATTCTAGAACCTTCAGAAATGCCGAGAGTGGCGAGCTTTCCGGTGTAGAGATTGAGGGTCGCAAAGAGTTTTTGTTGAGTGATGACTACAGTCGAAGTCTATTTGTGTCTTTCAACGCGTCGGTAATCGAATCAGAGGTCACTCTCGTCAATGATGACCCTCGCGAGCTGCAGGGTCAGCCCGAGTACACGGCCAATCTCGTTATCGGTTACGACGATTTTTCTAACGGACAACAGCTGACGTTCCTTGTGAACCAGAACGGAGCATCGATCGCTGATGTTGGGTTATCGGGAGCGCCCGATGTGTATTTGGAACCAAGAATGGAGGCCAATCTTGTCTATCGCTGGGACATCAGCGAGACAGCCACATTTAAAGCCAAGTTAGACAACATTTTTAACTCTGAACTCGAGTACACGCAGGGTGGACAGACATTTCAGAGTTATGAAAAGGGCACAAAAGTCTCGGTCTCTATCGACTGGGATTTTTAGGCACTGAATGGAAAGAGCAGACGTTAAATCACCACGGAGTAAACTTTGATGAATAAGCAGTTAGTCTCAGCCTTACTGGCTTCGAGTGCCCTTGCATCACTGGGTGGATGCAGCGAGGGCGATCAAGCCACCATTATTATTGAAGCGCCGGCTGCCGATAGCCCCGCACCTGCTCCTGCTCCAGCACCGGAACCCGAGCCAGAGCCATCCAGCGAATGTCCAGAGGGCACGACAGAGGATGCAAATGGACTGTGTGAATTACCAGCGACTATCTCGTCCGATATGACGCTGGATGCTGAGCGTGAATATATTTTATCGGGACGGGTCACCGTAGGTAACGGCAATGGTGAGCTGGGTGCCGACGGGAACCTAATCGATGGTACGCCTGTTCAGAGCGTGACACTGACGATGCCGGCTGGAACTCGGTTGTATGGTAAGGCCAATACCTTTGCGAATCTCGTAATCACCCGCGGCTCGAAGATTATGGCCATGGGCACTGCTGATGCGCCCATCGTCATGTCTGGTGAAGATGATGGGTTAGACGGATCGGGTGAGTGGGGTGGTTTGATCGTTCACGGATATGGCAATCACAACGAATGCCCTGCAGAACCGGGGCCTTGCAACATTGACTCAGAGGGCGAATCTGGCTTTGCCGGCGGATATGACGCCTCAGACAACAGCGGCATTTTGCAGTATGTCGTCGTTGCTGAAGGAGGTTACGAATTCAGTGAGGGCAACGAGATTAACGGCATTTCTCTGATTGGGGTGGGCTCTGGCACAACGATGGAGTACATCCAAGTCGAGGGTAACTCGGACGATGGGATTGAGTTCTATGGTGGTAGCGTCAACCTGAAGTACGGGGTTTTCACTAACAACCTGGATGATTCGGTAGATTGGGACGAGGGTTATCAAGGAAACCTGCAGTACATCATCGTAAAGCAGTCACCGACGGGTTCAGGTGAGGCTTTTGAGATGGACACTCAGGGCGCCGCATCCCCCTTGTCCAAACCGACACTGTCGAATGTAACGATCATTGCGGATAAGCGCGTTGATGATGATCCTTACATTTTGAATTTCAAAAAGGGCTCCGGTGGTTTCTTCCACAACACAGTTGTCTCTGTGGCTCCGGAGAACGCAACGCCTATCAACCAATGTATTAACGTCAACGGAGCAGACTCCGAGGGACTCATTGGAACAGCATTGGTTTTGAATAACTGGATTCAGGACTGTGCTGCTGCCGCTGGTGATCGCGGGACATTGGCAAATGTTGATATGTCGGCGGGCGCATTGAATATCAATGCTGTCGCGGCACAACTCGACAACAACGTCGCTTCACAAGCACCCGAAGCGATTCTCGACACAGCAATGGATTGGGCTGCGGTTAACGCTTCATTGCCAGAGTCAACGGCGGACGCTGAGTTCCTTGATTCGGTCAGATTCATGGGGGCGGTTAATCCAACGTCAACCTCGTTGCCCTGGTGGGCTGGCTGGACGATTGACGGGTCAGTGGGTGACCCCTCAGCCCCTGAGGCGTCATGTCCTGCAACAACCACGGAACAGGCTGATGGCAAGTGCCTCTTACCGCCAACCATCGTCTCAGATCTCACGCTGAATGGTGGTGTTGACTACCTCATGGAAGGACGGGTTACCGTGGGCAATGGAAATGGCGAAATTCAAGCTGACGGTAATCTCGCTGACGGATCCTCGGTAAGAGATGTAACGCTTACGATAGAACCCGGCGTCAATATTTTTGGTAAATCAGGGACCTTTGCCAATATGGTGATCACTCGTGGCTCCAAAATTATGGCCGAAGGCACGAAGTCCGCGCCCATTATCTTTTCATCAGATGATGATGGCTATGATGGCGCGGGAGAGTGGGGTGGCCTGATCATCCATGGATACGGGCTGCACAACGAATGTCCTGCCGATCCAGGCCCTTGTAACATCGACTCCGAAGGCGAGTCAGGCTTTGCCGGGGGATACGACGAGTTGGATAACAGTGGCGTCCTTAAGTATGTGGTTGTTGCCGAGGGCGGCTACGAGTTCAGTGAAGGTAACGAGATCAACGGCATTTCTCTGGTTGCCGTAGGTAGTGGAACCACCATGGACTATATCCAAGTCGAGGGTAATTCTGACGATGGCATCGAGTTCTACGGCGGTAACGTCAATGTGAAACATGGCGTCTTCACCAATAACCTCGATGATTCGGTTGATTGGGATGAAGGGTTCCAAGGCAACCTGCAGTACATCATCGTCAAACAGTCACCCAACGGTTCAGGAGAGGCTTTTGAGATGGATACCCAGGGAGCCGCTGCGCCGCTTTCAAAACCGACACTGTCGAACGTCACTATTGTGGCCGACAAACGAGAGGCAGACGATCCCTACATCCTAAACTTCAAAAAGGGTTCGGGCGGTTTCTTCCACAACACATTAGTTGCAGTCGCTTCCGGAAACAGCACGCCAATTAATCAGTGTGTAAACGTGAACGGTGCCGATTCGGAGGGATTGATTGGCTCAGCCTTGGTATTGAACAACTGGGTTTATGACTGCGCGGCGGATGAAACTCAGGGGACCTTGGCTAACATCGATGTGTCAGCAGGCGCAGTCAATGTGCTGCCGGTCGAGGCAGATCTTGGTTCCTTGTATGAGTCGCGATCTCCGGAGGCGGTTGCGGCTGAAGCGGCCATCAATTGGACCGACATTAATGGTGCTTACGCTGAGTCGACAGCGGATCCCGACTTCTTTGACGAGGCGCCGTTTGTGGGTGCAGTGAATCCGGACGGTAGTGATCCATGGTGGGCCGGTTGGACCATTAGCGGCTCGCTCTGATTCGCAATGCTTCGAAAGGAAAAAGCGGCCGGAAGGCCGCTTTTTTTTTCGCCAACTAACTGACCCCAGTGACTAGGTCATCGCTCTGGACTTAACGACCTCGCACCCGAGCAGTGTTTTTTCAAGCCAGTAGTGTTCAGGTTTTATCTAAAAAAACTGTAAATTTTTAACTGTTACACTTTTATTTCACTTAATTTTCATTTACGTTACATGAACTACCTTGTGTAGTTGCGGAAAGTTCCGCTAAACGCTGTGAAGCGATAGCACGCCGTGAGGCGTAAGGAGATAACGATGAAAGTGAAGAACCTACTAATAGGCCTCTGCATGATTGGAGGCGTCTACACCTCAGCAGCAACCGCCGAGGTTATCCAAGATTGTGTACTGACCGGTGAAGTGGTCAGTGTCAGCGAGCACTCCGATGAGACGCTGCGCGTTCGATTTCATGAGTTAGAGCATGGCGACCTTGCCGAATGCACCATGAAGCGCCGAGCGAAGCGTGGCCGCGTAGCGGCGGACATGACCATGTCAGGTATAGAACTACCGCGTGGGTCTACCGTCACTTATGCATTTCAGCAGACACGCTTCGAGTCCAAGTGGCAGCTGCTAGAAGTTCAGCGACCTGTTCTGCTTAGCTCAAAACTCTGATCTAAGACCACACCAAAATCAAAGCGAGCGATCCGGGTTTAGTGAACCCGGATCGTTTTTGTGTGCCTATCTTCCGGTGAAGAAGCACCCCAAGCGTGGGGAACGCTTCTAGCTTTACGAATAAACGAAAACCTTAAAGCGAGCGAAAAGCGCATTGCTCGGCGACATGTCGCCGAGTTCATACAAGTCTAATCACCCGTATCGAACGCCCGTCCAATGCCCTGTGCGCGAGCGACCTTTTTTTGTTCAGCTTTTCACCCACCAAGATGCAAATTGGTGATCCACCTTTTCTGAGGGTTCGTAACAATCGCAACCTGATTGGTTTCCAAGCCATCTTCCCCCAGATGGTTTTATGATTCCCCGGTCGTTTCGACCGGGGTTTTTTTTGCCTGCTGTCAGGAGCGCCGTTATGCGACACCTCATTACTGTCCTCTTTACCCTCGGACTGACTGCCTGTTCCAGCGTTTCAGTCGAAGATTACCGTGATCGCCAGCCTGCTTTTTCACCTGAGCAATTCTTTGCTGGTGCACTAACGGCCCATGGTGTAGTCAAGGACTACAAGGGCTACGCCAGTCGCTCCTTTGTTGCCGATATCACCGCTTGCTGGCAAAACGGTGTTGGGACATTGGACGAGCGTTTCGTTTTTGATGATGGTGAAAAACAAACGCGCATTTGGACATTGAGTCAAACAGAAGGGGGCCGTTACGAGGCCACGGCGGGCGATGTTAAGGGTGTAGGACAGGCGTCTGTATCCGGCAATACGATGTTCCTCGATTACGTTTTAACCATCCAGTTGTCGGATGGGAGCATTGACGTTGCGGTGGATGACCGTATGTATCTCGTGAGTGAGAATGTATTGATCAACGAATCAACGTTGAAGAAATTCGGGCTGCCTGTTGGCGGGATCCTGCTTACTATCATTCGCCATCCTCAGGAATCGGTTGTATGTCCAGTCGAGTAACGACGCAACTGCTTGGCTATTCCGGGTTGCTGCCTTTCTTTGGCTTTTGCATTGGCTTTAGCGTCATGGAGGATTGGCCAAGATCGCTCTCGATTCAGGGCTTCGTTATCTACTCATTGGCTATTTTTGCCTTTCTAGCGGGCGCTCTGTGGGGGCAGGAACAGCGGGTAGAGAGTGCGTCCTCGGTGAGCACACTTGTGGTAAGCAATGGCTTGGTCCTATTCGGTGTCGCATCTATCCTCACTGCGCAAGCCATGATGGCGTCGGTGTTTCTGATGCTCGGTTATATTGCGCTGCTTTGGTACGAAGTCAGAATCTCCCAATTGGAGGTTTGGTACCGCCGCATGCGGGTTCGATTGACCACGGGCGTGGTCATTGCGCATCTCTTATTTATCGCACTTCACATCACCGGCGCATAAACGGTATTTATCGCATTTGCGATGTCCTATGCACTGCGTACTGACGCTCAGTGTGCGATGATTGCGCGCCATGGGTACGACATCTCATTACGCTTCAGTCCTAGCTATCGATACGGCAACCAATTTGTGTTCTGTTGCGCTGGTTAACGACGCCGATATCAAGGAGATCCAACGCGATCTACCGCGCGCGCACAACCAGCATATTTTGACGATGATCGACGAGCTCTTAGAAGGACAATCGCTCTCAGAGGCGGTGTCTGTCATTGCCTGTGGTGTCGGTCCGGGCTCGTTTACCGGAATACGCGTTGCAGTTGGTGTTGCTCAGGGGCTCGGCTGGTCGCTCGATCTTCCGATTTACCCCTTTTGTTCACTCGAAGCGCAGGCGAGAGCGACCGCGCACAGTGCAGGCGATCTTGTCCTCAGTGCCATTGATGCCCAGATTGGGCAGGTCTATTGGGCCTGGTTTGCATCAGACGGGACGACGCTTCGTCCACTGACTCAGCCCGCGGTATCGAAGGTGGCTGACCTGACGGGACCATCGGGTGAGGCTTTTGATGCAATGGAAGTCAGCAAGGTGGTTATTGCTGGCGACGGCGCCGAGCTCATTACGACAGAGCACAGCGATAAGACTTTTTCTCGCGTAGACCCAGAGGCACGCCCAAGGCCATCGCTCGCCGCACTTCATCTCCTTGATATGCCCGATGACGCATTGTTAACTCAAGCCCACCTACTGGAGCCACGTTACGTGCAGCAAGACATTGGCTGGAAGAAGCTGTCGGAGCAGGGGAAACGCCACTGATGGATGGTCTTCAGGCACTCTTTCTTGCGTTGATCCAAGGGCTAACAGAGTTTCTGCCGGTCTCAAGCTCAGCGCACCTTATTTTGCCGTCACAGCTCCTGGGCTGGCCTGATCAAGGCTTGGCATTTGATGTGGCGGTTCACGCCGGCACCTTAGTGGCTGTCATGGTCTATTACCGTGAGTCGTTAACCTCCCTACTGATGGGACTGTTGGGCTCCGGGGATAACGTCAGCTTGCGGCGTCGAGAAGTCTCAGCGCTGCTGATTGCTACGCTGCCTGCGGTAGGCATTGGCATCGCTTTTTCGGATGTCATCGATCAGTACTTGAGAGGCATCGGTGTCATAGCCACTACTACCTTACTGTTCGGTTTGCTCCTAGGTGTCTCCTACTCATATCGTGCCGCAGGCGCGGATGAGCAGCCGATCAGCCGGCTCGATCATGCGCTAGTCATTGGTCTGGCACAGGCGCTTGCGCTAATTCCTGGCACGTCACGCTCTGGCGTGACGATTACGGCGTCCTTGTTTTTAGGCTACAACCTCGCAACAGCGGCACGGTTTTCGTTTCTGATGTCGATTCCTGTTATCGCGGGCGCGCTCCTGCTGATGTTGGTCAAAGAGTTTGAGCTTTTCTTCAGCTCGACCAATTTGGCCATAACGTTGATTGCCATGCTCGTAGCTGCTGTTAGTGCCTACGCGACCATAGCGTTCTTCGTCGGACTGGTTACTCGCGTCGGGATGATGCCGTTTGTGATATACCGTGTGCTCTTGGCTTTGATCCTGTTTTCTATCTTGGTGTTTGTATGACAAAAGACAGTGTAACTACTGATTTATTGAGTTTCTTGACGGATGCGACCACGCCTTTCCATGCAGTGGGTGTGATGGCAGAGCGACTGCTCGCCGCCGGTTTCGCGCCTTGGAGTGATGCAAGTCGAGAGCCGATCGTGGCGGGCGGCAAGTACTTCACGGTTCGCAATGATTCCAGTTTGATTGCGTTCACAGCGGGCAAGGATCTATCCCAGGGACTACGACTCGTGGGTGCCCATACCGACAGTCCCAATCTCTCGGTTCGCCCGAATCCGTCCGTGAATCGCTTTGGCTGCAACCTTCTGGCCGTTGACGTCTACGGAGGGGCATTGTTGAACCCCTGGTTCGACCGCGATCTGTCGATGGCGGGAAAAGTGTCTTTTGAGACAGGCACGGGAGAGCTGGTCTCTCGATTGATCGATTTCAAGGCACCGATTGCGGTCATCCCGTCGCTGGCGATCCATCTGGACCGGGATGCCAACAAGGGCCGTACAGTCAATCCGCAGACCGATATGTTGCCGCTGGTATCGCTGAGCTCAGGTGATGGTGACTTCGATATCCACGCCATGCTGACAGCGCAGATTGCCGCAGAGTACCCGGATCTCGATATCAAAAAGATTCTCGACTGGGAGCTGTCGCTTTACGACACGCAGGCACCAGGATTCGTTGGCTTAAACAATGACTTCATTGCATCCGCGCGCCTCGATAATTTGCTGAGTTGCTTTGGTGGTTTGCAGGCCATCATTAACAGTGCCGACAGTGGTGAGTGGAACCTCTTTGTGGCTAATGATCATGAGGAAGTTGGCAGTGCTTCAGCTGTTGGTGCGCAGGGCCCTATGCTGAACGATGTGCTGCGAGCTATTGCTCCAGATCCCGTTGATGATCGTGCGCTACGCCAAGCGAGTTGGATGCTGTCCGTCGACAACGCACATGCTATTCACCCCAATTACCCCACGAAACACGACGAGCTTCACGCACCGTTGCTCGGCAGCGGTCCGGTTATCAAGATCAACCGCAACCAACGTTATGCAACGTCGGGTGAGGGCGCTGCTCGAGTGCGGTTACTGGCCGAGCGAGCAGGTGTTTCGGTTCAGTCTTTCGTCGTACGAGCGGATATGGGTTGTGGCAGCACGATTGGTCCTATTACGGCGACCGAAACAGGTATTCCCACAACCGATATTGGCGTTCCTACACTTGGCATGCACTCTATTCGTGAACTTGCAGCCGCGGACGACCCAGCAAAGCTGGTGGATCTACTGTCCGCCTTTTACAATCGCGTGGCTTGATTTCGGGGGAGAGCGTTATGGCACGTCATCGTGTCCTCACAGGTATAACAACAACAGGAACGCCGCATCTGGGTAATTACGTGGGTGCGATTCGTCCCGCCATTGAGTCGTCAAAGCAGGATGACGTCGATGCTTACCTGTTTCTCGCTGACTACCACGCTTTAATCAAATCTCAAGATCCTAATCTTGTGGCTCAGTCGAGCCGCGAAATTGCCGCGACCTGGCTTGCCTTGGGTCTCGACCCCAATCAGACGCACTTTTATCGACAGTCAGACATACCTGAGATAACAGAGCTGTCCTGGATTCTGACGTGTAATGCAGCCAAGGGCTTAATGAACCGCGCTCATGCCTACAAAGCGGCGGTGCAGGGGAATGAAGAGGCAGGAGAAGATCCTGACTACGCCATAACGATGGGGCTCTTTTCCTATCCGATCCTGATGGCTGCCGATATTCTTATCTTTAACGCGCACGACGTACCGGTTGGGCGTGATCAAATTCAACATGTCGAGATGGCCCGAGACATCGCTGCTCGCTTCAATCACCACTACGGCGAGACATTTGTATTACCCAAGGCCGTGGTTGATGACGATGTGGCCGTGCTGCAGGGACTTGATGGACGCAAGATGAGCAAGAGCTACGGCAATACCATTCCCTTGTTTGGCACCCCTAAGCAGTTGCAGAAGTCGATCAATAAAATTAAGACGAACTTACTCGAGCCCGGTGAACCCAAAGACCCGGACACGTCTGCTGTATTTCAAATTTGGTGCGCCTTTGCGGATGAAGCAGAGCGTCAGGAGATGCGCACTGCGTTCGAGGCGGGTCTCGCATGGGGTGAGGCGAAAAAGCGTCTATTCGAACGGGTCAACGACGAGATTGCGCCCGCTCGTGATGAATACGATCGGCTTATGGCGAACCCGGGTGAAGTGGAAACCATCCTCAGAGAGGGTGCAGAGCGCGTTCGTCCTGAGAGTGTGGCCCTGCTCGATAAAGTGAGAAGGGCCGTTGGCTTGAGGCCGTTTGCCTAGGAACCTTTACCTAAGCCGCTTCGCTTAAGACGAACAGCTCGTCAGGGCGATTTTTCAATCTGAATTTCAACATCAACGGATTTCGGCTCATCAGCGCTACCCATGGCGCCTCTGATGGCTGCTCGTAATTCTTCCGGCGATGGTTTTCTGCCTTCAGCTCTGGCTTTTTCCACGATGGCCTTTACGGCGTCACCAAGATCACTCTTCGATTCACCATCAACGTGAACCTCCACAAGGGTGACGTCTTTAGTAACATCACTGTCGTCCGCAAGCACGATGATTTCCATCTCCTCGCTCATCTCAATGACACCATCGCCACTTTTTTGAATCCAAACCTTTTTGTGGGGCCCCTCGTCTTGTTCACCGGGGCTGCCAATTCGCATTTCCTTGCGAATCATGGGCATGGGGCCCATGTCATGCGCCTCAATCATCATGGCGGGGTGGGGATGTCGTGGCGTAATCACATCGTCCAATAAAATAGCGCCACCAATCAAAAGCCCTACAACAAGGGCTGGACCGTATTGATTCATGCTGAGTTCCGTTAAGTCTTTCGTTCTTATAGTGCGTAGTAGAGACCGATCATGGCGCTCCGCGGCTCGCCGACAAAATATCGGTAGTTGCCGAAGCCATAATCAGCACGCTCAGCATACCCTTCATCCAGAAGGTTTGTGAACGTCAATGTGGCTTTCAATTGCTCCGAGACGAACCAGCTACCTCGCAGGTTGAACAATTCATGCCCGGGGTATTCGTGCTGGTTGTTGGGGTCGATAAAGTACTTGTCGACCCAGGCGGCCTCGAGCTCTACTGAGGCGGGACGCTCATTAATTGTCAGATCTTTTCGTAACTGAACGCTCCCGAAGTGAGCGGGAGAGGTATCAATGTCGTTGCCTCTAATGGAGTCTCTCGAGCCTAATAGTGTGATCTCGCTGTCATAGCTGTGATCACCCAAAGAAGCATTCATTGTGGCCGTCAGGCTGTCGCTAAGCGCCCATGACAAATCGATATCGATACCGCGATGTTCCTTGCTCGCACCGCTTACACTTTGGCGGTCACGATCGAGGAAAATAACGTCATCCTTGGCGATCACATAGAGTGAGATATCGCTTGAGAAGCGTTCGCTTTGGTAACGCCAGCCAATGTCGATCGATGTGGCTTCCTCGGCCTCGATGTCAGCAACGGTTTGACCCGCTTGAAGACGGTACAACTCAGTGGCCTGCGGTGCACGGAAGCCCAACGCAGTCCTGACATAGTACCGGTGCTGATCTTGCGCCCACACCAGGGAAACGTTCCCCGACAGATTGGAAAAATCATCTGAGCGACTCGCCGGTCGGTAGAATCGGCAGTTGCTCGCGGTCGCTGCGCAGACGGAACCCGCGGCAGCGCGGGTTGTGTAGTCGTACTCGGTGCTCTCAGCGCGCAAGCCGCCCTGCACAGTGAATGTATCCGAAACAGCCATCTCGAACTGGCCAAACAGCGCTAGATTTCGCGCATTGACCGTGTAGTCGTAGTGGATGCCCGCGGGTTGATTAGGGCTAAACGCTTCGGCCTGATCTTCCTTAAGCGCGCCGTCTGTCAGATCGATATCGGCACCCACAATGTAGTTACCCCAGTCGGTGTCTGCACTGAGGCTTCCCTGAAGGCCGAGGCTGTCATGCTCATTCATTTCCCGCGACTTCCAAGGCAGGTAGTGCTGAAGAAACTCCATCTGGTTCGAGCGTAAATAGGGCGTTACGGTCAGCAGTCGTCCATTCACTTCACGCTGCGCCCTCATATACACACGTGTGGATCGCGCATCTCGGTACGCCTCGGGGTTGCGGTTCACGCGTCGCGCCGCATCACGCTTGTAGGCACCCTTGCCGTCTTGAATATACCCAGCGGTTTCTTGATTCAAATTTGAGGTGGACAGAACCGTCGTTAGGTCCCAGTCACCGCTAGTTCCGTCGAAACGTAATGTCGCTTTCTGTTGATCGTAGCCGGACGCGTCCTGGTAGCCCCCGTAGCTTGTTGCATTGGCATTCAACGCCACGCCACCGTTAGTGAGTGACACTCGTGTTCGGATGAAATCACGACTGCCGGCTTGTATACCTATCGAAGGCGTCGTCTGCTCTGCGCTTTTGGTTAATACATTAATGACTCCATGCATGGCGTTTGAACCAAACACGGCATTGGCGGGCCCCTTCATGACCTCGACACCACCCGCTTGGAGCAGGTTGGCATCAAAGAGTTGATTCACATTGCAGAACCCGGGAGCGCGAAGGTTAATGCCGTCTTCGCCCGTGAAAAAGGCGCCGCAAGCACCCGCGCCAGTCAGGACGGGTGAGCGAAGCGAAATAAGCGACTCCTGTCCATTGCCCCGGCTAACCCATGCGCCTGATACGCGATTAAATAACTGATTGCTGTGTTGCAGATCGATCCGCTCAACATCCGATGCGTCAAGGTTTGCCCAGGCCTGTCCCAGGTCGAAACCGTCAACGGCTTGTCGGGTCGCCGTGACGATTACAGTCTCCAATGGCCCGTCCTCGGCTACTTCCGATGACTCCGAAGAGGCGAGCGGAGCAGTCATCACAAACGAGGTTGCTAAGACGACCGGAAATAGTTTGTAGGCTGCAGATGCCATGTCACGTTTGCCTTGATTGGGTGAGAGAGTCGCGAAGGATACCGTCCTTAGCAGTCTGGTCAAAGTGATCCGTCTGTCGGACAATTAGACATTGTTCCACATCCAAATGACTGGTGGGCTCGTGCGCGTTCTCGCAAAAAATGATGACCTTCCCATTCGCACTGATCAGCCAGTGCACTCAGGGAAGGTGCGGTCTGTTTATTGGCTCACTGCTGAGGACAGTCAGCGCTTAATTCGCGTACGTGACTACGACGTTCCAGAGACAGCTGAATTGGCGGTCATGATTATCAGTGACCGTTTATCTGCGTTCGAATGCATGTGGCGCGCCGAGGATGGTTTGGACGGAGTGCCCGGCAAGGGCGCCGCTCTAAACGCCATTTCTGGTCACTGGTTTGAGTTGTTCAAGCGAAACGGCTTGGCACGTAGCCATATTCTGGAGACGCCACACCCCCTTGTGTGGATCGTCCAGCGCGCAAAGCCTATTTTCATTGAAGCGATTGCGCGCCAGTACATCACGGGCTCAATGTGGCGTGCCTACGAGCAGGGCGAGCGACATTTTTGCGGCATCGAGCTACCCGATGGTTTAACGCGAGACCAGCGACTCGAGCAGTTGCTGATAACGCCCTCCACCAAAGGCGTTATGGAGGGCATTCCGGGTGTGCCTGCCGTTGACGATGTGAACGTGAGTCAGGAGACGCTGCTCGCGCATTGGGAAGCATTCAAATTCAACCAACCGTCGGATGTAAACCACTATGCTTCTCTTCTAGCGGCGGGGTTCGAGCAGATTTCCGATGCACTGCTGCCGCATGGTCAGATTTTTGTCGATACGAAATTTGAGTTTGGTTACGCCAAAAATCGCGATGGCGTCAACGAGCTGATCTATATGGATGAAGTGGGAACGCCCGACTCTTCTCGCATTTGGGACGCGTCCGCCTATAAAACGGGACAAGTCGTAGAAAACAGCAAAGAGGGGTTTCGCCAAGCATTGCTAAGTTTTGCGCCCGATCCTGATGTGCTCATTAACAAGAATCGTATGGATGAACGCTATCGCTTCGCCAGCGACACCGTTTTGCCTGCGCAAATGATGCTCGATGTATCCAAAACCTATGTTGACTTGGCCGAGACGATTACCGGCGCGCCGCTCGCACTATCCGACAGTCCCAGAGACGATATTATTTCGGTCTTGAACACAACATTCGGTCTTATTAACTAGAAAACAAACGGACATTTAACTGATCGCTGGTCGGAGGACTCGCACATGACACCTGTCGCAGAACTTACCCATTCCCTATCTGTCGCAGGACAGATTCAGCCCGAGGACGTCCAGGCGCTCGCCGAGCACGGCTATCAGGTCATTATTTGTAATCGCCCCGATAATGAGGAGCCAAACCAACCCTCCATGGATGCCATAGCGGCGGCCTGTGAGCTCGCAGGTATTCAGTTTGTTCGTTACCCAGTCGACGCGATGTCATTCCCGGGCGATGACCTCGACGCAATGGATGAGGCAATGAATGGGGATGAAAAGGTACTGGCTTATTGCCGATCAGGCGCGCGATCGACCAATCTATGGGTTGCGACGCTTGCCGGTGACGACAGACTCGCTGCTGCCGAACGAGCCCAGCAATTTGGCTTCCCGCTCACCTTTGTTATGCAGCTGGGCTTCTCTTGATCTGCCCTTGATCAATCGTTGCACGCAGGGCCATTAAGGCTCGATCGGCCGCTTGTTGCAGTGACGGCTCTTCAGAGAACTCTTCATGTGCGGGCGGGAAGTGCTCAGGGTGATAAGCTTCCGCGATAACCGCGTAAGGTATCTGAAGACCACCTCGCTGCGCGAATAAGGCGTAGACCTTGGTGTACAGCGGTGCTCCTACTAGCACTGAGCCATGGGTAAGACTCACAAATTCATGGCCGGCTGCGGTTTCCGTTTTGATCAGTAGCTTTTTATTGATGGTAAAACCGGCGGAACGTAGCGTTGCGCCAATGCTGCCACCAGCCCTGATCAATCGGTGCGCCTCTGTAAGCGCAGGATCCATGGGCAAGACGAACTCGGTGACTGCCAGTGTTCGGCAAATTTTGGCGTCGCCGCTGAGACTGTAGAGGTTGGCAACCCGGGTGGACTCACTCTGGCTGATGACTTCTACACCATAGCTGCCGAAAGTCGCTTTGATGGCGTCGCTGTTCAATGTGGGTGTGACCTCCGCCCAACTCAAATTTACCAAGACAGCAAGGATGAAGCTCAATAGCTTAATGTGCAAATGCATACGTGTTTCAAAGGATGATTGGATGCCAAATTTAAGGCAGGATATTCCCTACCAAACGATATACGCAGGATAAATCGCAGATGAAAAACCTCAAGACTTTTGCCGCGCTTGTTGCACTCATGGGTTAT
>WTJR01000188.1:3882-8914 GCA_011524755.1 Halieaceae bacterium | reverse complement strand
GCAAACGAAAGCCCCGTCGTGATGGCGATCATGCTTGCCACGCCATAAACGGTGATACCTGCCACAGCAGCCCGCGACAACTGAAACATCCCACTGATGAGTAGCTGCGTTTTATCGTCAAAACGCCGCCCCAGATAAAGGTAAACCGACACCAAACGCTGCCGATGGAACACGGGAATTAGAAATATGGCGATAAAAATCATCGCTAACGGCAGGGCTAGCTCGTACTGCAGCCAGACGAGTCCACCACCGACAACAAAGGCCACAAACGCAGGTGCACCGAGAATACTGTTGGTCGAGCACTGTGTTGCCATAACGGAGAGCGCAATACTGATCGGGCCACTGCTGTTACCGGCAACAAAGTAGTCCTCAGCAGTCTCCTGGCGTCGTGACAAATACAGACTCATGGCCACCAAAGCGGACAGGTAAATTGCCACGACGAGCCAATCAAGCGTTGCTAGCATTCGACGCCCTCCACGTCTTCTTTGACTGGGTGATAACCAAAACCACTGGCTGAGACCAACTGCAAACAGCGACTAGTCTGGTGGATACAACCATCGGTCTGTTTTCACCATACACCATCTCGATTGACACAAAGTTAAGGTCGAAAACGCTCGCGCAGTGTGATAACTAATAAGCAACAAAAATACTCATCACAACGGTTGAATTTGTATGCGCAATGCTCGCTTTTCTCGCACCTCACTCACAAAACAAGCCTTCGTTTTTACCAGCCTATTCACGGTATCGGGTCTGACAGTATCGGAGGAGACTGAGACACCATCGTGGGATGTCTCAGCGCCGAGCTACTCGGCGGAGGTTCAAGAAATCGACCTCAATGTGACTGAAGGGACCTGGATGAACCTCGATGTCTCACCCGATGGGCAGCACATTGCTTTCGATCTCTTGGGAGACATTTATCAGATACCGATTACGGGTGGTGAAGCGATACCGCTGCTGAGCGGTCATGCGTGGGAAGTACAACCGCAATACAGTCCCGATGGTCGTTTTCTCGCATTTACCTCCGACCGTAACGGCGCAGACAACATTTGGGTTATGGACCTGGCCAATCCAGACAACAAGCACCAAATAACCCACGAAAGTTTCCGCTTACTTAATAATCCGAGTTGGCATCCGTCAGGAGACTATTTAGTAGCGAAGAAGCACTTCACCACCTCACGATCACTCGGAACCGGCGAAGTATGGCTTTACGATGCCAACGTCGATCAAGCCCTGACGCGAGGAAACCTACAAGGCTCTGTGCTGGTAAAGCGACCAAGCCCCGCATTCCAGAAGGAACTGGGTGAACCGACCTTTAGCGCTGATGGAGAGTCGGTGTTCTACATCCAGAACACGACACCCGGAAATACTTTTATTTACCACGAGGACAGTAACGGTGAAGTCATGGCTATTAAACGCTATGACCTCCAAACGGGTGAAATTGAGAAAGTTGTTGGCGGTGCGGGCGGTGCTGTTCGACCCACGCCGTCGCCCGACGGTAAAACACTCGCCTTCGTGAAACGCGTGCGCGCCGCTTCGCGACTGTTTGTCATGGATCTCGCATCAGGCGAGCAAACCATGCTGGTTGATGATCTCGACCCCGACATGCAGGAAACCTGGGCGGTTCAGGGCGCCTATCCCACCATGGCCTGGACGCCCGATGGCGACTCCATTGTCTATTGGTCGCAAGGCCATATTTGGCGTGTCGACGTTGCCTCGGGTGAATCGCGTCAAATTCCGTTTTCGGTTAACGACACGCGCACGGCTTATCCTGCCGTTGAAGTCGCGGTCGATGTTGCGCCCGACACCCTCACGACCACCATGCCGCGGTTTGCTACGCAAAGTCCCGATGGCGAGTCCGTGGTCTTTGAGTCCATGGGGCGGCTTTACGTCAAGCGTGACGGCGAAGAAGCCAAGCGCCTGACGCGCGACACCGGGACTGCGGTCGAATTTTCACCCGCGTTTTCACCCGACGGGAAGGAGGTGTTTTACCTGACCTGGTCGGACGACGAGTTAGGCTCCGTCCGTAAAGTCAGCGCCCGCGGTGGACGTTCTAAGAACGTTCTCGCAACGCCGGGTCACTATGTCGATCTCAGCGTTTCGAGCGATGGCGAGACCCTGCTATTTGCCAAGCTGAGCGGCAGTTCGCTAACCAACCCGCACTGGGGTAAAAAGCCCGGCATCTATGTCTATGAGCTCGGTGATGACGAGGCTCAGTTTGTCAGCCGACGTGGACGATCACCCCACTTCGGTCCCAATGACCGCATTTACGCCACCGAGCGCGTGAGCTCGGCTGTCGGTCGCGGCAGTGATGATGCTTCCAGTGAACTCATTTCCATGAATCATGATGGTGAGGATGTGCGAACGCACGCAAGCTCTCCCCTGGCCACTGTCATTCGCATGTCGCCCGCAGGCAAGCACGTCGCTTATCGTGAGGCGGGTCGTCTGTACGTGGCGGCGCTGCCGATGACTGGTCGCTCCATAAACCTATCAGCTATTGAGAATACGGCCTCAGGCGCTGCTGCCTATGCCACAGAGCGTGTGAGTGCCCCGGGCGGTGAATTCATTCACTGGAGCGCTGATGGCACCTCGCTGACATGGAGCGTAGGTCCGCGCTTTTTCCAGTACAACGTCGATGGCTCTTTGGGCACCGGTGCAAACGAAGCCCAGCAGATCGCTGATCTCAGCCTGTCAGTGGACTCCGATCGTCCCCGAGGACTTGTGGCCTTCACCAATGCTCGCGTCATCACCATGAACTCGGCACGAGACGTCATCGACAATGGCGTTGTCATCGTTGAGGACAATCGCATTGTCGCCCTGGGCGCCACGGGTGACGTTTCTATCCCAGACGGTGCAAGGCAGGTCGATCTGGCTGGAAAGACGCTCATGCCGGGCTATATTGATGCGCACGCACACGGCCCTTACGGCCGGGATGACATTATCCCTCAAAATAACTGGTCGCTCCTCGCGCACCTGGCGCTCGGTGTCACGACTGTACACAACCCCTCAAGCAGAGCCGCTCAAGTCTTCCCAGCCGCTGAATATCAACGCGCGGGCAAGATCATCGGACCGCGCATTTTTTCAACCGGCGAAATCATCTACGGGGCAAAAAGCACTGGCTTCGACCCGATCGAGTCGCTCGATGACGCCAAAGCCGTGGTTGATCGCCTCAAGGCTCAGGGGGCCATCAGTGTTAAAAACTACAATCAACCCCGCCGAGCGCAGCGACAAATGGTCATTGAGGCCGCTCGTGATGCCGGCATGTTGGTGGTTGCTGAAGGCGGTTCACTTTACAACATGGACATGAATCTCGTGGCCGATGGTTCGACAGGCATCGAGCACAACATTCCGACCTTAAAAATCTATGATGACGTCCGCGACTTCTGGTCGAACACCCGTGTTGGGTACACGCCCACTTTGAGCGTGACCTATGGCGGGTTGACCTCCGAGGATCGCTTCTACCGAGACACCGAAGTCTGGAAGCACCCCCTACTGTCACACTTTGTGCCGCCCACCGTATTGCAACCGCGCGCCGTTCGTCGGGTCACAGCTCCCGAGCCAGACTTCCGCGATGATGATGCGGCAGCCGTAGCAAAAGAGTTGATGGAGCTCGGTGTGTTGGTCAACACCGGTGCTCACGGACAGCGGGAGGGGCTGGCAACGCATTGGGAAATGTGGAGCTTTGCCGAGGGAGGCATGAGCCCAATGCAGATGCTGGCAACAGCCACCATTAACCCGGCGCGCTACCTCGGCATGGATGCTGATCTGGGTTCAATTGAAACTGGGAAACTGGCGGACTTACAGGTGGTCGATGGCAACCCGCTCGAGGACGTGAAGAGCACCGACCGTATCACGCACGTCATGGTAAATGGGCGACTCTATCGTGCCACTGACCTCGGTGAGGAAGTGACCGGATCGCGCCCGGCGCCCACACTCTGGTGGCACAATCAGCCACAGCATCAGATACGTTAATCGTGAGGAAGATCCGTATGAACTTGATTCAACGTGCGTCGCTACTAAGCGCCCTATTTCTCAGCGTCACCCTTGCGCCCGTAACACATTCAGGGTCGCTGTCAGCCAAGGAACAAGCCATGGTTGACTGGATTGATGCGCACCAAGACGAGGCGATTGAGCTGCTGGCTGAAACCGTCAACATTGGTAGCGGGACGATGAACCACGCCGGCGTTCGTGCCGTTGGGGACGTCATGTCACGCGAACTGGAAGCGCTTGGCTTGGCGACGCGCTGGATCGAGATGCCCCCTGAGATGGACCGCGCAGGTCACTTGTTTGCCAGCAAGGAAGGTAAAGGCAAAAAGTTCCTCCTCATCGGACACCTCGATACGGTTTTTGAGTCAGATGACGAATTCCAGGCGTTTACACGCGAAGGCAACATTGGGCGCGGTCCCGGCATCAGCGATATGAAGGACGGTAATGCTGTCCTCGTCTATGCATTAAAAGCACTTCAGCACATTGGTGCCTTAGACGATATTGCTGTCACCGTCGCCTACACAGGCGATGAGGAGATGACAGGCAAACCCTTGTCCATTAGTCGCAAAGATCTCATAGAGGCCGGAAAATGGGCTGATATCACCCTGGGCTTTGAGGGTGCGATTACAACCGAAGGTTCTGACTGGGCAACCATCGCCCGACGCAGTTCCAGTGGCTGGATGTTGAAAGTATCGGGTAGGCAAGCCCACTCTTCTGGCGTCTTCAGCGAACGCGTGGGCGCTGGTGCCATCAATGAAGCTGCGAGAATTCTGGATACGTTCTATAACGAGGTTCGCGGTGACTACGGTTTAACGTTCAATGCGGGCACCATTCAAGGCGGAACCACCGTCAATTATGATTCTGCTCAGAATCGGGGCACGACCTTTGGAAAAACGAATGTCGTCCCCAGTGAAGTCATCGTAGACGGCGGTATCAGAGCGCTATCGCGTGAGCAGTTGGCGCAGGCAAAAGAAAAGATGAAAGCCATAGTGGCAAATCACTTGCCCCACACCAGTGCCTCTATCAGCTTCGTCGATAGCTATCCGCC
>WTJR01000188.1:1665-3782 GCA_011524755.1 Halieaceae bacterium | reverse complement strand
ATTCACGACACCTCTTCCGTCGTGGGCGCAGCTGCCGCGTATGGCGACGAGGCACTCACGACCGCCGCGACATTAAAGATCCTCCGAATTTTGTGGCTCATCCCGGTGATAATCGTGGCGAGCTACTCGATGAAGCGCATTAGCGCCAACGAGATTCGGATACCGGTCTTCGTCACTGGCTTCATCATTGCCAGTCTGATTGGCGGCTACTTCCAGTTCGATGGGGACGTCACCAGTGTGTTTTCACTGATCAGCAAGAGCCTATTTGGCCTCGCTCTATTCCTCATCGGCTCACAGATGTCTCTGGAGTCGCTCAAGACGATCTGCCCTCGATTGATTGGCATGGCACTGGTGCTTTGGTCGGCTCTGAGCCTAGGCAGCCTTTACTGGGTAACAACGGTCTGAAACACCAACCGCTTTAAAACATTTCTAGTGCAGGGAAGGTTTTCTTTGCCGTTAGTCCGACAAGTGGATGACGAAACAATAGATTTTGGGCAGACTGCCGGCTCATTTGGTAGCGGTGCTCCGGAGCGCCGCAATCTCAGGCTCGAGAAAGACTAAAAGGATTGTTCATGGCTCAGTGGGAATGCATCGTTTGTGGTTTGATCTACGACGAGAAAGAAGGCTGGCCCGATGATGGCATTGCGCCCGGCACAAAGTGGGCTGACGTACCCGACGACTGGACATGTCCCGATTGCGGTGTTGGTAAAGATGACTTCGAACTGATTCCCGGCACGGACGATGAAGCAGAATCCGAGGACGCGTCTGCATCGAGCGACACCGGACCTGCGGGGCACCCTATTGTCGTCATCGGCTCTGGGCTTGCGGCTTACAGCTTGGCTAACGCCATCAAGAAAACCGATGCAGATACGGCCATAACGCTCATCACGCGCGACGGTGGTGAAAACTACTCCAAACCCATGATCTCAACAGGTTTCACCAAGAAATTTGAGCCTGATCAACTGGCCACTCAAACCGCCGAAAACATGTCAGACAACCTGGGTGTCACCGTGCGGACACGCACCGAAGTTGCGTCGCTCGATACGGCCTCAAGTGAAGTCGTCCTGACGTCGGGAGAGCGAGTGCCCTACTCAAGCCTGGTACTAACGCTGGGCGCTGAATTGATTCGCCCACCCATGGGCGGAGATGCCGCCGATGAGGTCATGGGGGTTAACGATCTCGATGACTACCGACGGTTCAGAGATACACTGACGCAGACGGGCGCCAAAAAAGTCGCCGTTATTGGCGCTGGACTCATTGGCTGCGAGTTCACTAATGACCTTCTCAATGGTGACTTCACGGTTGAAGCCGTCGATCCAATGGATTACTGCCTACCTACGCTGTTACCTGAAACCGCAGGACGCGCTGTTCAGCGAGCGTTAGAAGAAAAAGGCGCACGCTTCCATTTCGGGCCATTGGCAACGGACGTCAACCGATCCGAGGGCGGCTATACCGTTGCCCTTAATAACGGCGAAACCATCGAAGCCGACGCCGTACTGTCTGCAGTAGGTGTTCGCCCCAGAACGCAACTTGCGGCTGACGCAGGCATTGAGTGCGGACGTGGCATTAAAACGGACCGATACCTGCGAACCAATGTCGAGAATGTCTACGCCATTGGCGACTGTGCCGAAGTGGAAGGCCACGTCTTGGTCTACGTCGCACCGCTCATGGCAGCTGCGCGTGCGCTAGCGGCCACGCTAACTGGTACACCGACGGAAGTGGCCTACCCTGCTATGCCCGTGACCATTAAAACACCTGCCTGCCCAGTCTGTGTGTCACCCGTAGGGCGTGACGCCGAAGGTGAGTGGACCATTGAGGCTGATGGGCAGGACGTTAAAGCCTTGTTCCACAGCCCTGAGGGAGACCTACTTGGCTTTGCGCTAACGGGCCAAGCGGTGAAGGAGCGTATGCCGCTGACCAAGCAGCTGCCTGCCATTCTCTGATTCATCGGCATACCCGATGAAAATCCAATAAAAAAGGCGCCACAGGCGCCTTTTTTGTTTGTGTGCGCAAAAGTTTCAGCAGGCCTCGACTAAACCGGCAGCACCCTGGCCTCCCGCAACACACATGGTCACAACGCCGTAACGACCACCGGTGCGTTTCAGCTCACGCAGAAC
>WTJR01000188.1:0-1565 GCA_011524755.1 Halieaceae bacterium | reverse complement strand
GGTTCACAGCCGGCAGTAACAAAACCGCGGAAATAACCCAGGGGCTCGACACCCAATTGCTCTGCGCGTTCAGCACTCATGAGCAGCGTCATTGAGGCGCCATCGCTCAGTTGTGATGAGTTACCAGCAGTGACGCTGCCACCTTCTTCAAACGCTGGCTTGAGCATGGAGAGTCCATCGAGCGTGGTGTCGACCCGATTGCACTCGTCACGATCGACCATGACATCTTTGAATGTCTCGTCACCGGTCTCCTTGTTCACCAACTTCATGGTGGCAGGCATCGGTACGATCTCTTCCTGAATGGCACCGGCATCGACGGCCTGAGCGTAACGCTGCTGGCTCTGCAGCGCATATTCATCCTGAGACTCGCGGGTAACGTTGTATCGACGAGCGACCACTTCAGCTGTGTTGCCCATCTGCATGAACACTTCAGGCTTGTTTTCGAGCAAAGCACAGTTCTGCTGGTACTTACCTTCCTCCTGGCGCACGCGCATCGAGATGGACTCCGCGCCGCCCGCCATCATCACATCGGTATAGCCCGAACCAATTTGGTTTGCCGCCATTGCGATTGTCTGGAGTCCCGAGGCACAGAATCGATTCACTGTGGTGCCCGTCGCCTCGATGGGTAGCTTCGATAAAAAAGAGGCCATGCGTGCGAGATTGCCACTTTGCTCACCCGACTGGTTTGCCGCGCCCAAGATGATGTCATCGACCTCACCCGGATCGAAATTGGGGTTCCGGTCGATCAGCGCATCGATCAAGAAGGCCGCCATATCATCAGAACGCGTCCAGTTAAAACTCCCACGAAATGACTTCGCCAAACCCGTGCGAACACTATCGACTACCACTACATCTCTCATATTCAATCCTCTCTTACTCTTCCATTCACCTTAGTCGGCGATTGGCTTCACCCGCAAGCGAACATTGTCGCCGCGTTTATGATGTTCTTCCCAAAGCCGCTGATAACCGGTTCGCGCGATTCGCCACTCGCCATCCTCACGTCGATATTCGTCTTCATAGAGCGCACTCCCCGTGATGGTGATGTCATGCTCGAGAGAGACAAAAATATCCTGCAGGTACCAGATACCCGTCGCGGTATCGCCATCGACACAGATTTCCGGGTGATGCCCGTTGTGCATGCCGAAGTTCTGACCGGTGAATGACTTCTTGTAAAAGGCCTCCAACTGATCCCAGCCGTCCAGCTGAAAGTCATAATCACCGCCCACGAAAGACGCGGTGGCATCGCTTGTAAAGACAGTCTGCAGCCCCTCGATATTGCGCGTATCAAGAAAGCGAAAGTAGCGTGCCTTTAGTTGTTTGATCAGTTCAATTGACTCTAAATCCAACATCGCAGCCCCCTAGGCGTTCATGTGACACGCGGCTTGATAAGCCATGGTCATTGCGGGACCCAAGGTTGCTCCGGGACCCGGATAAGTCGGCAAGATAGCTGCCGAGCAATTACCCACCGCGAACAAGCCCTCAAACACACCGCCATCGGCTTTTTTGACCCGAGCTGAGGTGTCGGTATCCAGGCCACCCAATGTGCCGAAATCACCCGCTTCGAT
>WTJR01000193.1 GCA_011524755.1 Halieaceae bacterium | reverse complement strand
CGGTCCGGCGATAAGGGCGATAAGGCCAACATAGGCATTATTGCGCGTAAGCCCGAGTACTTGCCGTGGATAGCCGCGAAATTAACGGCTGATTACGTCGGCGATCGATTTGCGCACTTTATGACGTCGCCGGGCATTGACCGTTACTACATGCCCGGTTTGCCGGCGTTAAATTTTCTACTTCACAACGCGTTGGGTGGTGGCGGCATAGCAAGTCTGAGGAATGACCCTCAGGCAAAAGCGTATGCCCAGGTCCTGCTCGATACCCCAATTGCGATTCCACAACAACTTTTGGAGGCCTGATATGGCAGTGCTTTCGTCGACTGTTCAGCCCGCAAGCGACAGTTTCAAAGAAAACAGATCCAGCATGTTCGAGCTCATTGATCACTGGCGATCACTCGAACAACGCACCATTGATGCGTCGAATAAGCGCCTGAAAACCTTTAGGGCAAGGGGGCAATTGTCGCCTCGCGAGCGCTTGGAGCGGCTATTGGATCCAGGTATGCCATTTCTGCAGATGCATTCCATGGCGAACTATTGCGTTGAAAATCCCGACCGTGAAACAAGTGTCCCCGGCGCTTCGGTCATTGTGGGTGTTGGGTTTGTCGAGGGTGTTCGGTGCATGATCTGGGTCGATGACTCGGGTATCTCGGCGGGCGCCGCGACCGAGTCGACCGGGTTCGTATCGACGTCCATTCTCGAGATGTGCATGCGTCAGAAACTTCCGGTCATCCACTTAGTGGAGTCTGCTGGCGCCAACTTGCTGAAGTACAAGGTGGAGTTATGGTCGCGCTTCGGCAACGTGTTTCGCGATCTGGCGCGATTGTCCGCAGCTGGCATTCCTACCATGGTGGTGCTGCACGGCGGTTCAACAGCGGGTGGCGCTTACATGCCGGGCATGTCCGACTACGTTATTGGTGTAAAGGAAAACGGTATGGCCGCGCTGGGTGGCGCCGCCCTCGTAAAGGCCGCAACCGGAGAGGAAGCGGATGATCGCGAGTTAGGCGGTACCGAAATGCACTCGAGCGTCTCGGGTGTTGTCGAATACCTTGTCGAAGATGACGCGCACGGGATCCTCAAAGCGCGTGAGGTCATGAAGAGCATCGACTGGAATAAGCGAGTTACCACGGTGGTCCGACGACCTTATGAACCCCCGCGTTTCCCAGCCGAAGAACTCGCGGGCGCTATCCCCGTCGACCCAAAAGTGCCCTATGACTTCCGTGAAGTGCTGGCGCGTATTGTCGATGATTCCTCGGTCGAAGAGTTCAAGTCACGCTACGGTGTCTCGACCGTCTGCGGCTATGCATCCATCACCGGCATCAGTTTTGGCTTCATTGGTAACAACGGCCCCATTGATCCCAATGGTGCCACGAAGGCGGCGCAGTTTATTCAGCTCTGTGATGCTGCAGATATGCCCATCCTGTTTTTCAACAACACTACCGGATACATGGTGGGCACAGAGTACGAGCAAGCGGGCATGATCAAGCACGGCTCGAAGATGATTCAGGCAGTCTCTAACGCCCGTGTCCCCAAGATTTCGCTCTACATCGGTGCCAGTTTTGGCGCGGGTAACTACGGCATGTGCGGCTGGTCCTATCAGCCGGATTTCTTATTTGCCTGGCCCAATGCGCGTACAGGCGTCATGGCAGGGCAAAGCGCCGCGGACACTATGTCTGAGGTGGCGCGTGTCGGGGCTGCGAGAAAAGGTCAGGAGGTGCCCGAGGAGATGCTCGAGCAGCAAGCGGCGGCCATCAGAGCCCACTTTGACGCGCAAGAAGACGCCTTCTATACCTCCGGCCGAGTGCTCGATCACGGCATCATTGATCCGCGCGATACGCGAAAGGTCTTGGCTTTCTGCTTGGAGACGGTATTAGAGGCTCGGCTGCGTGAAACACGGCCGAACGCGTTCGGCGTAGCGAGGATGTAATCATGGCGACACTACCTGAAACAAAGACACTGGCCCTAGATCTGGAACAAGGCTGGCTGACGGTTTGGTTCAATCAGCCCGAGCGTCGTAACCCGTTGACGGATGAAGCCGTAGAGGACTTGGCGGCAGTCATCGATACCATCAAGGACCAGCGCGATATTCGTGGTATGACGATTCGTGGCAAAGGGGGCTTCTTCTGTGCGGGCGGCGACCTTAAGGGCTTTAACGCCATGGCCAGCGGTGCGACCGAGGAATCGATGCGAATGAGCCGTCGCATAGGACATGTGCTTGCAGAGCTCAATGCGCTGCCCCAGGTCACGGTTGCCGTGATTGAAGGTGCGGCGATGGCTGGTGGTTTGGGCGTTGCCTGTTGCTGCGACGTCACCATCGGCATGAGCGATGCGAAGTTTGGTTTCTCAGAGACGCGTATCGGGATCACGCCGGCGCAAATTGCGCGTTACGTGCTGCAGAAGTGCGGGTATTCAACCGGTCGTCGCTTAATGGTGACGGCTGCTCGCTTTAAGGGAGATGAAGCAGGCCGACTTGGGGTTCTTGATTTTGTGGCAGAGGACGCTGACGCCCTGGCGGACCTTGAGACCAGGGTGAAACGCGATGTACTGGAGTGTGCTCCCGGCGCCGTGGCCGCCTGTAAAGCGCTGATCATTGGTATGCCTGCGACACCCGATAGCGAAAAGGTGGAGTTTGCTGCCATGAACTTCAGCGGTTGTCTTCAAGGAGAAGAGGGGAAGGAAGGCGTTGCCTCCTTTGTCGAAAAACGCAAACCCAACTGGCACACGGAGATTTAACTATGAAGGCACTAACGACGTTATTAGTGGCCAATCGCGGTGAAATTGCCGTTCGGGTGATGCGTACGGCCAAGGCTATGGGCTTGAAAACAGTGGCTGTCTACTCTGAAGCGGATGCCAATGCACAGCACGTAAGGGAAGCAGATCAGTCGGTCTGCATTGGTCCCGCACCGGTAGCAGATTCTTATCTGCAGTTGGATGCCATTCTGGATGCAGCGGAGCGCACGGGTGCTGACTGCATCCATCCCGGTTACGGTTTTCTCTCTGAAAACCAAGCCTTTGCCTCCGCTTGCGAAGCCAAAGGTATTGAATTTATCGGTCCACCCAATGCCGCCATTGAAGTCATGGGCGATAAAGCGAGGGCAAAGCGCGCCATGATCGATGCCGGTGTTCCCTGTGTTCCTGGGTATCAGGGCGATGACCAGAAGATAAGTACCCTTGTTGCGGAGGCGGAAAAAATTGGACTTCCGGTCATGGTTAAAGCGGCGGCTGGCGGTGGTGGCCGTGGTATGCGCCTTGTCCACGAGCTAAGTGAACTCGAAACCGCCATCGATATGGCGCAATCGGAAGCCAAGAACGCTTTTGGTTCGAGCGAGCTGATTATTGAAAAGGCAGTCATGCGACCGCGGCACGTTGAGATTCAGGTATTTGCCGACAAGGCGGGTAATACGGTCTACCTAGGCGAGCGAGATTGCTCTATTCAGCGCCGGCATCAGAAGGTGGTCGAGGAAGCGCCTTGCCCGGTGATGACGCCTGAGCTGCGTGAGGCAATGGGTAAGTCGGCAGTCGAGGCCGCGAAGGCCGTGAATTATGTCGGCGCAGGCACGGTCGAATTCTTGCTGGACGAAGCGGGAGAATTTTATTTCCTCGAAATGAACACGCGGCTTCAGGTTGAACACCCTGTGACCGAAATGGTGACCGGATACGATCTTGTTGAGTGGCAGATTCGGGTTGCGCGAGGTGAAGACCTGCCCGCAGAGCAGGAAGACATTGAACTATTTGGACACGCCATTGAGGTTCGTTTGTACGCGGAAGATCCGGCGTCAGGATTTTTGCCCAGTACTGGTGCTGTTAAGTTATTCACGCAGCCGCAGGGTCCCGGCATCAGAGTGGATGCTGGTGTGGAGACGGGTGATGAAGTCACCCCGTTTTACGACGCGATGGTGGCCAAATTGATTACCTATGGCGATACGCGAGAGGACGCGCGTCTGAAAATGAGAAGTGCGCTACAGGGCACGGCCTTATTTGGTCCGGAAAACAATCGAGACTTTTTGATTGATGTGATGGACCGAGATGAGTTCATTTCTGGCGCGGCAACCACGGCGTTTATTGCCGATAACTACGGCGATGCGTTTACGCCGGCTGAAGTGACTAGTGCTGATCTGGCGAGCGCAGGTGCGATACAGCATGTCTTGGCCATGGAAACCCATCACAGCCAATCGGCTTCGGTAAACGAGGAGCTGCTCGACTGGGTTTCAATGGGTCGTGTGACAGACACGAAGTCATACGACGTGGGAGAGGACGCTCGCGAGGTACTCGTCGTGCCACTTAGTGCAGGTGAGTACGAGGTGTCTGTGGGCGCTGATAATCATCATCTGGTGGTGACGGATATTGATGACAATGCCATGACGCTGGAGGTTGACGGACTTTCCCATCGCTATCACTTCCACTCGGAGGCGCCCGCGACGCTTTATCTCGCCTCCGACTCTCTTTCAATGATGCTGGCGGACAGCACGCGTATTCCGCCCGAGGCAGAGGAGGCGGCCGGTGGCGGCACGATCACGGCGCCGATGCACGGGCAGCTGTTATCAATCGATGTGGCAGCGGGTGATGCGGTCACAAAAGGCCAGCGCATTGCGGTTCTCGAGGCCATGAAAATGCAACATGAGCTCATTGCACCCGGTGACGGTGCTGTCGTCGATGTGATGGCGGTGGCCGGTAAGCAGATAGGTGCAGGTGACCTCATCATGATGTTGGAGCTAGAGGAATGAAGCCTTCACTGACAGAAACATTCGATATTGAGTTTCCGCTATTCGCGTTTAGTCATTGTCGCGACGTAGTAGCCGCCGTCTCGCGTAACGGCGGTTTCGGAGTGCTAGGAGCGGTGGAACTAACGCCCGAAGAGTTGCGTGTTGAGCTTGACTGGATTGCTGCCCATACCAATGGACGACCGTTTGGTCTCGACCTCATCGTGCCTAATGCAGCAATTGGTAAAGACGAATCCATTAGTGACACTGATCTGGTGAATATGGTCCCGGATGGTCACATCGAGTTCGCAGATTCCATTCTCGAGTCACAAGGTATCGACACATCGGATCTCGCTGCAGATCGAAATTACGATCTGACCTTCACGCATAACATTCAAGGTCAAAAGACGAATGCCATGCTCGAAGTCGCTGCCGAGTATTCGGTCGCGCTGCTGGTCAACGCACTCGGTGTCCCACCACCCAACATGTTCGAGTTTGCTCGTGCGCATGGCATTAAAGTGGGCGCGCTTGTGGGTACGGTTAATCATGCACTCAATCAGGCGAGAGCGGGCGTTGATGTCCTGATTGCTGCAGGCGGAGAGGCTGGAGGACACTGCGGTGCCGTCAGCACCATGGTTTTGGTTCCCGAGGTCTGTCGGGCTTTGAAACAACATAATCTTTCTGTGCCGGTGCTTGCGGCGGGCGGTATTGCCACCGGTGAGCAAATGGCGGCGGCCATGACGATGGGGGCAGAGGGTGCATGGTGTGGGAGTGTTTGGCTTACTACTGTTGAGGCCGAGACCACACCCACCGTTAAGCGCAAGATGATAGCGGCGACAGCCAGCGATACGGTGAGAGCAAAATCAAGAACGGGTAAGCCATCACGACAGTTGCGATCAGCGTGGACCGATGCATGGGAAAGCACAGGCGCTCCGGAACCGTTGCCCATGCCGCTTCAGTCATTGGTTTCTGAGCCCGCCTTGAGAAAGGTCGACAAATTAGCCGAGGGTGGACATGGTGGCGCTGAAGCACTGGCAACGTATTGGGTTGGACAGGCGGTTGGCCTGATGAATGCCGAGCAGTCGGTTGCTGATGTCATGCTGGGGTTCAAGACCGACTTCATCGAGGCTCACGGCCGGATATCCGCATTTATTGAGGGAGTAGACGATGCAGCAAGCGAGTGATTTTCGAGAAGAAAGTTTGACGCTTAAGTCCTTGATTGCCGATCTGGATGATGCGGCCTTTGAGAAAACGACACAGTTCAAGTCCTGGACGATTAACGATGTGTTCCGCCATCTCCATTTCTGGAATAAGGCTGTCATGGTCGCGACCGAGGGTGATGAGGCTTTCGCCGCATTTTTTGAAGGTGTTGGCGCGCACATGATGAAAGGCGGTTCGCTGCCCGAATACGAAAAAGCGTATTTGGACGGTCTCAGCGGTGGGGCGCTGCGTGAGGCGTGGGCATCATTGGTTGACGAGACGGCAGATGCTTACGCCGCGCTCGATCCCAGTTCAAGAGTGCCTTGGGCAGGCCCCAGCATGAGCGCGCGATCGGCTATATCGGCACGCCAAATGGAGACCTGGGCGCATGGGCAGGAGGTCTTCGACGTGCTGGGCGCAGATCGTGAGGAGCACGATCGTATTCGCAACATTGTCGTCTTGGGGATTAATACCTTTGGCTGGACATTCAAGGTGAGAGGCGAAACGCCGCCTGAGCCTATGCCATTCGTGAGCTTGGTCTCTCCAAGCGGCGAAGTATGGACCTATGGTGAGTCACAGCAGAGCAACTTTATTCAAGGGGATGCGGTCGAATTTGCTCAGGTGGTGACCCAAACGAGGAATATTGGTGACACCAGTCTCACTGTGGTTGGTGATCCGGCGACTGACTGGATGTCTAAGGCGCAGTGTTTTGCTGGCGGTGCCAATCCACCACCGGAAAAAGGTTCTCGCTTTAAAGCCGGTTAATTGCATTTGAAGACTGTTGTCATTCAGTCCGCCCCCGACAGTCGACCCCGGTGGGTAACGGATTGTTTGCTGGGCGTTGAGGCCTGGTCGAAAGACCACGCTTTTACCTACCAATTTTTTGATGACAGCTTTTTCGATGTGCTTCCCGATTGGTATCGGCAGAAGTTATCGGGGCGAGGACCCATTCTCGCCGACTTAGCGCGTCTGCTTCATATCAAAGCTGCTCTGGAAGCCGGTGCTGATCGGGTTATCTGGTGCGATGCCGACACGCTGATCATTGATGGGAGTTGGCAGCCATCGACAACGACGCATTCACGGTTTGGTGAAGAGCACTGGTTGCAACGAGATAAGTCGGGCCGCTTAGAAATTCGTCGTCAGCCTCACAATGCTTTCATGATTTTTTTGCAGGCATCGCCAGTACTCAACTTTTTAATACACACCATCGAGTCGATGATCGCACGCGTCGATCCAGATCACATTGCACCTCAAATGGTGGGTCCTAAGCTGCTTAAAGCGCTTCACAACCTCGCTCATTTTGATCTAGAGCCTGAAGCAGGCGCCATGAGTCCACTATTGCTGAAGGCGATACGCCAGAGCGACACAGAGGTCATCGAGTTTTTCGTCGAGCGGAGTGGCCAAGTACCCAAGTGCCTGAACTTATGTGCCAGTCTGATCGATGAGATTGATCTCGATATTCAGAGCATCCGCCAACAGGTTGCCGTGTTGTTGTGAGGTAGTGTCCTGGAGTAGGGCATGTCTTGCGACTACTGATCTGGCATAGTTAGATCAAATAACAATAACGTTCAACAACAATAAAAAGAGAAAGCCAATGACAGACCACACCGTCAAAGTGAGTATTGACGACGATATTGCGTCGATCATTCTTGACCGAGCGGAGGTTAGAAACGCGCTCAATCGCGACACCATGGTGCAACTCAGGGATGCGGCACTGGCAGTCTCAGATAAAGATCAGGTACGTGCCGTCATCATCCGAGCCGAGGGAACCGACTTTTCCGTTGGCGCAGATTTGAAAGAGGTTTCTGTCATGGAGCCGGGTGGCTCGCTATTAAGAGCTCGGCGCGATGCTGAGCTCGGACAGAAGCTACTGACGGCTATTCGTGAGATTCACCAGCCGACGATTTGCGCTGTGCAAGGCATTGCCACGGGTGGCGGCGCCTGTATTGCGGCTGCCTGCGATTTCCGGATTGCGGCAACGGATGCGCGTTTGGGGTTGGGCGAGGTCAAGGTGGGCATGAATCTCATGTGGAATGCCGTGCCCTTGTTCGTCGAATTGGTGGGTTTATCCCGAGCGAAACAACTCATCATGTCCGGGGATCTCTACGCTGCAGATCGACTGGAGAGCTGGGGCTTGATCGATGACATCTGTGCTGGCGACGACCTACAGGCGGTGGCACAGGGGTGGGCTCGACACTACGCCGATCTCCCGCCAGTGGCGGTACAAATGATTAAGCGTAGTGTGAATCAATACGCCTTGGCATTGAGCGAGTCCATTATGCATATGGACCAGGATCAGTGGATTCTGGCCGCTCGTAGCGAGGACTTCAAAGAGTGTATTTCAGCGTTCGTTGAGAAACGCTCCGCAAGGACCACAGGCCATTAATCGGCATTAAGAGAGTACAGGAGTAAAGCGTGAGTGATGATCTCGTCGAGGGCTATTGCGACCCTCGATTTCAATCTGTTCGTGACCAATTTGCCCAAGCGCTTGCCAGTGGATTCGACACGGGTGCCTCTGTTGCAGTGGAGCATCAGGGCGAAATGGTGGTCAATCTCTGGGGTGGCTACAAAGATAGAGAAAAAACAGACCCCTGGTCCAAAGACACACTCATCAATGTATTTTCGACCACCAAAGCCATCACGGCTACCTGCTTCTTGCAGCTGGTTGAGCGAGGCAAGGTCGATCTCGACGCGTTAGTTGGCGACTACTGGCCGGAGTACGCCTGCAACGGCAAAGAAAAAACTCGAGTCAGTGATTTTTTATGCCACCGAGCGGCCATGCACGGCTTTCAGGGTGGAGTACCCCAATTCGATTATCGCGAGTGGGATAGGTGGACTGAGGCGCTCGCCCAACAGCAACCCTTCAGAGAGCCGGGAACCACCCAGGGTTATCACGCATTGACCTATGGTTGGTTGGTCGGCGAGTTGATTCGGCGCATTGATGGTCGCAGTGTCGGACAGTATTTCCGCGAGGAAATAGCCGAACCCTTTGGTCTGGATTTCAAAATTGGTCTT
>WTJR01000170.1:7323-8923 GCA_011524755.1 Halieaceae bacterium | reverse complement strand
TGAAAGTTTTCAGCCTGCTTTTGCTCGGCGCTATCGAAATCAACGTGCGTCAGCTTACTCACGCCATCCACAAGGTCGGCAACTTCCTCGCCAAATTGCGTTCTGATGTCTTCCTTGGTGACACCCGTGTCCTCAATAACATCATGTAGCAGCGCGGCCATGATGCTCTCATGGTCCATGTGCATACGTGCCAGCACGGTAGCAACCGCCAGCGGGTGGGTTACGTAGGGCTCACCGGTTCGACGCGCTTGGCCGTAGTGCGCTTGTTCGGCATAAAAGTAGGCGCGTTTTATGTCGTTGACCCGCTCGGGGGGCAGGTAGCTTGCGAGAATATCCTCGAAGCCAGTAAACGACTGTCGCTGGTTGTGTGAGGGAAGTAGTTGAGGTCTGGAAGTTGTGTGGAGCCCCAGACGTCGGGTGACGTCGTTGAAAGAGGCTCCTAGGGCTTGAAGAGGTGTGGACACCGGTCCTTAAATTGCAGCTCAGAGCACGGGTGTTTCAAAGCTCGCCGCAAATTCCTCTTCAGCTTCCAGCTCGTGTTCGCGAGCCATAACGTCAGGCGTAATAAGACCTTCAGCAATCTCGCGAAGCGCAAGAACAGTTGCCTTGTCGGACTCTACTTCTACGAGTGGATCTTTGCCGCCTGTGCTCAACTGTCGCGCGCGCTTCGCGGCCAATAAGACCAACTCAAAGCGGTTATCAACATTATCGAGGCAGTCTTCAACGGTTACTCGTGCCATCTTTGTTTCCTGGTGTGTAAACGGCCGCGCAGTATAGCGATTGCGCAGCAGGCTTGTCGACTGTGAAAGCGTGGCATTACCGAAGTAAATCGGCAATGACGCCTGTGAGTTCCCGGGACTGTATCTCCTGTGACAGCCTGTGAGCACGGACAATAGATTGAAGATCATGGAGTGCCGTCTCAAAGTCATCATTGAGAACAATGAAATCTGCTTCGCTGTAGTGCGCTATTTCATCTCGAGCAGCCTGCATGCGGCCCTCAATAATCTCATCGTTGTCCTGTCCGCGATCGGTCAGACGACGACGCAGGGCTGCGGTAGACGGTGGGAGTACAAAGATGGAGATGGCGGTGTTTACAAGCGCCTTAACCTGCCGCGCGCCTTGCCAGTCAATCTCTAATATAACGTCGATGCCGTCAGCGAGCTTCTCTTGTACCGCCTGACTGCTGGTGCCATAGAAGTTTCCAAATACCTGTGCCCACTCAAAAAAGCCATTGGCGTCCCGGATGGATTCAAATTGTGACTCATCGACAAAGTGATAGTTGATGCCATCGGTTTCACCTGGCCGAATGTCGCGCGTGGTATGTGAGACCGAGACTTCCAAGTTGGGGGTGCTCTCTAACAACGCTTTCACTAGCGATGTTTTGCCCGCGCCACTGGGAGCAGAGATAACGTATAGCTGGCCTGTCGGGTGATCGTTCTTATTCAAGGTTCTGCACCTGTTCTCGCATTTGCTCGATCAACACTTTGAGCTCCACCGCTGCATTGGTCGTTACCAATGACGTTGTTTTTGAGCCCAGGGTATTGGCTTCGCGATTGAGTTCTTGCATCAGAAAGTCGAGCCTGCGCCCACAGGGCTCCTT
>WTJR01000170.1:1548-7223 GCA_011524755.1 Halieaceae bacterium | reverse complement strand
TCGATTAATAGCTCTTCAAGTCTTGCCCCTTCCTCCAGACGGTGGCTGCGTAGCGATTCAACAATACCGGGCATTACCGCGATGCACTCTTTATTCAGCGCCTCGACGTCGAGCTTGTCGCTAACCCAAATTCCTTGAGTCATCAGTATGTCTAGGGCTGTAGGTGCTCGCGCATCGGGCATGAGCTCAATGACCTTCTCGAGCGCGTCCTTCATTTCTGACAGTTTTTCCAGATTAATGCTGGCGTCCGATGACTGCTCGGCTCGCTCAAGCCGGATGGCCAGCTCTACTTTCCCTCTGACAATGTTATCGCTGACGATTTTTCGGAACTGCGGCTCTGATCGTTTGAGGACATCAGGGAGCTTGAGGGTGAGATCCAGAAACCGGCTGTTGACAGATTTGCACTCGATGGACAGGTTCCAATCACCTACGGTGACGGTCTGATTAGCAAATCCAGTCATGCTCTGCGGCATGTGTTTCTCCAAGGGCGTCGAAAGTCGCTAGTCTAACAAGTAGACTGCGCAGCGACACCTTCGTATTCGCGAGCAGTTTATGGACTCCAACACCATGCAACCCCTTGAGCAACGACCGAGCGGTCGCCGACCTGATCAGATGAGGGAAATCGAATTTCACCTCAATTACACCCATCAAGCGGAAGGCAGTGTGCTGGCATGCTTCGGAAATACAAAGGTGCTATGTACGGCGTCCATTTCTGACGGTGTACCGCCGTTCTTGAGAGGCAAGGGACAGGGCTGGCTAACAGCCGAGTACGGCATGTTGCCGCGCTCAACCGGTACTCGAATGGACCGTGAGGCGGCCCGAGGAAAACAAACTGGCCGAACGGTTGAAATTCAGCGCTTGATAGGTAGGTCTTTGCGAGCCAGCATCGATCTGAAGGCATTGGGTGAGCGAACGATGACCATCGATTGTGATGTGCTTCAAGCGGATGGCGGTACACGGACAACGGCCATTACTGGTGCCAGCGTTGCGGTAGTGTCGGCGTTAAATAAGCTGCAACGTGCTGGGGCCCTCAAGGCAGATCCGCTGATTGATCGAGTTTGCGCTGTTTCTGTGGGGATGTGGAACGGCCAGCCAGTGGTTGACCTCGATTACCCTGAGGATTCCACCGCGCAGAGTGATATTAATGTCGTTATGTTGGCCGGTGGCGGATTGATTGAGGTTCAGGGCACTGCCGAGGATAAAGTGTTTACTCGCGCTGAGCTAAACACATTGCTAGATCTTGCTGAGTCGGCATGTCAGACCTTGAGTCAGGCGCAACTAGAAGCGCTTAGTCACTCGTAGCACGCTAGCGATCGCTTTACAGCGCAATGTCGTAGTCGATCGTGACTGCGGCATGGCTGGAGAACGCCTCTTCACTCTCGATAACGGCCTGGGTGACGTGGGGCGCGAGGCTGTCTGAAATGATATGGGTATCGGTTCGCACGCCGGGGCCGTCGTCGCCGTCTGGCCACCAAGTGTAATCGTCTGCATCCGTTTCCACTTCTCGGAATGCATCGCAATAACCCATGCGATAGAGCGATCCAAGCCAGTCGCGCTCTTCGTTACTAAATCCCGGAATGTCGAGGCGATTTCCCGACTCTTCTGCATCGCGTGGCTGCCAGGCAAGCTCCCAACCTCCGCAAAGAATAAAGTCGCGCTTCTTGTTTCTAACTTTTTGCAGGTGGGCGCCCAGTTGCTGTAGGAATCGCATCTTGAGCTCTTTGTCGCCACGCTCGCCCACGGCAGGTGGCACCATGATGCTGCCGATGCTGCAGTCGTCATAATCCGCCTGGATATAGATTCCGAGATGGTCGAAGTCCATAAAGCCAAGACCGAACATGATGGCTTTCGGCATTTTTTTGCAGTAAACCGCGACGCCATTCACCTTTGCATCGTCATAATTATCGGCAAAGTAGGCGTGGTAATTCTCGGGGAAGAAATCGTTTGAAGGCAGTGAGTATTCGGAGCACCGAGTGTCCTGAAAGCAAATCACGTCCGCATCCTGCTGAAATGCCCACGTCAACAGTCCTTCAGCGTGCGCTCGCTCAAGGCCATCGACTGCAAGTGATAACACTTTCATTTTTGTTTCCCGAATACTGAGCTTGGTATACTACGTCAGAACTTTTCATACTGAAATCTGTGAACCGGTTGATTCATAATATGTTCATAATTTCAGGGCGGCCGCTCACTGGAATATTGTATGCGCGCATCAGACAGTAAACGTCAATTTATCGAGCTATCGATCCGTTTCGGCGCATTGAAATTTGGTGAATTCACATTGAAGTCCGGCAGGGTCAGCCCCTACTTCTTTAACGCAGGCGTGTTTTCAACGGGCGAGGCAATGGCGACGTTGGGTGCCTGTTACGCCAACGCTGCCAAAGGCATCATTGATGAGATCGATGGACTGTTTGGGCCGGCATATAAGGGTATTCCCTTGGCGACTGCGACTGGCATTGCCTTGCAACAAAGCCATAACCGCGATTTATCGGTCACCTTCGATCGTAAAGAGGCCAAGTCGCATGGCGAAGGCGGGATCCTCATGGGTGCGCCGCTAAGCGGTAATGTGTTGATTATTGATGACGTGATCACTGCGGGAACCGCGATTAGACACTCGGTGGACTTAATCAGAAGCGAGGGGGCAACGCCTTATGGTGTTGTCATTGGTCTTGACCGGTGTGAGCGAGGTGCAGGCGACACGTCCGCAGTGGAGGAAGTAAGACGCACGCTGGGCCTCCAGGTTCAAAGCGTTATCACCATGCACGACATTATCGAGTGGTTATCGGAACAGCCTGATATGTCGAAGAGCCTAGATCTCATGCATCAATACAGGGAGCAGTTCGGGGTTTAGGCGAGTTTCAAAACTGGCCGGGAGGGATATCTCTGACTAACGTAGCCGTCACTAAGGACCATTGCTCGTCCCAGGCTTGTGTCGGTACCGTTGCAAAATCCGACCGAACAAACTGTGCGATTCTTCCTTCCGCGAGCGCAAGTAGTAAATTGGCGGCACTGCTGACAGGAATGCTCGTGCGCCAACCCTCCTCGACTTCTGCCATGCGCAGGCATTGGCGCAGTTGCGTTTCTATCCTGTCATAGACTTGCGCAACCCGGCCCCGAAGTCTTTCATGCTCTCCGGTTAACGCGTCTCCTGACAGAATGCGTGTGATGCCCGGGTTTCGCTGACAGAAAACGAGGAAGAGCGTTAGGATTTTTTTGCAGCGAATAAGCTGCTCGGACTCCTCGCTAAGTATCTGAGTAATGCGCGAAAATAAAGTCTCTTCGACAAAATCGATCAGCGATTCGTACATCCGGGTTTTAGAGGGAAAATGTCGATAAAGGGCCGCCTCAGACACGTCCAGACTGGCCGCCAGCTTCGCTGTCGTAATCTTACTTCCCGGACTGGACTCAAGCATCGCCGCCAATGACTGGAGTATTTGCTCTTTACGGTCGCTTCGTCGTTGAGGCATAAGTTCCGCCGAATGTACTGGGTGACAAGTATTAGGAAATTGAGACGTTACCCATGCTCTGGTTAGTGATCAAGGTGCCAATGCCCTCATCGCTAAAGATTTCTAACAAAGTCGAATGAGGAACTCGCCCATCGATAATATGCGCGCTGGTGACGCCTGCTCTCACTGCATCCATCGCGCATCGAACTTTAGGCAGCATGCCGCCTGTAATCACACTTTGTTCGATTAACTCGTCAACTCTTTGGGTAGATAGCCCCGTTAGTGTTTTTCCCTCTCCGTCCATCAACCCGGTTACGTTGGTCAACAGCATTAGCTTTTCCGCTTTCAGTACTTCAGCAAGCTTTCCTGCCACCAGATCCGCATTAATGTTGTAGGTGCGTCCATCAACACTGCCGGCAACGGGGGCAATGACCGGAATATAGTCGCTGTTGGCTAGCATGGTCAGAATGTCCGTATCGACGCTCTCGACTTCGCCGACTAAGCCAATGTCTTCCGCACCGCCTACGTCGTTATGCGCGCTCAGCGCTTTAGCCCGCAGGAGCTCGCCGTCTTTACCGGTAATTCCGACCGCTCTTCCCCCGTTTCGGTGGATGCTGTCGACAATTTCCTTGTTAACAGACGCGCCCAGCACCATTTCAACGACATCTACCGTTTCTTCATCGGTGACACGCATGCCCCCAACAAATCGCGATTCAATGCCTAAGCGGTCAAGTAGTTTCCCAATCTGGGGGCCGCCACCGTGAACGACAATGGGATTCATGCCCACTAATTTCATCAGCACGACATCACGGGCGAAGCTTTCATGCAGCTCTGGGTCGGTCATGGCGTTACCGCCAAACTTGATGACCATAGTTTTGCCCGTAAATCGCTGAATATAGGGCAAAGATTCTGTCAGTACACGAGCAAATTGCTCAGCGTCAGTTCGGTTAAGAGACATGAAGTCCTCTATCGTTCGATATTGATGGCTCCCTCGTTAAGGCGGAGGCAAAATTGGGCCCGGATGCTTTCTCGCCAACATATCTGCCAGATGGCGCTCCAAGCATTGCCCGCATTCTACATCATCAATCAGCCTAGAACTTTGCTCAGCTCTCCAATAATCGATTCGGCGAGTACCCGCTTTGAAGACATTGGCAGAACAATATCTGAGTCCCTGCCAATGAGCACCCCTGCATTATGTTCGCTGTTGAAGCCAATAGCTTGATCGCTGACATCATTCGCAAAAATGAAATCTAGCGACTTACTCGCAAGCTTCTTGCGAGCGTAATCTTGTACGTCATGTGTCTCAGCGGCAAAGCCAACGACAAGTTTAGGCCTCGCCTTGCTGTCTGCTACCGAGGCGATGATGTCGGGATTCGGAACGAGCGATAGATCCATCGCTTCGATACCGCTACGCTTAATTTTCCGATCGGATACCGTCGTTGGTCTGAAGTCGACCACCGCTGCTGCACCGATAAAGATATCGGCTGTCGCAGCTGTCGCCATACTCGCATCAAACATTTCCTGTGTTGTTTCAACATTGATCACAGTAGCACCCGAAGGTGGCTCACAGCTGACCGGGCCCGAAATCAATGTCGTTTTGGCGCCCGCGTTGATACAGGCTTCAGCGAGCGCATAACCCATTTTTCCGGAGCTTCGATTGCTTATGTAGCGCACGGGGCAGATGGGTTCTCGAGTTGGTCCTGCCGTTATCACCACATGCCGACCCGAGAGCGCGCCCGTACTGAGGTGCTCTGCAACTGCTGAGACGATGTCATCGGGCTCGAGTAGACGGCCTACGCCGACATCGCCACAGGCCTGACTGCCCGACGAGGGCCCCAGCATCGCAATACCTCTACTAACTAAGGTCTGAACGTTGTCTTGGGTGGCTTGCTTTGCCCACATCTCTTGGTTCATTGCGGGTGCGACAAATACGGGTGCGGGGGTTGCTAGTGCGCAAGCACCGAGCAGGTCATCGGCACGACCTTGTACCAGCCGCGCAATGGAATCCGCACTTGCTGGCGCTATCAGCAATGCGTCAGCCCAGCGCGCGAGCTCGATATGACCCATCGCGGCTTCCGCCTCGGTGTCTAGCAGATCGGTATGAACCTCATGTCCCGATAAGGCTTGGAGCGTTAGCGGCGTAATAAACTCGCAGGCCCCCTCTGTCATGATGACACGCACATTTGCGCCCTCGCGAATAAGGCTGCGAGTCAGTTCAGCTGCTTTGTAGGC
>WTJR01000170.1:0-1448 GCA_011524755.1 Halieaceae bacterium | reverse complement strand
CCCACCAAGCAACGTCCGTGGTGGTCGCGCACAATCATCCCTCGGGTGTTCTTAAGCCGAGTCATTCTGATGTTTCGGTTACCGAGAAACTGTCAAAAGCACGGATGCTTCTCGACATCCGGCTGTGCGACGATTTAATCGCCGCTGAAGGTCACTGCGTAAGCCTTAGAAACTTAGGTTTTGTGTAAGACTTCGTGTTGCTTACGGGCTAGGCCTTTGGTATCTTGCCGCTCCTTTTTTTGGTGGACAGACAGATGTCTCGAGTATGTCAAGTTACAGGTAAGCGCCCGATGACAGGAAATAATGTCTCGCATGCGAAGAATCGCACTCGCAGACGCTTCCTGCCTAACCTACACAATCACCGTTTTTGGGTTGAATCTGAGAAGCGCTTCGTTTCGTTGCGCGTGTCTCCCAAGGGCATGAGAATCATCGATAAGCGCGGTATTGAAACCGTGTTGTCAGAGCTGCGCGCTCGCGGCGAAAAGGTTTGAGGAGTAGCGACTTATGCGTGAAAAAATCCGAATGAATTCAACGGCGGGTACAGGCCACTTTTACACGACAGATAAAAACAAGCGTACAACGCCTGATAAGTTGGAAATGAAAAAGTACGACCCTGTTGCACGCAAGCACGTGATCTACAAAGAAGGTAAGATCAAGTAAGTGCAAGGCTTTATAAAGACCCCGGCAGAGCCGGGGTTTTTTTTGCCTTAAATTAGTCGGGAGATAGATGTGCCTGAGTTGCCAGAGGTAGAGACAACGCGCCGCGGTATTGAGCCACATGTCATGGGCCATAAAGTCACCAACGTTATCGTTAGGGATCGGCGTCTGCGCTGGGCGATTCCACCGGGCTTCGAGCAGCAACTCGCCGGCGGGACCGTCGCTGGTACGCGGCGCCGGGCAAAGTATTTATTGATGGACTTCGATTCGGGCTGCCTACTCGTGCATTTGGGTATGTCTGGATCGTTACGAATGGTCGCTCCTGAGGAGCAACCAAGGAAACATGACCACGTAGATATTGAATTCGACAATGGCTTGATACTTCGATATCACGACCCGAGGCGTTTTGGCAGCATGCATTGGTTGTCGAGTGACTCCCATGCGCTGCTTGATCACCTGGGTCCGGAGCCACTCTCAGACGCCTTTGATGGCGAGTACCTCTACCAGCAAGCGCGCAGGCGAAGCAGTGCCGTAAAGCTCTTTATTATGGATGCCAAGATCGTTGTGGGCGTGGGCAACATCTATGCTAACGAGGCCTTATTTATGGCCGGCATCCGTCCTGATAGACCTGCGAATAGAGTCAGCAAAGCGCGTTTCGAAGCCCTCGCTACGGCGATCAAAGATGTGTTGGCAACGGCCATCGATGTTGGGGGTACCACGTTAAGAGATTTTGTTGGGGGCGATGGAAAGGCTGGCTATTTCGCCCAGAGTCTTCAGGTTTACGGGCGTGG
>WTJR01000009.1:4772-8951 GCA_011524755.1 Halieaceae bacterium | reverse complement strand
ACGTCGCCACAAATGACCACAACAAAGCCCGCACCAACGGACAAGCGCACTTCACGGATATCCATAGCATGGCCCGACGGCGCACCTTTTAATGCAGGGTCAGTCGAAAATGAATACTGGGTCTTGGCGATACAAATCGGCAAGTGGCTATAGCCCTCATCGGCTAATTCCTTAAGCCGCGTTCGCACCTTGGCATTAGCGGTCACCTCGGATGCGCCATAAATCTTGGTAGCCACAGCTTCCACCTTTTCGAACAAGGTAGCCGAATCTGGATAGACAAATGACTGATGGGGGGTATTGGCGGGTGTCTCGTCGGCGTCGCACAGTGAGACCACCATCTCTGCAAGTTCTGTTGCACCCGCACCGCCATTTGCCCAGTGGCTTGATAGCGCCACCTGAATGCCACGAACCCGGCAGTGCTCGACAATGAGATCGATCTCAGCCTGCGTGTCAGCGATGAACTGGTTAATCGAGACTACTGCGGGAACACCGTAGTTATCACGAATGTTCGTGATGTGGCGATCGAGGTTGGCCAGCCCTTTCTCGAGTGCCTCAAGATTTTCCTCGGTCAGATTCTCTCGAGCGACACCACCGTGGAATTTCAACGCACGGATCGTGGCGACCAGTACCGCCGCCGATGGGCGAATACCAGCCGAGCGGCACTTGATATCAATGAACTTCTCCGCACCCAAGTCGGCGCCAAAGCCCGCTTCGGTAACCACATAGTCAGCCAGTCGAAGGCCTGCTGTTGTTGCAATGACACTGTTACAACCGTGCGCGATGTTGGCAAACGGTCCGCCATGAACAAAGGCAGGTGTGCCCTCAAGAGTTTGCACGAGGTTGGGCGCCAACGCGTCCTTCAATACCGCTGTTAAAGCACCTTCAGCTTTGAGGTCAGCTGCCGTTACCGGCTGACGATCGCGGGTGTAAGCAACGACGATGCGACCCAAACGTGCTTTTAGGTCATCAAGATCGGTTGCTAGACAGAAAATCGCCATAATTTCAGAGGCGACGACGATGTCAAAACCGTCTTGTCGGGGGTAGCCGTTGCCGGGACCACCCAGTGCAACGGTGATATCTCGCAAAGCACGATCATTCATATCGAGCACACGCTTCCAGGTGACTCGCCGCACGTCGATGTCGAGTGCATTGCCATGATGAATGTGGTTATCAAGAAGTGCTGCCAAGAGATTGTTGGCAACACCAATGGCATGCAAGTCACCATTGAAGTGCAGATTGATGTCCTCCATGGGAATGACCTGCGCGTAACCACCGCCTGCAGCGCCCCCTTTCATACCAAAGACAGGACCCAAGGAGGGCTCACGGAGACAAATAACCGTGTCCTTGCCAATTTTCTGCAATGCATCACCCAGACCCACGGTTGTGGTGGTTTTTCCTTCACCGGCCGGTGTCGGGCTGATGGCCGTAACCAAGATCATGCGCGCACTGTCGCGAACCGGTTGCTGTAGCAACCAGTCCAAATTCACCTTGCCTTTAATGCGGCCATACGGCTCCAGCGCCTCCTCAGGAATACTGAGCTGATCTGCAATTTGAGAGATTGGGCGCGGCGTGGCGGCCTGTGCGATTTCGATATCTGATGCCATGGTGTGATTCCCCTGTCGAGGCCCTGTTGGTCATTATTTGGGCGGCCTCTATTTCGCCGCCAAACTAAAGAGAAACAACGGCATGAGCAAGGGTCTGACATTAAAAATTTAAGTGAAAAGTTGGCGTCAAGGTTTGCGCGCTGCATGCCCACTTTCTGGCTCATCCAAATGACCTCCCAGTTGCCTGCGAGTGTGCTACCGTCAGGGCAGTCCGCTTACTCATAATTCAAAGCCAATGACGGAAAAAGCAGAGACACAATGGCAGAACTGGTCGAGGTCGCTACCGCCCTCACCAGCCCCTGTGGTGACGCCCTCGTCCGTGCAGGAATTAACAGCCCTGATGCAGTCGCACAGTCAGGGAGTGAGACCTGTGGGTTCGGGTCACAGCTGGATGCCGCTGGTTCCAACAAAGCATGCCATTGTCAAACTCGATCATTTCTCAAGCGTGGGTGATATCGATCCTTTGACGCATCAGGCGTGGTTAGGCGCCGGAGCAAAGCTACATGACCTGTCTCCCCAGCTCTCTGAGCGCGGCTACGCCTTTAGAAACCTCGGCGATATCGATGTTCAAACCCTCGCGGGCGCCACAAGCACGGGGACCCATGGCACGGGTAAAGAGTTGCAAGGTCTGGCTGCGGAGATTCAGGGGTTGAGGCTCGTGACCGGTACGGGTGAGCACATTGAAATCGGCGATCAGGGAAATACCGAATGGCTGAGTGGCGCACGTGTCGCACTGGGTGCGCTGGGCATTATTACTGAGATAAAAATGCAGCTCGTCGAGCGCTTTAAACTCCATCGACAGGTATGGCCTGCTTCAAACAAACACACCCTGGAAAACGCAGAGCGCTATTGGAATGAGAACCGCAACTTCGAGTTCTTTTACATCCCGTTTTCTGACACCAGCTTACTGCTGACACACAACGTAACCACGGCGCCATCAACTCCGCCAAATGAAGACACCAGTACGTCGGGCATGATGCAGCTAAAGAGTCTCAGGGATTCACTCAAATGGTTCACGCCCCTCAGGCGCTGGCTGCTCAAGCGCGCCGTTACCAACGAGCCAACTGAGAATGTGATTGGCGAGAGTTGGGATCTACTGGCGAGTGAGCGCAACGTCCGCTTCAACGAGATGGAATATCACCTCCCTGTGGAGCGAGGGCTTGAGGCGCTCGAGGAAGTGCGGCACTACATTGAAACCAAGCGCCCCGATGTGTTCTTCCCCTTTGAGGCAAGACAGACCAAGGGGGATGATGCTTGGCTATCACCGTTCAACGGCGGCAATCGGATTTCGGTGGCCGTTCATTGCTATCACAAGGATGCCTTCGACTTCCTATTCACCGATGTCGAGCCGATTTTCCAGAAATACGGTGGCAGGCCTCACTGGGGCAAACTCAACAGCATGACAGCAGCGCAAGCACGCGCCTGGTATCCAGACTTCGAAAAATTTGCCGCGCTGCGCCGCGAGCTAGACCCGGATGGCCGGCTACTCAACGGCTATCTATCGGACCTGTTTGAGGCCTGACATGAACCCACTGTCCGCCAGCTACTTCCAACAACTGCAACAGGCGCTTACTGACGCAGGGCTCGCGGAACCGGTATTGGTCATTGATCGGGATCGGCTCGACACCAATATCGCTGCGTTAAAAGCCATGCTGCCTGAGGGTATGGCCTACCGTATTGTTGCCAAGTCCCTACCGTGTGCCGAACTGCTTGAATACGTCGCAGCCCACACTAAGACCCATCGGCTCATGAGCTTCAACACCAACATGGTCATGCAGCTCCTTGCGCTAATGCCCGAGGCCAATCAGTTGCTAGGCAAGCCGATTCCAGTGCAGGCGCTGAGGCGAACGCTCGATGGGGCTAATGCCCAGATGTGCAGCCAGCTACAGCATCAGGTTCAATGGCTGATCGATACGCCGGCCCGACTCGCAGAGTACGCCGAGTTCGCCAAATCCGCGGGCATCCAGCTACAGATCAATCTCGAGATCGATGTTGGCCTCCACCGTGGTGGGATGGAGCCGGGAGCTGATCTCGAAGCGTCGCTGAACGCCATTCATCAGAGTGACCATCTGGCCCTCGCCGGCCTCATGGGCTACGAGCCACACCTGACCAAACTGCCCAATATTGCCGGCTGGCCCAAACGCGCCAAGCAAGGGGCAGCTAATCAGTTTCAGCTAGCCTTATCGCAAACTGCGGCGATCTTTGGTCAAGACCACACGGCGAGCATGGTGAGGAACATGGCGGGCAGCCCCACGTTTGGGCTCTACTCCGATACGCTTCTAGCCAATGAAATTGCCGCCGGCTCAGCGCTCGTCAAGCCCAGCGATTTCGATTTACCCATATTGAAAGCATTTTTACCTGCAAGCTTCATCGCCACACCGGCTATCAAGGTAAGCAAAGGCGTTCGTTTGCCCGGCCTCGAATATGCCAACCGAGCACTAGGTAAACCACAGTCCGGAAAAACCGTATTTCTACACGGCGGCTATTGGAAAGCGGAACCCGTTTACCCAGGTGGTCTTAAAAACAGCAGTCTCTTTGGTCGCTCAAGCAACCAGGAAATGCTGGTCGCCCCCAA
>WTJR01000009.1:0-4672 GCA_011524755.1 Halieaceae bacterium | reverse complement strand
GCAATGGTCATCGCAAGACCCGACACCAAGAGGCCAATCGAATAAGGCAGCATCGTGGCCGCGAGGCTCCCCAGACCAAAGTTACTTTGCCATCGCTGGCAGAAGATCAGGATGAGTGGGAAGTAGACCATGAGCGGCGTAATGATATTGGTAGCGCCATCACCCACACGGTAAGCCGCGGTTGCCATCTCGGGTGTGATACCAAGAAGCATCAACATCGGCACCATCACCGGTGCAATGAGAGCCCATTTGGCACTCGCAGAACCCACAAACAGATTGAGTAGTGACGACACCAGAATAATGGACGTCAGCAATGCCCACGCTGGCATATTCGTCGAGCTCAGAAAATCGGCGCCGTGCACAGCCAAAATGAGACCTAGGTTGGACCACGAAAACATGGCCACGAAGTGCGCTGCGGCAAATGCCAGAACGAGATAGTAAGCCAGGTCTTCCATCGCCCCCGTCATCATCTTCACCAGATCCCGATGGTCATTGATGGTGCCTGCGCCTTTTCCGTAGGCCCAACCTGCGAGCAGGAACAGAATAAAGAACGCAGCAACCAGGCTTTTGTAGAACGGCGCCATTTGCGCCTCTGCAGAGGCTGCCTCATCAATCAGTGGTGTTCCCGGTCCGATGGTGAACAAGGTCCACAAACCAATGACAAAAAGGACCGCCCAACCGGCATTACGCAGTCCGCGTCGCTCATCCTCTGTCAGTTCGCGGTCACTTTCATCATCAGCACTCGCTGCCGAGGCGAGACTCGGATCAAATGCGCCCAAGCGAGGTTCGATAATCTTGTCGGTGACGTACCAGATGACCGGTAGGAACACGAAGGTCATTCCAGCGATAAAGAACCAGTTGCCGGCAATGTTCGCAGTGAAATCACCGAAGACCGTTTCGACACTTGCTTCGGTAATACCAAACAACAGCGCGTCGAGCTGACCCGGGAGCAGATTTGCCGAGAAACCGCCGGACACACCCGCGAATGCCGCAGCTATCCCAGCGATAGGGTGTCGACCCGCCGCGTGAAAGATAATCCCCGCCAATGGAATTAGCACCACATAGGCGGCATCAGCGGCGAGATTACCCACCATGCCGACGAGCACAACCGTGGGGGTTAAAAGCGCATTGGGCACATCGCGAACGCCGGCTCGCATGGCCGTACCGAACAGACCCACACGCTCGGCAACACCGGCGCCCAACATCACGACGAGTACATAACCCAAAGGATGGAAGTGCGTGAAGGTTTTGGGCATATCTACCCAGAGCTTTGCAATATTCTCTGCGGACAGGAGGCTCGTGGCGGAAATGATTTGATTGGCACCTGTTGCGGGATCAATTTTTGTCGGGTGGGCGGCCGAGACGCCAGTCATTGCCGCCAACACCGAGATGGCAACCAGACCGAGAATCAGCCAGAAAAATAAAAAGACAGGATCTGGCAGTTTATTACCGCTACGCTCAATCCAACCTAAAAATCCACCCATGCCCTGCTGGGCATCGCTCGTCGACGTATTCATGGTGTGCTCCCCAGTCGCTGAATCGAGTGACTCAACGCGCCATGGTTTATTTGATCTCCACAGGCAGTGTACCTGCGTCGCTTTTCATTACCAGCCGCGCAATCCACACACCTATGTGAGTCGCCTTTTATTGACGGCTGCTCTTCATGTCTCTTGTTGATGGCTTTTATTGATAGCTCTGATTAACAGCTCTTATTGATAGCTTTTATTGATAGCTCTCATTGATAACCCTCTGCCAACCTCGTGACGTATCCCGCCTCCTCTAACCAGCGCGCAACCGCCATCGTCGTGCGATCAGCATACATGGGACCCACAATCTGAAGACCAAAAGGCAACCCATTGCTATGACGGCCCACGGGAACCGCCGTCGAGGGTAAATTGCATAGCGTTGCTACACCCGCCCAAACCACATTATCGAAATACGGCCGCGCCTCACCATTCACCCAGATCTTCCGTTGACCGAAGGGCGTCTCCTGATCATGGGGCATGGCAGTGGTGGGTGTGACAGGGCAAATAAGGACATCGTAGTCGCTGAAAAAGGCACGCCACTGCTCTGCCAAATGCGCTCTGATCTCATTCCAAAGGAACCACTCTCGATGCGCCAAGACTGAGCCGCGGGCCTGCAACGCAGTTTGAGATTTATCGTCCGGCGGGCTGTCGGCGGCAATCCGCTCCATCATGGCGATCTCGTCAGGGCCAAAGCCTGCCGCAATGATAGGAGAGAGGTTCATCAAATACGTTTCATGGTGCTCGGCTAACGAAAAGGCGGGCTTAGCCTCTTCAACCTGCGCCCCCATCGCTTCGAGTGACCTCGCCGCCTGTTCAATACCTGCCAGAATTTCCGTATCCACAGGACAGAAATCATCGCCCAACCATAACCCTACCCGCAGCTGCTTTGGCGAATCGACCACGGATGAAGGCAATTCGAGTCGCAAGCCCGAGCCTGGTTTCTCGTCTAGGCCCACGGTGACATCAAAGGCCAATTCGAGGTCGTCGACAGACCTTGCTAAAGGCCCCATAACACTCAGCTCCCCGGTTGTTTTGGCACCGTGCGCCGGCGGTACATGTCCGCGCTGAGGAACAATGTCGAAGGTCGGCTTGTGACCGAACAAGCCACAAAAATGCGAGGGGGTTCTGATGGATCCACCGATATCACTGCCGAACTCGAGCGGTGTCATACCCGAGGCCAGCGCGGCTGCCGCACCGCCAGAGGATCCTCCCGGTGTGTGGGCAAGGTTATGCGGGTTATTCGTCGTGCCGTGAATATCGTTATAGGTCTGCAGATCCGCGCAGTGAAGCGGCGTATTCGTCTTACCAAGGATGATAGCGCCCGCCGCTCGCAATCGCTGAACCACAACGGCATCCGTATCGGAGACTCGCCCTTTGAAAGGAAGATGCCCGACCTCACAGGTCAAACCGGTCACCTCGTACGCATCTTTGATGGTCATCGGTAATCCATGAAGCGCACCCAAAGGCTCCCCGCGTCGCACCTTCTCATCCGCCTGTCGAGCCTCGTCGAGTGCAGCCTCAAATCGCTCTGCAATCACTGCATTGATCGCCGGGTTGTGCTTCTCAATTCGATCTATATAGAACTGTGTTACCTCAACGGATGAAAGCTCTCCCATCCACATACGCATAGCGAGTTCTTTAGCGCTGGCATTCAACATGATCTCTTGCTCCTAGCCATTGTTTTTATTGGACGCTTGGGGCCATGCGTTTTACCTTAACCCAACAGGTCATGACTGAATACGTCCGACTGGGGCAGGAGCTCGTCATATGAAAACAATAATCAAGCTTGTCGTTCGCGTTTTAATTATCGCTGTCGTTGTGGCAGCACTTTACGCGGTGAACCTTTTCCTAAAACCCGTCAGTAAGATGAAGGCGTCGCTCGCACAATCATCGATTGCCGCGCCCATTAACGTGGACGGAGAGGCTTTTCGCGACTTAAACCGCAACGGCTCTCTTGACCCCTATGAGGACCACCGCGTCGCAACGACCGATCGGGTGGAGGATCTCCTGGGTCAAATGACCCTCGAAGAGAAAGTCGGTCAAATGTTTCACCCGCCCGTGCTGATTGAGCCGGACCCCCTCTTCCGCGTTTTTCTCGAAGCCATGAATGCGGGCACGTCCATTGAAGAACTGATTAGCCGAAAGTCACTGACACACTTTAATTTTTATGGCGGGGCGAGCCCTGAAAACATCGCCAAGCGACTCAACGAATTGCAGCAAATTGCTGAACGGACACGGCTCGGTATTCCACTCTCTATCAGTAGTGACCCGGTTCATGAAGTCCCCAGGGGCGGCGGTATCGCTTCCTTTACATTGGGCGGAGTCTCGAAATGGCCATCGCAGCTAGGTTTTGCTGCCGGCCGCGACGCCAGCGTGCTCGAAGCCTTTGGAAAAATAGCCGCCGCTGAGTATCGCGCGATGGGCTTCACCACAGCGCTCCACCCCATGAGCGACATGGCAACCGAGCCACGATGGGCAAGAAATTTCGGCACCTTCGGCTCAAATGCGGAGCTGTCAGCCGAAATGACTGTTGCTTACATGAAGGGGTTTCAAGGTGAAGGTCTCAGCGACCAGAGCGTCATGACCATGGTCAAGCACTTCCCGGGCGGCGGACCCCAGTTGGATGGTCTAGACCCTCACCTTAAATCGGGCGAAAGCCAGGTGTATCCCGGCGATCACTTCGATTATCACCTCGCGCCTTTCATCGCTGCCATTGAGAACGACATGCGTGTTGTCATGCCCTACTACGGCATTCCAACGGGTCAAACCGATGAGGATGTCGCGATGGCCTATAACCGCTACATCTTGACCGACCTTCTCCGTGATCAATTGGGCTTCGAGGGTGTTATTTGCACCGACTGGGGAGTCGTCACCGGCCGTATCTGGGGCGTTGAGCCACTCACCGTTGAGGAACGCTACCTGAAATCAATTGAAGCCGGGGTTGACCAGTACGGTGGTGAAAGTGATCCCGAGTACATTGTCGACCTCGTCAACCAAGGTGCGATCAGTGAGGCGCGTATCGATGAGTCGGTCCGTCGAATCCTGAGAAACAAATTTGATCTGGGACTGTTCGAAACGCCCTTCGTCGATGAGGCTAAAGTTAACGCGCTCGTGAATTTGCCTGAGTATGTCTCTCTCGGCATGAC
>WTJR01000030.1 GCA_011524755.1 Halieaceae bacterium | reverse complement strand
AACGCACTGAGAAAAGAACGCGTTCAGGTTTCAATCTATCTCGTAAACGGTATCAAGCTTCAAGGGCAGATCGAGTCATTCGATCAATTTGTCGTCCTGTTGAAGAACACCGTGTCGCAGATGGTATACAAGCACGCTATTTCCACGGTTGTGCCTGCGCGCAACGTGCGCGTTCCTATCGCGCCAGTCGAGGAAGAGGCCGCCTAATATCGGCCGTCAGCGCGCTGCAGTAACACGCGTAGAGACAAAACATGTTCTTTGAACTCCACAGTGGTGGCGAACGCGCTGTGCTCGTCCAAATTGCTATTGACGGTGGTGCCAATGAGCCCGACCTTGGTGAGTTTATTGAGCTAGTCAGATCTGCCGGTGGTGATCCTGCGGCAGTGGTACGCGGCTCGCGCCGTTCGCCCACGGCTAAATACTTCGTCGGGGAAGGCAAGCTTGAAGAAATCGCATCGGAAGTCGAGCGAGTAGAGGCTGAGCTCGTGGTCTTCAATCACGCGTTGTCACCCAGTCAGGAGCGCAACCTTGAAGCCTATTTAAAGTGTCGAGTGATTGCCCGGACAGGTCTTATTCTCGACATTTTTGCTCAGCGCGCTCGAACGCACGAGGGCAAGTTGCAGGTCGAACTGGCGCAACTAAAACACATTAGCACGCGCTTAATACGGGGTTGGACTCACCTAGAGCGACAAAAGGGCGGTATTGGGCTTCGAGGGCCCGGTGAAACGCAGCTAGAGACCGACCGACGATTGCTGCGCGCTCGCGTGAGTGCGATTGAGTCGCGGTTGGATAAAGTGCGGCAACAGCGCGCGCAGAATCGGCGGGCGCGACAGAGAGCCGAGGTGCCGTTGGTCTCGTTGGTTGGTTATACCAATGCTGGCAAATCTACGTTATTCAATACGTGGTCTGAGTCCGGTGTGTATGCTGCCGATCAGCTATTTGCAACGTTGGATCCAACCCTGGCGCGAGTTGAGATCGAGGGTTTGGGTGGGGTCATTATCGCGGATACCGTTGGGTTTATTGCTGACCTTCCCCATACCTTGGTGCAAGCTTTTCGGGCTACGCTTGAAGAGACACTCAATGCGTCACTACTCATTCATGTTATCGATGTTGCCGCTGACGATCGCGAGTTTTTGAAGACGGAGGTAGAGTCGGTACTTGATGAAATTGGTGCTGGAGACATACCCCAGCTATTGGTCTTCAACAAGATCGACCTTTTGGAGCGAGAGCCGCGCATAACGCGAGACAGCGAAGGTCGACCTGACTCGGTATCCGTCTCGGCTAAAACCGGTGCTGGTCTCGACCTCTTGCGGGATGCGATTGGTGAGCGACTCGCGGGTAACTTTTTTAGGGGGTGTGTCGAGCTAACACCAGCGCAGGGAAAGTTGCGTGCGGCCCTCTATGAGATGGGCGCAGTTAAGTCTGAAGACTGGCTAGAAGCAGGCGGCAGTGAGCTGGACATCTATCTCCCTGAATCCGATTGGACACGTTTGAAGCAGCAGCATGGTTTTTAGGCACGGAAGGCCCTAATACCTCCCTATCTTGGCAGGTTTTGTTAGACTGTCAGCATCAACTATCGAGGAAGAAGATATGTCATGGAATGAGCCCGGTGGCGGTAAAGGCCCGCGCGATCCTTGGGGTGGCAAGGATCAGGGTCCACCCGATCTCGATGAGGCACTTCGTAAATTGCAGGATCAGTTAAACGGCCTGTTTGGCGGTCGATCTGGCGGCGGCGGTAGCAGTAGTCGTGGCTCGGGCAGTCTTCTTGGTATCGCTGTCGTTGCAGCCGTCACTGTATGGGGCCTGCTGGGCCTGACGCAGATCGGTGAACAAGAGCGTGCCGTGGTGCTTCGCCTCGGTGAATACAGCAAGACTGCTCAACCGGGACTGTTTTGGTATCCGCGAGGTGTGGACACACTGACCCGGGTCAATATCACCCAGGTGCGATCGGCTCAGTTCCGCGAAACAATGCTGACGCAAGACGAGAACATTGTCGATGTGAGCATGTCGGTTCAGTACGTAATCGATGACCCCAAGAATTTTGTTCTCGAGGTGCGCGATCCCGAGAGATCACTTCAGCATGCCGCACAAAGTGCACTTCGCCATGTGGTGGGGGAGAGCACCATGGGCTTGGTTTTGACCGAAGGTCGAGC
>WTJR01000111.1:3521-9013 GCA_011524755.1 Halieaceae bacterium | reverse complement strand
TCCACAATGTCGTTATAAAGTCGGCCACGCCCTTCTGTCTTGTAAATGGTCATCTAGTCATCTCCTCGTCTGTCACTAATGTAGCCCGAATCCTGACCACTTGCCCATGCTCTTTGACATTCTTTGCTACCTGCCAGAGAAAGCAACTGCCCTGTGAATTTATACTCCCCCAGTGTATTTGACGACGAATACCCCCTGGGGGTATTCTCGCGCCAAATCGGAGGTAAAGCGTGAAACAAGAAACCCGTGACAATGTTGATAGACGACTCGCGCGCATCGAGGGCCAAGTCAAAGCACTGCGCCGAATGGTGGGCGACGACCGCTACTGCATCGATATCGCTCAGCAGGTCCAGGCAGCCAGAGCCGCGCTATCCAGTCTCGAATCGATCATTTTGGACGACCACATTGCGACCTGCGTCCAACACGCACTGGAAGGTGACAACCTCGGCGAGCGCGAAGCCAAGATCGAAGAGCTGATCAAAGTGATGCGAGGTAAGAAATGATCAAGACGATCCTCAGGATCGCTCTGGTTTCGATGTCGCTCATAGCCTGTGCGACGGCGGTTGCGCGCCCGGTATCTTACGCAGGTGGCTGGACACTGATAGAAACATCGAATCGAGCATCTTCTGCTGGACTCTTGCATTACACGTTGAACTATAACCTCTCAGTTGGTGCGCGCTATGAGTGGCAACGCGGCTCCGATACGCGCGTCACTGCCATACAACCAACGTTTTTAGCTAAGCGCTGGTTTGGTCGCGACTACCAAGCCAACCTCTATTTTTCTGGTGGGATTGGGACGGCTGAGCGCGACGTTAGTGGCATCGAAAACTCGGAGACAGCGAAATTTGTTGGCGTCATGGCCGACTGGGAGACACGATCTCTCTTTGTCAGTTATGAAGGGCGGAGAATGCATCTCGGTCAACTAGGCAATCAAACCATGCATGCCGCGCGCGTGGGATGGGCACCCTACGAAGGTGATACAGGCGCGTTGCACACATGGCTCATGTTAGAAGTTGACCACCGTGAACACATGGATGAAAGAACGTCGGTGACACCGCTACTGAGATTTTTTAAGGGCCCAGCGCTCCTAGAGGTGGGCTATAACCTCTCGGACCCGAGTCCACTCTTTAATTTTACTTACCGTTTCTAACGGAGGACTTATGAACAAGACAATTTCACTCTTCATCGCAGCGGCGCTATCAACATCCGCTTATGCAGACGACGGCAAGCACGAGATGAAGCATCACGGTGGCGGCCAGATGAATCATGCCGATATGAATCATGATCACGGTGCTGAACACGACCATGGCGCTAGTCATGAGCATGAGTCTCATGACCACAATGCAATGGCGCACGATCATGGGGATATGGGGATGAAGGCAGCCACCATCACCCACACGGATGAGATCTCTGCGGCACTCGCCAATGGCGGCGCGCCTGTCGTAGTCGATGTCTTGGGTGTTGTCTGCGACTTCTGCGCTACGGCCATGAATAAGATCTTTAGCAAGCGCGATGAAGTCGCCGCTATCTACGTCGACCTCGACAAGAAAACGCTTAGCCTTGTGATTAACGACGGCTCGGACCTCTCTGACAAGCAAATTGAGAAACTTGCCAAGCAGGCCGGTTATCGCATTGCAGCCATCCGCCGAGATAGTGAGGCAATGGGCGGATGAATCCCATTGATCGCCGAACGCTAATCGGGCCTACGCTGTCACTGTTTGCAAGCACATCAACCCTGCTTTGCTGTGCCCTACCTGCCCTCTTAATTACCGTGGGTGCGGGCGCAGTGATGGCGGGCCTGACCGCAACATTTCCCGGCATCATGTGGCTATCCGCCAATAAGGGGCCACTGTTTATCGCGTCGGGTCTTTTGTTGGCTTTGTCAGCCTTCATGCAATGGCAGTCCAGAAATGCACCTTGCCCTGTTGATCCAGAGCAAGCGGCGGCATGCATGCGACTGCGCGCTCTAAGTCGACGCCTTCTGGGAGTATCGGTTGGGGTATATGCGACCGGCGTGTTCTTTGCCTACCTCTGGCCACTGATCTATCTGTAGTTTTTCAGTAGATCTGGCTGTTGAGCTGTCGATACATCGCGGTGGCTATGCATCCGTGATCCGCGAGCACCCACTAAACTAGCCCTTAGAGGCGCGTCTCCAGGGAATCATCACGTAAAGGGCAATGCCAGCGATGGCCGTGAGTAGCGCCATCACGGAAAATAGCTTGAGCAGCCAGGTGCCAATGTCGTCGCGGTCGTCATAATCCATGATATGGAGCATCCATAAGAAATCCCATGCTCGCCATGCCAGATTTCGAATGGCGACAATATCGCCCGAGCGAGGATCAACGTAGACCCGAAGGGAAGGATTCTCCGCGCTGTAGGCGCGCCACAACGGAAGTTGGCGGCCTCTGTATTCGGCCGCTTCTGCGGCGGTTGTCACCCACTCGGTAACGTTCACCGTAATATCCGTTTTACTCGACACCGCTGAAATCGCCTGCTCCGAAGTCAACGGAGTCACGGGCTGACCGTCAGAACCCAACCACTCTGTAAGACCTGACTCTGGATCTGTTACACCAACAACAAGCTCGCCTGACAGTCGGGGTTTTATTAGTACCTGGCTTGTCGAAGCGATCGGGAAATCAAATTTGGCAAGGTCGATGGATTGTGTTGGAGGCGCTAGACGATGCGGCTCACCCCGCACCATCGTGATATCAACAAAGGCAAAGTAAATGCCACTCACCGTCCACAAGAGGAGCTGAATGGCTGTGACTATGGCTAGACGTCGGTGCCAAACGCGAAGACGCCTTTGCCAAGCAAGGGACACAACCCTGTAGGGCCACTTAGATCCTTTTTCGGGGACCTCAGACGCCTCGGATACCTCAGATACCGCCACTACTTAGTCTTGGAAAGTGGTCGAGCCTTCGCTCTTGTACAGCGACTGCTTGGGTTTTTCGAACACACGCTGAATCATCGGCTCAAAAAACGACAGCGGGTAGGTTTCAGCATCGGGATCAAAGGCTGGTGCATCATATTTCTCAATGAACTCGAGCGTCTGATCATAAAGAGGATGGTCTTTGAACTGCTCCCGCATGTTCTTATCGAGACCCAGATACTCGAAGAAATAATACCCTTGGAAAATTGCGTGATGCTTCACCATCCAATGGTTAGCTTCACTGACGTAGGGCTGAAGCAAGACCGCAGCGATATCCGCGTGGTTGGCCGGCCCCAACGTATCACCTATGTCATGCAGCAGCGCACAGACGACATATTCTTCGTCTTTACCGTCTTTGTGAGCCAGAGTCGCTGTCTGCAAACAGTGGGTGAGTCGATCAACGGGAAAACCACCGCAGTCGCCTTCGAGCAACAACAAATGATCAATAATTCGCTGGTACAGCGTTTTGGAAAACTCCTGCACCTCGGCACCAATAATGGTCCAATCCTCGAGCGTTCCATCTTTCATGTGGTGGAATTTTGCGCGTTCCGGAACAGCTGTATTCATTTTTTATTCTCCTCGCTAGCGCCAACACCCGTTAACGCCGTTTATCTTAATCTACTTCATCAGAGTAGCGTGGCTTGATCAGCTTTCGCTACGGACCTTTTGGTGGCTCCCAAATCCAATCTGCTTAGGCCGCCGCCGATCGACTAATCATTTGATCGCCCTCGAGCCACTTCAATGCCTCGCGGTATTTAACTGGCGGTTTGAAACCCAACTCCGCTCGCACAGTCTCTAGAGGCTCATGCAGACGATCTTCCCAGCGCGTAAACAGCATCCAGTCAGCTGCCTCTCCGATTTGTCGTCCTTCACCGATTAACTCTTTCAAGTTTAGTCCAGGCTGCTCTTTTTGGCCTTTTGTGCGACCCATGAAAATAATGAAGTCGATGCCGCGAGACGGTACCTGTGTGGTCATGAACGACAACAAGCACAGCTCACCCAATGTGTCTCGTCCGTAACCCGTCATCACGTGCTGTAAGTCATGGATATCTCTCAAGCGATCTCCCAACCAGCGCTGATCCTGCCCAATTTTCTCGAAGCGAGGCGCTTCGTGACTTGATGCAATCAGACCGTCGGCAGACAGTCCCTCAGCATGGACAAAATCGTAATAGGCTCTTCCAATACTGCCTTCTGGGAGCGCCGCAAGCGCCTCTCGATCATTCAGTGCATTGACGATGTTCGGTTGTTCCTCGAGCAATGTCTGCCCTCGCTCATCATTCCTCATGCGGCGAAGTGCTCTACTCAAAGAGTCCCCCCGAAGTGCTTCGAGAACCTTGAATACCTGACCCGTATCATCGGGGTCGCGCAGCAATCGAGAAATCGCAAGCCCTGCTTGTATGGGCTTAATGCGATTTTGCTCATACCAATGTCTCAACGAATTCAGCATCGTATGCATCCAAATATGTGAATGTCAGCATTATGCTAACAAAACCTCATCACTTATCCCTAGTACGAAAATCGGCGACCGTTTCCTTCGCAATTCGCTGCAGATACGCAATTTCGTCCGCGCTGATCCTTCCGAAATAATCGTAGTCCAGCCTATCCACCGCGTCACCGTATAGCGTGAAGAAGGTGACATAGGCGCCTAGGAATGTCCCACGCAGATTTGGATGTGTACCGTCAAACGCCATATGAAGGGAAAAACCAGGTCGCTCCTTATATGATCGGTCGAATGCCAAGCCCACAGGGATGACCTCAGCCTCGGCCTCCCGACCCGCATGCCTGTAGGTATCGCTTATAAGATCAATCATTCCCGGTTCGGTGCGTCGATGGGGCGTTACGTAGGCATGGGTCATGTAAAGAAAAGGGGTTCCACCGACAGCCCGCACTTTTTCCGCGTAACGTGTCGCCGTGTCGACGAAGATCTCTCGGGTATCAGCGCTTAAAGGCTCGAAACTCCCTCCCTGCATGATCACCGCTTGGAAAGGTCGATCTACACCTATCTTGCCCGGGGTGAGCAACCACTCAATGTCATGATGCTGTAGTCGCGCACCCCCAATGGTCGCCGACTTGTATTGGAAGTCTCGACTGGCCATACCAGAAAAGCGCTCGGATGCCATGCGCTTCACGTGGTTGTGAAGACTGTCGTTGTAATAGAGATAACTGTTGCCAACGAACAGCACGCGCGTCAGCGACGTTTCAGCTGCAATCGCTAATGAAGGGCCTATCAGACCAAAAATAATCAGGACTACACTGAATACTCGCTTAACCATTAACTGTCGCTCGGCCACCCATCAAACGATTAAAAAACCAATGGCACTGCAAGGGTTGCTAGCAGTGTGAGGACGACCAGTGCGACCAGATTCATGAAGAATCCGGCTCGCACCATCTCTGGGATAGTTAAAACGCCCGACGAAAATACGATGGCATTCGGTGGCGTCGCTACAGGTAGCATGAAGGCGCAGCTCGCCGCCAATGTCACCGGCACGCATAGAACTAGCGGCTCTATCCCCGACTGTGCAGCGATAGCAGCAATGACCGGCAAAAATGTCGCTGTGGTCGC
>WTJR01000111.1:2058-3421 GCA_011524755.1 Halieaceae bacterium | reverse complement strand
CGGCACGTCAACATCAAAGGCAACGCGCGTTAAAACAACCCAACCAAGCGGCAAGAGCACCAGCGCTAGTGGCAAGCCAATCAGCATCCAGTCGAAAAAGGCAATCTGAAGGCCATAGGTTTCTTCAATAAACCCGGCCAACAGCACGTTGGGCGGGGTACCGATAATGGTGGACATCCCTCCAATGGTGGTCGCATACGCGAGTGCCAATAACAGTGCCACCTGAAATCGTCGTTTTTCTTCATCGCTCACTCCGACCGCCTTTTCCGCCACCATTGCCGCCACTGATGCAGCAATAGGAAGCAGCATCATTGCCGTTGACGTATTCGTCATCCACATGGAGAGCAAAGCGGCAGCGACCATAAAGCCAAGAATGAGCTTTCGACCATCCGTCCCGGTGCGCGATAGAACCGTGAGTGCTATGCGGCGATGAAGCGACCATTTCTCGACCGCAAGCGCTAAGACGAAAGCACCCATGAACAGAAAAATGGTGGGATGCGCATAACTTTGTGCGACCGCCTTGACCGACATAACCTGTAGTAAGGGAAAGCTCACCAGTGGAATGAACGCCGTCGCCGCAACTGGAATCGCTTCGGTCGACCACCATGTGGCCATCCATAGCCCAACACCGGCCACCAGCCAGGCATCTCGCGGCATCGTCTCTTGCGAGCCGGCGGTCAGAAACATGAGCAAGAAAAAAGCAGGCCCCAACCATAAACCTATCTGCTTAACGGTCGATCGTTCCTGCGGTAAGTCTGTCACCATCAATCTGTCCCCAGAGACAAAAAGGCCCCCTTTCGGAGGCCCTGTTCAGGTGGCAAGCGATGCCACCTCCTCAGTTTTCTCAGAAGCTCATACGCAGGTCAACGTACATGTAGCGACCGTAGTCAGAGTGAGCATCGGCGAAGTAACCAAAGTAACGGTCAGCCAATGGCGCGCGCTCGTCCGTCAAGTTCTTCACACCAAGTCTGAAGCGTGATCGTGTTTCACCCATATCGAAGCGATAATCAAACGTCGCGTCATAGGTTGTCATTGATGGAATGACGTAACGAGTCCCGTCACTCAAGGTTAGCGAGCTCTGATAGAACGACCCAACCTGATATCCAGACAGCGACGCACCAAAGTCACCTCGACGCCAGCGCAGGCTCGCCCGGTGACGCTCTTCTTGATTGCCGTCGCGCCCTACAAGATCAGCGAAGCCGTCTATTGGAATATTGGCTGGAATCTGACCGCTCGCCTGACTTGCAACGAGCAGCGCTGCATCACCTGACGCTTCCTGCTCAAACTTGTCGAGGTAAGAGCCGTTGTATCGGAAGCTGAAGGTACCGAGGTCAGTATCAATGTCGTAATAGACACCGATGTC
>WTJR01000111.1:0-1958 GCA_011524755.1 Halieaceae bacterium | reverse complement strand
AGGTTTGGCGCGCGGAATGTCTCAGACCACGAACCGCGAATCAGGAGCGATTCAACGGGACGGTAGCCAAATGCCGCCTTACCGACAGAGATGTTGCCATCGCTGATGTCTGAGTAGTTCTCATTTCGCACCGCGAGCTGGACATCCAGATTGTCGAGCAGTGGAATCTGCAACTCGGCAAACATTGATGTGACGTTACGAGAGCCCGAGCTGTCGCCCGTGGGGCTCGAGTTAACCACGTCACTCACATAGGGGTAGGTGTCGCCCTGATAGTCGGTAAACACAATAGTGCCGTCGAGTCGCGGATCGCGATCATCACGGTACTCTTCTTTGCGCCATTCGAAACCAATCAAGCCAGCGACAGAACCCGCACCCAACTCAAAGAGCTCATTATTGGAGACTTTGAAGTCGAACGTTGTGAGTTCAGTTTCGGATTTACGATAGACATCAATCAAAATGCGCTCGATGTTCGATCCCTCGTAGGTGGGATCAAACGGGTTGAATGCATCCATCGAAGAATCACTTAAAGCTGCTGTAGCGAGATTATTGGAGACTCGGTTACGAGTGATGTCGTCTTTGGTCGCCTTAGCGTAAGAGAAGGCGGTTTCCCAATCCCACTCACCTTGCGAGCCACGAAGACCCTGCAGCACCCGGAACATGTCACCGTCGTTGTCAACGATTCGGGGTACCTGACCGAAACGGTAGTTATCAATGATGAGGTCGAGACCCTCTGCAGGAACACCGGCCATAGCATCATCTAACCCGGGGCCAGAGAGGCGCCCTGGACCGCTACCGAGCGGGTTGTAGGGGTTGTCGGCACCCATAATGAGTTTGACCGAACTGAATGGACTCGATGCATGACGAATCAGATTGGTCTCAGATTCGTAATAAGAAAGCTCGGTAAAGCTCTCCGTTCCATTCGCTAATTCATGAGTGATATTGGCGAACAGGCTCATACGATCAAGCTCTGAGGCAAGGTCTCGCCCAAAACCATTGTTACCGTTGAGGTCATAGCGATAAGTACCCTGTCCATCCACAGCGCCGCAGGTGGTGGCATTAATCGTGTACTGACAGCGAGAATCCCCAATCGGGTAAGTTTCAAATTCACCCGCAGTATCGGTAATAACCCCGTTTAAGCTGGTTGGCTCACGTGAGGTCCGAACATCCATCTGAGGATACAAGCCGTTAGCTGAGTTATTCCGGAATGAGGTGCTACCCGCCCATGGCGAGTCTTCGGGAATACGGCGCCGGAAGTCAGAGTCAGCCCAGCGTGGATCATCATTGGAGCTTACTCGATCGCGGTGGTAGTAGTTGAAGAACACACCCACGTTGGTGCGCCCGTCATTGAAGTCTTTACCCCACTCGGCGGTGACACTTTGACGGGTACTCGGCGTGTTATCGAATTCCGAGTGACGGAATCGAATGTTAAACCCTTCGAAGTCGTCCTTGAGCACGGTGTTCACTACACCAGCCACCGCATCAGCACCGTAAATGGCAGAAGCACCGTCGCGAAGAACTTCAACACGATCGATACCCCACACCGGCAAGTGGTTAGAGTTTGCCGTATTGACGGGAATAAAACTGCCGCCCACTTCCTCGGTCTGGTAGGTAGCTGAGTTCACGAGTCGACGACCATTCAGAAGCACCAATGTGTTACCGGTACCAAGGTTCCGGAGGTTAAACGCGCCTAAGTCACCCCGACCAGAGTTCACGCCGCCAGAAATATTTTCCGCCTCGTTGAAAAAATTCTGTCCGTTTTCCGGGATCAGCGCGAGTAGCTCGTCACCTGAGTCAACACCCATGGCCTCGATGGCCTCGGCGTCGACCACACTGACTGCAAGCGCTTCCGATATTGATGCCCCTTTAATTTGCGAGCCGACGACAATGACTTCCTCGAGTGCCGTCTCGTCATCTTGTGCAAATGTGGTGGCGGATAAAACAGCAATTGCCGCGGCCAA
>WTJR01000078.1 GCA_011524755.1 Halieaceae bacterium | reverse complement strand
CCGGCTCACTGGTCAGGTATTCAAGAAACTTGATCGCATTTTCTGGGTTGGGAGAAGTGCTTACGAGGCCAGCACCGCTAATGTTGACGTGCGTTCCATTGCCCTCTTGACCCGGAAACACGATCTCTACGGCTGATGACACGGCCTGATCGGCCGGATCATCAGACGCGGCCAGTCGCGCAAGGTAGTAGGTATTGGCAACCCCAATCTGGCACTCGCCGCTCGCCACAGCGCGGATCTGACCGGTGTCATTACTCTGTGGTGTACGCGCAAAATTCGCGACCACGCCGGCAGCCCACTCTTCAGCGGCGGCTTCACCCATTCGAGACACCATCGCCGCCATCAAAGAGATATTGTAGATATTGCTTGAAGAGCGAATGCAAACCTTGCCGCGATGCGCCGGATCTGCCAAATCGGCATAGTCGCTCAGCGGCTCGGGTAGTCCAGCCTCCGCATTGTAAACAATGACCCGCGCCCGCTTGGACAGTCCTACCCACAAGCCCTCAGGGTGTCGCATATTTTCAGGCAGACGCTCATTCAGAATCGGTGAATCAATGGGCTGAAAAATACCGGCCTGCTCTGCGCGCCATAGACGACCAGCGTCAACAGTAATCAGGAGATCGGCAGGGCTTGCCTCACCCTCGCTTTTGATTCGCTCAATCAGCTCGTCAGCGCCAGCTTCAATCAAATTGATCTTGATGCCTGTCGCCTCTGTGAAGTTCTCATAGAGCGCAATATCGGTGTCGTAATGGCGAGACGAATACAAGTTGAGTTCACCTGCAGTAGCGCCTTCCGGAGCATCGTCAGTGGAGCACGACGTCAGTGTGGCGAAAGCCACCAGTGGGGCGAAGAAGAGCGATCGGAAGCGCATGTTATTACCTCTAAATAAAGTGTGGAAAATAGCCGTTATTCTATTCAATCGGACGATATCTGTGTCGCGAAAACTGCACCTGATTTGGGTGTTACCCGAACGCACGATCCCACAACAATGTCTTCAGCCAGATATCTTGGGCATTCAAAGTCCAGTGGTGTGCCTTGAACACTCTTTACGGTCACTCGGTTTAAGCCACCGATGCTATCGATATGCTTGATTTGAAGTCCGTCACCATCGGTTTGCAACATTAACTGGTTAGCGTCCACGATCAGCGTGACAGGGCCATTTGCCATTGTGGGTTCAGTCAGCACATTCCGATCCCACTCACCCAGTGGTGAGGTGACGCCGTCATCATGAATAACGCCCTCAAGTATCTGAGGGTCACCGAATAATTCTGCGGTGTAGCGTGACTGAGGCGCCTCGTACAAGGTTTGGGGCGTACCGCTCTCGACCATGACGCCCTGATCGAGCACCACGACGTTGTCACCCATTGCCAACACCTCATCCGGATCGTGAGTGACGAAGACACCCACCGCCCCCGTCTCGCGGATGATTTGCCGCGCATCTTTCCGAAGTGTTCTTCGCAGAGGAACGTCGAGGTTGGCGTAGGGTTCATCGAAGAGCAGGACTTCAGGCTCTGGTGCCATGGCTCTCGCCAGCGCAACACGTTGGCGTTGCCCGCCAGACAAGCTATCTGGGTATCGCTCCGCGTAGTCCGACAATCCAACGCGGGCCAGCCACTCTCGTGCGCGTTCTTTGGCTCCACTTTCCCGCAACCCGAAAGCGACGTTGTCGATGACGGTCATGTGGGGGAACAAGGCACCTTCTTGAAACACCATGCCGACCGATCTGAGCTCGGGTGGTACCATCAACGATGGACTGGCAAGCGTGGATCCGTTCAGCCCAATCTCTCCGGACTGCAAGGGCAGCAATCCGGCCATCAGTCGAAGCAAGGTGGTCTTGCCGCAGCCCGAGTGCCCAATCAAACAGGTGACTTCACCGGCCTTACACTCAAAAGAAATATCGTTTAGGGCCACATTCTTATTAAATCGATGCGACACTTTGTTAACTACAAGCACCTGAATACACTACTCGCCGACAATCACTCGCAATAGTCTATGCCTACTCCATCACAACAAGCTAGCGGTCTACTGGTATTACCCGCGCTATTTGTAGCCGCGCTGGTGTCGTTGCCGATTGTTGTCACCTTGCTCTCCCTTGCCCAGCCGGCCGGTCCTATTTGGGAGCACCTCAGGGAGACAGTGCTTAACGAGTATCTGCTGAATA
>WTJR01000067.1 GCA_011524755.1 Halieaceae bacterium | reverse complement strand
TGGTGTTCATCGGTGGTGGTGCGGGAATGGCGCCAATGCGCTCGCATCTCTTCGATCAACTCCGTCGAATCAAGACAGACCGCAAAATCAGCTTTTGGTATGGCGCGCGTTCGCTTCGCGAGATGTTCTATGTCGAGGACTACGACACGCTCGCCGCGGAAAATGACAACTTCGACTGGCATGTGGCGTTATCTGATCCTCAGCCTGAAGATGATTGGGACGGCCTTACCGGCTTTATCCACAATGTACTGTTTGAGCAGTACCTTAAGGACCACCCGGCACCCGAGGATTGCGAGTACTACATGTGTGGACCACCCATGATGAACAAGGCGTGTATCGATATGCTGTTGGATCTGGGCGTAGAGCGCGAGAATATTTTCCTCGATGACTTTGGCGGTTAATCACTTGTCGTCACTGATTCGAAGGCCAGCCATCGTGCTGGCCTTTTTGCTATGTCTGAGCGGCTGTCAAAAGGCGCCTGAGGGCGTACAGCTCTCTGGGCCCATATTCGGGACCCAGTGGAGCCTGATCTACCATGGTGTGGATGAATCGGTAACGGAAGAAAAGGTGAAGGAGGCGCTTTTAGAGGCCTTCTCGGTGGTTGATGACAGCATGAACCACTATCTTCCATCTTCGACGCTGAGCGAGCTGAATCGGCTTCCGGCCATGGAGGTCATGGAGGTCGATTGGGACTTCGCATTGGTCTTCAATACAGCGCTAGATATCTACTATGCCACAGACGGTGCATACGACCCGTCGGTTTCACCCCTGATCAATCTTTGGGGGTTTGGTCCTGAGGGCGTCACTAAACGTCCTACCGACGAGGAAATTGCTGCTGTCGAACCCTTTGTTGGCTTAGATGAGTTCGCGTGGGATCTATCAACACGCGGTTTTGTGAAGCGTGACGCCAAAGCCACACTAGATTTTTCGTCAATTGCCAAGGGATATGCCGTTGATATTGCGGCGGACTCGCTGGATGACTTGGGGTTGGACCACTTCATGTTGGAAGTCGGTGGAGAGATCCAGGTTCGCGGTACGAGCCCTCGTGGCGATGCTTGGCGCCTGGCCGTTGAGCGTCCCACCCCCGGTAGTCGCGGACAGATTTTCACCGCTATTGAAGTAAGCGACGTCGGTGTGGCCACCTCCGGTGATTACCGCAACTTCTTTGAGGATGGGGGACGCCGCTTCTCTCATTTGATCGACCCGCGAACTGGCTATCCGATAGAGCATGATCTTGTGTCTGCAACCGTCGTGCATCCATCAACGATGATTGCGGATGCATGGGCCACGGCGCTCATGGTTGTGGGTACCGAGGAGGCGCTGAGGTTGGCGGATGTCTACGAGCTGGCAGTCTTTCTCATTTCGCGTGAGGACGACCAGCTGGTAAGCTCATACAACGACGCTATGACTCAGTGGCTAATGGAGCCCGAAGTAGGGGGAGAGGCAGAGTGATCTTCGTACTAACATTTTTAGCGTTCGCGCTCATTGTCGCCGCCATGTCTGTTGGCGTGATGGCAGGTCGTGAGCCTATAAAGGGGTCCTGTGGCGGTATTGGAGCACTGGGCATTGATCAGTCCTGCGAGATTTGTGGTGGTGATCCACAGCGCTGTGAAACCGAAACACGCTCTGATAGCTCAAAACCTGGAGCTATCGAATTCGATCCTACTGAACGCTGATGTCCTCCCGCTTGGAACTCACAATCGCGAGGCGACTGAGTTTCAGTAGAGAACAACGTGCTTTTACCCGCGGCGTATCGATTTTTGCCGCGCTCGGTATGGCACTAGGCGTCTCGAGTCTCATCGTTGTTCTGTCTGTAATGAACGGTCTCGCAGGTGAACTTACGGGCCGACTCTTGAAGGCGGTTCCGCATCTTGAAGTGCGTAGCGTCGCCGCTGCTTCTAACGTCATCGAGACGACAGAACTGAACGGGCTGACCTTCAGTCATACACCCTACATCCGTCGTCAGCTGATGCTGCGCGGCGACTTCTCATCCTCTGGAGCCGAGCTGACCGGCGTCGGTGCAATGAATCCGGAGCTTTTCTCAATGACCGTTCTAGAGGGTGATCTCGGTAATGTGGCATCCGAGCGCTTTCATGTTGCGCTCGGAGAGGTACTCGCGCGTAATCTTGGGGTTGGCGTGGGCGACACCATTGATGCGGTGCTTCCGCA
>WTJR01000066.1 GCA_011524755.1 Halieaceae bacterium | reverse complement strand
AATGAGCCTCTCGATTGTCCAGGCGAGTCTGTAAGCTGCCCGGTTTGTCATGACACAGAATGTGATAAAGCACAGATCCTCCTCACTTAGTTCAGTAGGAAAAAGTGTAAGTGAACGACGGCTCACTATAGCTTCCTCGGCACGGAAATTCTTCCGCTTTGATAGGGGTTATCAGCAAAATGCCGTTGGCAGTTGTTGAAACCCTGAGTACGATCGAGGAGAGATCCTGTTGTGTAATAAACTGAGTCGAACATGAATAATAATCAGAATGAAACATTCAGATCAGCAGAGGGTTACGACATTCCGGCTGTGGAGGCCTGGATCGCTGCTAATACTAATTACTTCAAACCGCCGTTTTCATGGACCCGACTGGAGGGCGGCCACTCAAATTTGACCTACAGGCTCGAGGATGAATCAGGGAAGCGCGCCGTCATTCGGCGTCCACCTATGGGCGAACTGTTGCCGAAAGCGCACGATATGAACCGAGAGTGGTCGTTAATCGCCGCTTTCGCACCACAAGGATTCCCTGTACCCGAACCCATCGGTTTTTGTGAGGATCTGTCGATAACAGGAGCCCTGTTCTATGTGATGGGCTTCTCTGAGGGCCGCCCTCTGTTTAGCAATGAAGATACGTTGTCGTGGGTACCCGAGGCGCAGCGAGTGAACATGGCGTATTCGTTTATTGATACCTTGGCCGACATGCACGTACTTGATCCCGATACGATTGGGCTTTCAGCGCTTGGCAAGAAAGAGGATTATGTTGGGCGCCAAATTAAGGCCTGGTATCGATCATGGGAGTCTTCTATCGCGTACGCGGAACTGGATGATCCTCGCGCCCATGAATTCAAAGATTATTTCCTTGCCCACCAGCCGGAGCAGGTGAGAGCCAGCGTGGTTCACGGTGACTACTATTTGCACAATTGCTTGTTTGGCCAGGACTCAAAAGTGTCAGCGGTACTTGATTGGGAGCTGGCGACGCTGGGTGACCCGTTAGCGGATTTGGGTTATACGCTTCGTGCTTGGCCCGAGAGCGCGGACGACCCCCACCTTGAACCTACAGCACCCACTGCAGTCCCAGGGTTTCCCTTCCGCACCGAGTTGGCTCAACGCTATGCGGAGCGAACAGGGTTTTCTGTCGATCTGCTTGATTATTACGTTGGATTTAATAACTGGAAGACAGCCGCTATTTTACATGGCGTGTATGCGCGTTATCGCGCGGGTCAAAAGAGCACTGACGGCGTAGACATGGACGGCCTGCGTGAGGGGATTTTGAAGGCCTTGAATGGTGCTGAGCGCGCCATTCAGCGTCTTACATAGCGGCGTCTTGCCACTTTTGGATTACTAGAGTCTGTTGAGCTCGAGCATTTTTCCCTCGTCGGTGTACCGAATGATGAACTGGCCTTGAACGCCTGAAGGCGTGAAGAATGGCTGAAGCATCGACCAAGGTAAATTGATCTTCTTGCCGTCGTTGGCAGTGACTTGTACGCGATTCTTCGCGCCGGTATAGAAAACGCGCGCTTCGTCGTACTCAAGGTCAATTGAAAATATAGACTGCCTGACGGCCATTCGGCTTTCCCCTGCTTCCGGCGGGCTGTAGCGTTACACAAACACCGTTCTTATCATAAATCGCATGCTTGTGTGTCACGGCCGTTCCCAGGCAATTTTGGTTCAAACGTCGGGTTTTGATTGGCGGCACTGTAGGAACACAGTACCGTGTCTCTGTAACGAGATCGGGAGACAACATGGACTTTTCAGATATGGTGATAGACCAGATTAAAAATCCATTGGATGCATTGTGTGCTGATCTGATGAAAGCCGGTGAGCTAGATCAATACCTATTCTTCAATGGGGTATCTGAGATGATTGGCGATGCCTCTGATGAGGGCGCGGTGATGATGGGGTGTATCGAGCTCGGTCGCTGTGCCTTTCTTGGCTTTACTTTCACGCCCGATGTCGAACTCCAAGTCACACGTATTCTTGATCACGCGATTGATTTGTCGTCGATCATGAGTGCCGACTCGATGCAGTAACTTGTTGCGGTTCTACTTAAGCGATGAGGCATAGTGTTTATTTGGGCATCACTCCACGTTCACTGCTTACGGGCATGAGATCATTGACGCCAAGTCGATCGTAAGGGGCGATGCTTTTCACAACATTAGTGGGGAGGTGGCCGTGTCAGGAACGGTTTTGATTTTGGGAGT
>WTJR01000127.1 GCA_011524755.1 Halieaceae bacterium | reverse complement strand
CCTTCGGTTGTCGCACTCGATAAGCCCTGGTGTGGATTGGTAGCAGGCATTGGGGGAACCGGGGTCCTCACCGTCAACTCGCTCTTAGCCATGGCGGCACACATCGAGGGCAAGGGCTTTGCCACGATGAATCAAACCGGACTGGCTCAAAAATACGGCGCAGTGGTAAGCCACATCAAGATCGGGCGAGATCAGAGCGACATCCACGCCGTTAGAGTCAAGGACACCCAGGCAAACCTACTACTGGGCTGCGATGTCCTGGTGGCATCCAATCCCGACACACTGCGGAAGGCGGGCCCATCGTGCCATGCGGTAGTGAATACCCAGATCACGGAAACTCGCGATTTCCTCTACACCGCTGAGGCAATGGATTCTAACGGGGAAAGCACGCAACTGATTCGCCAAGTTGTCGGTGACCAACGGTTAGATGCCATAGACGCGTCCGCGCTCGCAATCGCCCTCACAGGAGACGCCATCGCTGCCAACTTGTTCTTAGTTGGTCTCGCGAGCCAACGAGGATTGTTACCCATATCACCCAAGGCAATCGAGCGAGCCATTGAGGTCAACGGTGTGGCAGTGGAACTTAACAAGTCTGCATTCACCTGGGGTCGACGGTTCGTCGAGCAACCAGACAAGATTCTCGCCCTATTACCGAAGGCGAAGAGCAGCCAGCTGACCTCATTCGATGACATTGTTGCCGATCGGAAGGCTCGGTTGGTTCGCTATCAATCTGAAGGCTACGCGGCCCTCTATGTAACGCGAATCAAGGTTGCGGAAAACCGACTTAGCCATTTACCGGGTGCAGAGGCGCTTCTCTCTGATATCGCAAGGCAGCTATACCGCCTTATGGCGCTCAAAGATGAGTACGAAGTCGCTCGAATTCTGACCACTGATGATGAATCCGACGGCATACCGAAGCTCAAGGGGGCTGGCGTTAATTTCTATTTCGCGCCAACTGTGTTGTCGCAATGGTTGTCACGTCAGGGTCGACCGAAAAAAGTTCGGATGGGTGCCTGGGCCAGATTTCCTTTGAAAGTACTCGCCGGACTGAAGTTTGTCAGAGGCACAGCCATGGATGTGTTCGGCTACACAGATGAAAGACGGGCTGAACGGGCCGACCTTGCGGACTACCTTGCTGACATCGACCTGATCACTGAAATGGCCACCATCGAATCGATTGACTCGGCGAAACAACTCGCCAATGCCCCATCAAAGCTTAAAGGTTACGGGCATGTAAGAACCCGTACTCGCAGAACGTGGCTCGAGGAACGAAATCAGTACCGAGCAGAGCTTCAATTAATACAGCCCCTTAACGTAACAGATGTAAATCACAGAGGACTCAATGAACAATAGCTTTACCCACCCCGAATTTGCCGATCACGAACGTGTGGTCTTCGTAAATGACAAAGCAGCAGGACTCCAGGCCATCATCGCCGTGCACAACACACAGCAAGGGCCTGCCATTGGGGGTTGTCGAATGTGGCCATACGAAAGCGCAGACGCCGCCCTTACTGACGTTCTGCGCCTGTCACGGGGTATGACCTATAAAAATGCCCTCGCTGGCATCAATAGCGGCGGAGGCAAATCTGTCATTATCGGTGACCCACAAACCGACAAATCGCCGACGCTTTTCAAAGCAATGGGATCAGCTATTGAGTCTCTCGGGGGGCGTTACATTGTGGCAGAGGATTCCGGTACCTCACCGGCCGATATGGCGATTATGGCCGAGAGCACATCTCATGTTGCCGGTCTTGAAGGTGAAGCTAACAGCGGTGACCCCTCACCCAGCACGGCCCTTGGTGTGTTCTTAAGCATTTGCGAGGCCGTTAGCTACCGGTTCTGTCGCTCCGATCTGGTCGGCCTTCGCGTTCATATTCAGGGTTTGGGCAAAGTGGGCTTCGGACTCGCAAAATTACTCGTCGATAGCGGCGCCATCGTTGTTGCCAGCGATATCAACGAGAATAATTGTCGTCGTGCCAGCGATGAGCTTTCCATTGGCATTGTGAGCAATGACGAGTTGCTCACTGGCCACTGCGACGTCTTTGCCCCATGTGCACTTGGCGGAGTACTGAATGAGTGGTCTATCCCAACCCTTAAAACGACTGTCATCGCAGGTGCAGCTAACAACCAGCTGTTGACCCAAGAGGATGACAGGCGACTGGCCGATGCAGGAATTCTATATTGCCCCGATTACTTGATTAACGCCGGTGGTGTTGTAGACGTCTATCAACGGATACACGGCGGTACGCAAGTAGATATCGACGCCGGGGTAGCAGCCATCGCCGCCCGGCTTAAGTCTGTTTTAACGGAGGCAGACTCGCGAGGTATCTCTCCTGAGAAAGTGGCACAGGAGCGCGCAGAAAAGTTGATCAGCGGGCCGAAAAACGATTCTGTTTCGACTGTGGCAGCGTAATCAGTACCGACGAAAGATGGGGTGGCTGATGGGTCTCGAACCCACTACCTCCGGAGCCACAATCCGGTGCTCTACCTGGTGAGCTACAGCCACCACTGACTGGGTGATTACCCAAGACCTTCGGCCGTGGCGATATGGCCGAAAAAGTGGTCGGGGAGGAGGGATTCGAACCCCCGACATCCTGCTCCCAAAGCAGGCGCGCTACCAGACTGCGCTACACCCCGAAAAAGGCGCGATGTTCAACATCTCGCGGGCGGCGAGTCTACAAGGTTTGCAGTCACTGGGTCAATTGCAGAAATCGCCTTTCGCCTACATTTGAATTCTGACACAATCGCGCCAAAAAATAGGGGGGGACTTCTCATGCCGGCCACGCTTCTGGATGGAAAACACGTCGCGCAACTAACCGAGGCTAATCTTTCGGAGCGTGTCGCATCGCTCAAAGCAAATACAGGCGATAGAACACCTGTGCTCGCCACCATTTTGGTGGGCGATGATCCTGCTTCCGCCACCTACGTCAAGATGAAAGCGAATGCGTGCAGACGCATCGGCATGGAGTCATTAGCCATCGAACTCCCCGCCTCTATCAAGACCAATGACTTGCTAAGAGAAATCGAGCAACTCAACGCGAATCCCGACGTTCATGGTATTTTGCTTCAGCACCCTGTCCCCGCTCACATCGATGAGCGAGCTGCCTTCGATATGATTGCGCTCGAGAAAGACGTCGACGGCGTGACCTGCTTGGGCTTCGGTCGGATGAGCATGGGTGAAGCAGCTTACGGGTGTGCAACGCCACAAGGCATCATGCGTCTTCTGGAGCACTATGAGATTGAACTCTCAGGTAAGCACGCTGTTGTTGTTGGGAGAAGTCCCATTCTCGGCAAGCCGATGGCCATGATGATGCTCCAGGCGAACGCAACCGTAACCATTTGCCACTCCAGAACGCAAAACCTCGAATCGCACATTCGACAAGCCGATGTGATCGTTGGCGCTGTCGGGCGACCCGAGTTTATTCGCGCCGACTGGATAAAAGACGGTGCCGTTGTTGTGGACGCGGGGTATCACCCGGGTGGGGTCGGTGATATTGAACTCGGCCCATTGGTTGATCGAGTCTCGGCCTACACACCTGTCCCGGGTGGTGTTGGTCCAATGACGATCAATACCCTGATCATGCAAACGGTTGAATCCGGAGAAAAAGCACTGGGGTGAGCACAGTGCAACCGGAGGGGCTCGACTTGCTCTCGGACATTAAGTTTAAGACCGTCACTGCCAACGGCATTAAGTTGCGACTTGCCATGCAAGGCAGTGGTCCTTTGGTTGTTCTTTGCCATGGCTGGCCCGAGAGCTGGTATAGCTGGCGTCACCAAATCCCGGCTCTCGCAAACGCCGGTTATACCGCAGTGGCTTACGATGTGCGGGGCTATGGTGAATCAGATAAACCCCATGCAGTAGAGGCCTACACCCTGAAGGAGCTCGCCGCCGATGTCGTGGGCATTGGCGACGCTTTAGGGTTTGATCGTTTTATCACAATCGGGCATGACTGGGGTGGGCCCATTGCATTGACCACAGCCCTACTCTATCCGGATCGCGTCTATGCAACGGGTTCGCTCTCTGTTCCCCATTTGACGCGACCACCGTTACCTACATTGGATTTATGGCGTGAACTTTACAAGGATCGCTTTTTCTACCAGCTGTACTTCCTGAATGAGGGAATTGCTGAGGCAGAGTTTGAAGCTGACGTAGCAAAATCTTTGTTCCTGGTATACACCGCCATTGATGCTCGAGGCATGCATCATCAGCGCGCAAACGAGGAAGGCGGATTCATAGGTATAAAGCCACCAAACGCCCAGTTACTGGACGGTATGACTCGCTTCGACAGCTTTCCAAATTGGTTCTCGCAAGATGACCTGGACTATCTGACATCGCAGTTTGAGTTGAGTGGGAAACGAGGTCCCTACAACCGCTATCGAGCGCAAAATTTAGATTGGCACGAACTTGCACACTTAGACGGCGCAAGAATCCAACAACCCGCATTTTTCATTACTGGTGAATTAGATCCTGTCAGTAGCTTCGTTCCGCTGAGTACCTCGTTTATCGATCATGTGCGAAAGAACTACGACAATCTGCTGATGGCACAAGAGCTACCGAATGTCGGTCACTGGACCGCGGAGGAGGCACCTGAAGCAGTGAATGAAGCCCTATTAGCATTCTTACAACAGGTGCATCACTCGTAGTTGAATTAGAGCTTACCCACGCCGCCAGGTAGCACCTGACGCGCTATCCTCAATGATAATACCCGCCGCATTGAGCTCATCCCGAATGGCGTCAGCTCGCGAGAAATCTCTATTGGCTTTTGCCTCGGCACGGTCGATGAGCATTTGATCTATGACCTCCGCAGTTAAACCATCACCATCGGCATCCGATTTTGACAACCATGCGACAGGATCTTCGGACAGAATTCCCAATACGGCGCCACCAGCCAGTAAAGCCGCCTTTGCCGCGGCTTTTTCACTCTCTGACGCCTTGTTGAGCGCTTTTGCCAGCTGGTGAAGCTCGGCAATCGCCGCAGGCGTATTCAAATCATCAAGAAGCGCGTTAAAGACCGGTGAAAGATGTGCTTCTGAGACCTCTACTGGGGTGTCACCCGCATTACGCAGAGCGAGATAAAAGCCATCTAAGGTGGCTTGTGCGTTATCCAGAAGCTCCCTTGAAAAATTGAGTGGCGAGCGATAGTGCGCCGAGAGAAGCGCGAACCGAAGGGTTTCGCCCGAGTACTGCTCCAATAGTTCACGCACTGTTCTCACGTTGCCCAGCGACTTGGACATCTTTTCACCGTCCATATCGACGTAGGCGTTGTGCATCCAGGTTCCGACAAAGCTCCCACCGTAACCACAGCAGCTTTGTGCTCGCTCGTTTTCGTGGTGCGGAAATATCAGATCCCTACCACCACCGTGAATATCAATGTTGTCGCCCAGGTGCTGGTGAATCATGGCCGAGCACTCGAGGTGCCATCCCGGCCGCCCGCGACCGTAATCGCTGTCCCAGCCTGGATCAGCATCAGTGGACGGTTTCCATAACACAAAGTCACCGGGATGCCGTTTATAGGAAGCCACCTCTACGCGCGCACCTGCCAGCATGTCTTCGAGGTTACGACCACTCAATGCGCCGTAATCCTCCATGGATGTTACGTCAAAGAGCACGTGGCCATCAGAGACGTAAGCGTGTCCGCGTTCGATGAGCCGGGCGGCAAGATCCAACATCGCTTCCACATGGGCTGTCGCCTGGGGCTCGATTGAGGGATCGAGATTGTTCAGAGCCGCCATGTCTTGGCGAAACTTATCAGTGAATTCCTGAGTGAGTGTCGTGATATCGGTGTCACGCTCGCGCGCTGCAACAATAATCTTGTCGTCTATGTCCGTGATGTTACGGGCGTAAGTTACCTTGGGGTACAACGCTTGCAGCACCCGAAATAAGGTATCGAAGACCACGACCGGACGCGCGTTTCCAATGTGCACAAGGTTGTAAACGGTGGGGCCACAAACATACATCCGGATATGCTCAGGATCGATGGGCTTGAAGACGGATTTACCTCCGCCTGCACTGTTTGTGAGAAGCAGTTCAGTCATTACCAGCCCATGTATCACGCAGCCCAATCACTCTATTGAACACGGGCTTGTCGCTCGTGTGGTCAAAACGATCGGCCACAAAGTAGCCCTCACGTTCAAATTGGAATCGATCTTCGGGGTCCGCCGAGGCGAGTGAAGCTTCGACAATCGCTTGGCCGACAACGAGGGACGTCGGATTGATTACATCATCCATGTTGTCTGCTTTTGATGGGTCTTCCACAGTGAAGAGACGATCGTAGCTTCTAATTTCTGCCGAAATACCGGTCGCAGCATCAACCCAGTGGATGACGCCCTTAGCCTTTACACCGTCGTCCGGATCTTCACCCAAGGTTTGAGGCACTATCGACGCGTACACCGCGGTTACCTCGCCGTCAGCGTCGACGTCACATCGCTCTGCTTCGATGACATAACCGCCCCGCAAACGGACACGTTTACCCAAAACCAATCGCTTGAATTTCTTATTGGCCTCTTGCCGGAAGTCATCCTTGTCAATCCAGATCTCAGGTCCGAACTGCACCTCGCGCTTACCCTGTGTGTCATCCGCCGGGTGATTTGCCACCAGTAACACCTCAGGCGCTTCCAGGTTGGTGATCTGCAGCTTGAGTGGATTCAATACCGCCATGGCACGCGGCGCGGACACATTAAGGTCATTACGGACAGCACTCTCGAGCATGGCGACGTCGACCACACCGTCAGAGCGCGATGTGCCCACCTCCTCGCAAAAATGCCGCAAGGCAGCGGGTGTGTAGCCGCGCCGACGCATCCCAGCAATGGTTGGCATACGCGGGTCGTCCCAGCCACTAACGACGCCGGAATCGACAAGAAGCTTCAACTTCCGCTTACTGGTGACCGTGTAGTTCACGTTCAAGCGGGCAAATTCATACTGTCGCGGTCTGGAGGGCACCGGTAGATTATCAATAAACCAGTCATACAACGGTTTATGATCCTCAAACTCTAGGGTGCAAATCGAATGCGAAATACCTTCAATCGCATCTTCCTGTCCATGCGCATAGTCATAGGTGGGATAGATAACCCACTCATCGCCCGTTTGATGGTGTGCTACTCGGCGAATACGGTAAAGCGTTGGGTCTCGCAAGTTGATGTTTGGAGACGCCATATCGATCTTGGCGCGCAGCACCCGGGACCCATCTTCAAACTCCCCTGCTTTCATTGCAGCGAACAGGACATGATTCTCGTCGATTGACCGATCCCTATACGGGCTATTTTTACCGGGTGAGGTCAATGTGCCTCGGTAATCACGTGCCTCATCAGCGCTCAAGTCACAGACATAAGCCTTTCCTTCGTCGATGAGATGGAGCGCCCACTCATAAAACTGCTGGAAATAACTTGACGCATAACGGACCTCACCGTCCCACTCGTAACCCAGCCATTTCACATCCGCCTGAATGGCATCGATGAAGACCTGGCTCTCCTTTTCAGGGTTGGTGTCATCAAAGCGCAGGTTACAGACACCACCATATTGTTGGGCGAGTCCAAAATTTACCGTTATCGACTTCGCGTGGCCGATATGTAAAAAACCATTCGGCTCGGGTGGAAACCGAGTGACCACTCGATCCACAACCCCAGCGTCCAGATCGCTCTGAATTTGAGTCCGTAGAAAGTTACTGCGAGGTTCTGTGTCCATGCGACGCCCTTGATGTGTGGGCGCGAGTTTACCAAGCGAAACCGGTCACGTCAGTTTCCAACAACGGTGACAGGCTGGTAGTAATTTACTCGAATGCAAAAGGCTGACCTTGTATCATGCGCCCTTTCCCAAAAAAGGCAGTATCAACCATGGCGATGACTCGCGTATTAATGAAGACGCTTCTCGGAGATATGACATTGGAACTGGATGCCGATAAAGCGCCAGCCACCGTTGCTAATTTTGTCGAGTATGCTCAAAGCGGGCACTACGACGGCACCATCTTCCATCGAGTGATCAACAATTTTATGGTGCAAGGCGGCGGTTTTGATACCGACATGCGCCAGAAAGGTACTAATGCGCCCATTCAAAATGAAGCTAATAACGGCTTGAAGAACGACCGCGGCACCATCGCCATGGCGCGTACAATGGACCCCCACTCTGCGACAGCGCAGTTTTTTATCAATGTCTCAGACAATGACTTTCTGAACTTCTCTGGAGAGAACATGCAGGGCTGGGGCTACGCCGTATTTGGTCGCGTGGTTGAGGGCGAAGACGTACTCGACAAGATCCGCGTTGTCCCTACGGGCAGTCAGGCCGGTCACCAGGACGTCCCTAATGACCCTATCGTTATTGAATCTGTCACGGTGCTCTCCGACTAACCATGACGCAATCCCTGTTCATCAGCGACCTTCATTTAAGCGAAGATACGCCGCATATCGAACAGGGACTGACAACGTTCCTGAAGCAAGAAGGCGATATCGATCGCCTTTTTTTATTGGGCGACATCTTCGAAGCGTGGATTGGGGATGACGATGACAGCCCGCTAGCGCAACGGTTTGCCGACTCAATGAAACGGATCTCAGACAGTGGCGCGCAAATCTACTTTACCCGCGGTAACCGGGACTTCCTTGTAGGTCAGAACTATTTGGATCAATTCGGGGCGACGCTACTCGGCGACTCTGTGTGTATAGAGGTTGCTGGTGAGTCCACCCTACTCATGCACGGTGACCTACTCTGCTCCGATGACATCGATTATCTGGCTTTCCGCGCCATCGCGCACAATCCCGAGTGGCAGGCGGAAATGTTAAGCAAGTCACTCGATGAACGAAGAGCGCTAGCAAGGCAGCTCCGCACCATGAGTAAAGAAGCGGCGAGTAACAAGGCTGAGGACATCATGGATGTTAACGATGATACCGTTCGCTCCGTGATGGAGGAGCACGGCGTCACACGATTGATTCACGGTCACACGCACAGGCCCTGTCGCCATCCACTGCAAAACGCCGAGCGAATCGTATTGGGCGACTGGAATAAGACCGGCTGGTGCTTACGCGAACAAGGAACATCGCTGGAGCTATGCGAGTTCTCGCTTTAACTGCACAGCTTCAAACTACCGGTACGCCACTGTGAAAGCGAATCTCGGTATCCTCACTCTCAATGAGCTCCTTTTCCACCGAGCGGAACAAAGCGAGACGATCCTCCACAACGCTTGCGTCCTCTAGGTTTTTCGCCAAGCTGATGTAGTCGGCGAAATGGCGCGACTCACTTTTCAGCAGCGATGTGTAGAAGTCTCGCAGCGTGTCATCAAC
>WTJR01000195.1 GCA_011524755.1 Halieaceae bacterium | reverse complement strand
TGGGACCTATTCAAATACCCAGGGATTCGCTCCGATTCGGATATGCACACGCTGGGTTACAACTTCAAACCGTGGCGTGCTGAAAAAGCGATTGCTGATGGACCTGCCATTTGGAACTACGTGAATGAAACCGCAGATGAATACGGTATCAGGGAGCAGATTCGTTTTGGCCATAAACTGATTGCCTCTTCGTGGTCGACAGAGTCGGCCTCATGGCTACTGACGGTTGAGACTAGCAAGGGAGAAACTCAGTACTTCAGTTGCAATTTCCTCTTGATGTGTGCGGGCTATTACAACTACGACGCAGGCCATCAACCCGAATTTCAAGGTCGTGATGACTTTCAAGGCACTTGGGTCCACCCTCAATTCTGGCCTGAGGATCTCGACTACACAGGTAAGAAGGTGGTTGTCATAGGCAGCGGTGCGACTGCGATGACCTTGGTTCCTAATATGTCGCAGCGTGCTGAAAAGGTCACCATGGTGCAGCGCTCTCCGACCTATGTTGTGTCGAGGCCGTCGGTGGACCGCGTTGCTAATTTCTTACGCGCGATCATGCCGTCGAGTTGGGCTTACGGCCTGGTTCGTCTTCGCAACACACTGTGGCAGCAGATTATTTACAACCAGACGCGAACCAATCCGGATCGCGTGGCGCAAACCTTACTCGAAGATGTTGAAAAGGCCGTAGGTGACATCGTAGACGTCAAGAAGCACTTCACGCCGACCTACAACCCGTGGGATCAACGTCTATGCCTAGTGCCTGATGATGATTTGTTTACCGCGTTGCGTACGGGTAAAGCCGAAGTAGTGACCGACACGATCTCGCACATTGATGCGACAGGACTGGTTACCGGTTCAGGCGAACACGTTGACGCCGATATCATTGTCTCTGCAACAGGCATCGAGCTTCTGAACTTGGGTGGTGCTGATTTCACGGTCGATGGTAAGCCCGTGAATTTCGCGGATGAATGGACTTACAAAGGGGTCATGTGTTCCAACATTCCCAACATGGTTCAAACCTTTGGTTACATCAACGCATCATGGACCTTACGAGCAGACCTCACTGCAGAGTGGGTTTGTCGGGTGCTTAACCATATGGAAGAGTTTGGGTTTGAGCAGGCAACTCCCCGTATCCCTGAGTTGCTGGCGAAGACCATGGAGAAGCGTTATTGGATACATGATTTCTCCGCCGGTTACATGCAGCGCATGATGCCCAAGCTGCCTCGGCAGGGAACTCAGATGCCGTGGGTTAATCCGCAAAACTATCGTAAAGACAAGAAGATGTTTCGCGGCAGTGCCATCTCTGACGGCGCCTTGATTTTCACATCGCGTCACGCTGAAGCAGAGCCGCTGAAACAAGCGAGCTAAGCGTCATGGATAGGGCACTTCAGGAGTCATACATTGACTGTCCTTACTGCTGGGAGTCTATCTCTGTTTTGCTGAACCCAGAGGACTTGGGTGAGCAGTACATTGAAGATTGTCAGGTCTGTTGTCGGCCCATTGAGTTCTTGATCACGCAAGGTGGCATGGGTGAGCTCATGGCCGTGGTATCGGCCGACTCGGAATAATACGGCTACCTGTTGCTTCGTACGTATCTGGCTTATTCTCACGGGTAGGTTGAACAGGCGGTCCTTTATGATGATGCAAACGACTCTGGCGACTTTTTTAAAGATATTTAGGCTTAGCGTACTGGCGTTGATCCTAGCGCTTTCCAATAGCGTCCTAGCCGCTGAGCGGAAAATTGAAACCACTGTCTTAGCGAAGTCGACGCAAGACTGGGGTGGCTCGGTACTAGAACACTACGCTGAAGGTCAACCCGAAGTCACCGTAGCGCGAGTGACAATTCCTGCCGGCATGGCATTGCCACTCCACGAGCACCCGTTTATGACTGCTGGTGTCGTTCTACAAGGGATTATTGAAGTGAGAACCGACAGCGGGAAAACACATATCGCGCGAGCGGGCGATGCTGTTGTCGAATTGGTGAATCAGCCGCATGGTGGCGCCAATATCGGCGATGAAGATGCGGTGATTTTGGTGGTCTATGCGGGGGTTGAAGGCCAGCCAGTAACGGTACCGATTACCCCTGCAGCGCCTTAAAAGACGTTGAGGCTTCAGTCCGAGCTCGCGCCAATAGCTCTGCGTTTGATACGGGTGTCATCCGACGGTTAATTCGGCTGCCCGTACATCTTTTATGCAGGTCTCAACGAACACCGTTTTATGAATGCTC
>WTJR01000005.1:3881-9355 GCA_011524755.1 Halieaceae bacterium | reverse complement strand
GCATGCGATGCCGGGATTTCCATGGAGGCCTTATCAGATTCGAGAACAATCAAGCTTTGCTCGAGCTCGATAGCATCACCCACTGCCACCAGAAGCTCGACCACCTCGGCACCTTCGGCACCACCAATATCAGGAACTACAATCGTTTGACGTGTCATCTGTAGCGCCTCCCTTAGACCGTTGTGGGGTCTGGCTTCGCAGGATCGATGCCTAAATCAGTCATGACTTTGGCAACATCTGCTCGTGACACCACACCTTCATCCGCCAAGGCGGTCATTGCTGCCAGGACAACGTAGCGACGATCAACCTCGAAGAACTCCCGCAGCTGTGCGCGCGTGTCACTCCGCCCGAAGCCATCAGTGCCGAGGACCGTAAAGCTGCGCGGCATAAACTCTCTAATCTGGTTGGTATGCGCTCTGATGTAATCAGTTGCAGCGATGATGGGACCCTCGGTCGGCGCGAGGCATTGCGTGACGTAAGGCACCTCCGGCTCCTCCGCAGGATTCATCATGTTGCGACGCGACACCTTATGGCCATCCCTCGCTAACTCATTGACGCTCGTCATGCTCCAGATATCCGCGGCAACGCCATAATCCTTTTCCAGAATGACGGCGGCAGCTTCGACCTCTCGCATGATGGTTCCCGCGCTCATCAATTGAACGCGCTTCTTTCCTTTCTTGGTGGATTTCTGGAGCGGATAGAGGCCTCGGACAATGCCCTCTTCCACACCCTCAGGCATATCGGGATGGACATAGTTCTCGTTCATGGTCGTGATGTAATAAAAAACGTTTTCGCCGTCTTCAAACATGCGCTTCATGCCAGAACTGATGATGGTCGCCAGCTCATAGCTGTAAGTCGGGTCATAAGAAATGCAATTAGGAATGGTGGTAGCCATGAGATGGCTGTGACCGTCCTGGTGCTGCAGACCCTCGCCATTCAGGGTCGTACGACCTGCCGTAGCACCAATTAGGAAGCCTCGCGCCTGACTATCACCTGCAGCCCACGCCAAATCATGAATTCGTTGGAATCCGAACATGGAGTAGAAGATGTAGAACGGCACCATCGGGTAATCTGATACCGAGTACGATGTCGCAGCAGCAAGCCAGGCTGACATGGCGCCCGCCTCGTTAATGCCCTCCTCGAGAATCTGACCGGTCTCTTCCTCCTTGTAGTAGAGGATTTGCCCCGCGTCGTGCGGGGTGTATTGCTGGCCTACTGAAGAGTAAATACCTAACTGACGGAACATCCCTTCCATACCAAAGGTACGGGCCTCATCAGGAACAATAGGTACAACACGCTCGCCGATCTGCTTGTCCTTCACTAGAGAGGACAGCACGCGGACGAAGGCCATGGTCGTTGAAATTTCGCGCTTACCACTGCCCTTTAGCTGGCTCGCATACGCGGACTGCGCCGGTGCTGGCAAGCTGTAAGACGTCGCACGACGCGCAGGGATGCTACCTCCCAGCTCTGCGCGACGCTCCCTGAGGTAGCGCATTTCAGGACTGTCTTCGGGCGGGCGATAGAACGGCACATCCTTTAAATCCTTATCGCTGATGGGCACACCAAAGCGATCCCTGAAGGCTTTCAAGCTTTTCAGGTCGAGCTTCTTGAGCGAGTGTGTTTCATTGCTCGCCTCACCTGCCTCGCTGGTACCGTAGCCTTTCACCGTCATGGCGAGGATTGCAGTCGGCCGCTCTGTCTCTTCGCAGGCAGCCGCGTAGGCCGCGTATACCTTGTAAGGGTCATGCCCCCCTCGGTTGAGATACATGATGTCGTCATCCGAGAGGTCTTTTACTAAATCGAGGGTTTCAGGGTACTTCCCGAAAAAGTGCTCTCGGGTATACGCGCCACCGTTGAACTTACAGTTTTGCAGTTCACCATCGCAGACCTCATCCATCCGCTTGAGAAGAAGACCCGACTTGTCACGCTCCAACAGCGGATCCCAGCGTCGCCCCCAAACCACTTTAATCACATTCCAGCCAGCACCGCGGAAAACACCCTCGAGCTCCTGAATAATTTTACTGTTGCCGCGAACCGGCCCATCCAATCTCTGAAGGTTGCAGTTAACGACAAAGTGAAGATTACCTAAGCCCTCGCGCCCAGCGAGGCCAATCGCACCTAAAGACTCAGGCTCATCGCATTCGCCATCACCAAGGAAACACCAGACCTTTCTATCTCGATGGTCCACCAGGCCACGTTTTTGCTGATACTTCATAACGTGTGCTTGGTAGATGGCTTGCAAAGGACCCAGCCCCATCGAAACTGTTGGGAACTGCCAGTAGTTCGGCATCAACCATGGGTGGGGATAGGACGATAGGCCTTTTCCTGATACCTCACGTCGGAAGTTTTCGAGTTGGCTTTCGTCAAAAACGCCTTCCAAATACGAGCGTGCATACATACCCGGCGCACTGTGGCCTTGATAGAAGACAAGATCCCCCGGATGGCCGTTTCCTGTCCCACGGAAGAAATAGTTCATTCCCACGTCGTACAGCGTCGCGCTCGAACTGAAACTGGAGATATGCCCGCCCAATCCGTCCTCGTTGTCATTAGCACGCATGACCATGGCCATCGCGTTCCAACGAATAAGCGACCGAATACGTCGCTCCATAAACAAGTCACCGGGCATGACGCGTTCATCTTCGGGGTTAATGGTGTTTTTAAACGGCGTCGTGATGGCGGCCGGCAACTTCACACCCTGTTCTCGAGCGTGATCGGTTAATCGCTGAATTAGCTCGCTAGAGACGTTGCTACCGTTAAAGCGAGTAACTGCGTCAAACGAGTCTAACCACTCTTTTGCCTCGACTGGATCTAAGTTTGTATTCACGCCAACCCCCATTAAGTTCTAAATTAGAACTAATAAATACGTTATTCTGAATTTAAGGGTATGGAAATGCAGGAATAATTTCTACAAAGTTCTATATTAGAACTTTGTAGAAATATTTACAGGTGATGTAGGCGCCTAAATCTTAAAGCGTCTGTTTTGGCATATCTTTATGGAATTGATCAACGTCCTCGACGACAACACCGCCATCCAAGGAACCAAACGCCTGATCGGCGTATCGCTGACCTTTCAGCTGAATGACGATTCGCGATCGCGCGTCACTAAAGACAGTTGCATCGTAAAACGCCTGTACGTCAGCTAACGTCGCAGACTCCACCGCCTCAATGAGTTTGTCGCGCGTGTCAAAGTCATAATTTTCTATCGACCAGTCCGAGGCAAACGGCCCCGCCTCTGCTGATAGATTCTTGGGAGGTTCAGTTAGGGCTGTTAATACGCCAGCTTTGAACTTCGCAAAGGACTCCTCTGTGAGCGCCGCCAACTCTTCCCGGTACTCCTGCGTATAGGCGTTAAAGCGATCAAGCATGTCCTGCGGGCCTTTCACAGGCGTCTGGATGTAGAGAATGACCATAGGGTGCTGATACAGATCGAGCGATCCGCCACCCGCCGCATACCCAAGTTGCTCTTCTGTTCTCAAGGTTTCGAAGGCCCGTACGCGAAGGTGACGAGCAAGAATTCGAGCGAGCGCCTGGTTCTTTATCGATGCCTCAGGTGCAGCAAAGCCGTAAAGCATGCCCAGGTCTTCTACGGGGACCTCTCTATTGAGCATCAGCGTTGCACCGGGCTCTGGGTTGTAGATACCGGCACGTGCGTAGCCGGCGGACCGGCTCGGAGTGACATAGTCTTCCAGCTGACTATATGCGGCCCGCACATCAGCTTCGTCATAGTTGCCGAAGAAGAATGCCCGGAGGTGACTCGTTGTGAGTACTGCTTCAACGAACTGAGTGAATTCCTCCAGATTCGCCTTCGATGCAGCCAATGCAAGCGACGCATCTGTATATCGACCCTCACGCGTCAACATCCCCAGTAGAGGCGTGAATCGCGTGTAGGGGAAGGCGCGTTTTGAGTTCTCAATGCGGCGTAAGTAGCGCTCTACTGCTTGGCCAAACTCAAGCTCGCTGGGGTCCACCCGCAAACCGTCTAGCGCTCGCGCTAATAGCTCGGGCTGCTTATCAGTAAAGCCTGACATCGTGAGCGATATACCGTTGGACGCACTCATCGACAGGCTCATACCGGCAATGGATGCTTCCGTTGCCAACCGCGCCTGCTTCAAGTCGTAGAGCGACTCCCATAGCGACAGGTACACGAAATTCTCAACGCTATTTAGCGCTTTGTCGGTACTCAACTGAAGCCGCGTAAAACCTTTCGGCAAACCATCAAAGTTCTCGCTACCCTTCAACCAAAACGTCACGTTATCCGCGACAGCAATCGAAGTTACGTCAGCGGGCGTCTCTTTGAGATCGAAAGCCTCAGGGAGCAGGCCATTTTGACTGGGCTGTGCCAATCCGAGACGGTTGACGAGAGCAAGCGCCGCCTCGATATCTCTGGCTTCGAGATCTTCTATGGCGTGCGGTCCGACATAGAACTCGAGCTCGCTATTGGTTTCTTCCTCTTGCGAGATGTACCAAACGTTCAGTCGCTCAGGTACCAACTGGGCCAACAGCGAATCGACAGCTTCCTGATTGAACCCATCAAAGCGATACGGTGCATCGATAACGTGCTCAATGGGATAGTCCTGCATGGCGGCCGCTAAACTCGCGGCGTAAGAGAAGTCATCTATCTTCTCAAGGAAGGTAAACCGATTGTTCAGAGACTGGCGGTACTCCTCGGCATAGCGATCATCGACGCCCTCTCGACGAAGTAGTTCAATATAGCCAGAGAGCACATCAAAGATTTCCTCACGACGCTTCATGCCCTGAGGTGTTAGCTGAACACTGATTTCGAAGGTTCCGTAGTTGCCGTAGAGCGACTCGTAACTCGATGTCATCAATTCACTAATGAGCCCCAGTGACTTCAGTTTGTCGGCAGGTGTACCTGGCATTTCAGAGCCGATGACATAACCCAGGTAATCACCCGGCTTACTGCGCCACTCAGCCGCGTTGTTATCAATGATGTAGCTCAATCGCATTTCACGCAGGTCACGCTGCGGCTTGAAGCGAATCAACTTACCTGCCACCTCCTCGAAGTTAACTTCGGTGGTGACCACAGGCTCATCGACCTCTTTATTCGGAATGAGGGAGAAATGCTGCTGTGCCAAACTTTCCATTTCAGCGACAGGCAAGGGGCTAATCAACACCAGTGCCATCAAATTCGCCGAGTAATACTGCTCAAAGAACTCAATCGTGGCGGGGTGTAGTTCGCGGGTATCTTTGTCCGCCAGAGTATCGAGATTACCGATCGTAAAGCGGTTGGCTGGATGCTCGCCCAGCAGCGCACGCTGCAGACGGTAGATCGACCGTCCCTCTGACTCTCTGCGCATCGACCACTCGGCGTTGACGGCGTTCTTCTCTTTTTGAATGTAGCCCGGGTCGAGTATCGGCGCAGAAAAGAACTCTGAGAGCCGGTGCAGCGCTTCAGGGAAAGCCGCATTCTCGATGGTGATCATGTAATTGGTGATTTCGCTCGAGGTGTAGGC
>WTJR01000005.1:1292-3781 GCA_011524755.1 Halieaceae bacterium | reverse complement strand
GAACGATGCCAATGCTGCTACCAATGTGAAGCGAGCGATTCGCCAGATTTGCATAGTTACTCCTTTATGCGCCGTTATGCGCTAAACCTCGGTCCGCGGCCAAGAGACCAGCAATACATTGAAGAGCGTGGCCAACGGGATGGCAAAAAAGACACCCCACACACCCCACAAGCCGCCAAATATCAATACGGCGATAATGATCGCCACAGGGTGCAAGTTCACTGCCTCTGAGAAGAGCAGCGGTACAAGCACGTTTCCATCGAGCACCTGAATAAAAAAGTAGAGCGCCACAATCCAGTAGAAGTCACCACTCAACCCGAACTGAAAAAACGCCACCAAAACCACCGGGATGGTGACGAGAAATGCACCGATGTACGGGACAATCACACTCAATCCAACGAGCAGTGCGAGTAGCGCCGTGTAATTCAAACCAAAACTGATAAAGGCGATATAGCTCGCGGCGCCAATGATAATGATTTCAATGCCCTTGCCGCGCACGTAATTCGCAATCTGCCGATTCATGTCGCGACCAATCTGGTCAAGCGCAGGACGCTCCTTTGGCAAGAAGCTGAGCACCCACGCGATGAGCTCGTCGCGGTCTTTCAAGAAGAAAAACACCATCAGCGGAATCAGGACCATATAAATAGCGAAGGTGAACACGCCAGGGATAGAGGAGAGACCAAAACCTACAATCGCTTGACCCAGCGATGCCGCTTGCCCCTGCATGGAAGAGAGCATCTCGGTAATTGGCGCTTGCTCGATCACTATTGGGTACTTTGCAATGAGCTCTTCAACTTGCTGCTGCACCGCCCCCATCATCGCAGGAGCTTCACGAATAAGCCCCTCAAGCTGACGCCAGACCAACGGTGCAATGCCCAACATAAAGCCCAGAAAGACACCGACAAAGACAAGTGACGAGCCCGCGAGTGCAAGACCCTCTCTAACGCCCCACTTCTCAAATTGATCAGCAACGCCCTGCATGAGGTATGCGAGAATTAAGGCTATGAATACAGGGGTGAGTACATCACCCATGACGCCAAGCAATACAACGCTTCCGATGAGCAGAGTAACGAGGATGACCGACTCTTCTCCACCGAGGTGGCGTTGGTACCATTTTTTCAATGTGTCGATCATCTGCATTTACCCCCGCTGGCAACCCGCTACGTATCTGTGTCTGAAGCTCATTTAACTGCGTTTAGCGTGAGCTTGATTGCGGTTGCCTCATTTCGCGCTTCCCAACTCACACTGTGACCTTCAAGACGCGCAAAGGTTTCAAAATCTTTAGGGGCACTTGGGTCGGTCACTAAGATCTCAATGGCGTCGCCAGGATTACATTCGGCGATGGCCCGCTTAGCCATGAGCACTGGCATCGGGCATCGTTTACCGCGCGCATCGACCCTGTTTGCAATTGCCATCTCGTGAACCTTTATTGCCCCCCGATGAGTATACCTCCATAGGGAACCAAGCTTCCCTACTTTTGTCACACTGAAACACGCGTATCGGAAGAAAGTCAGTTAAAGTCTGTTCATGCCCTATCGATCCTCTCAATCGCTTGTCCAATCGCTCGCCAAATGGCTCGCCGCCGCCTTGGTGACGGCCTTTGTTCATGTGAGTGTCACACGCGCATGGGCGGACACCGACGATCTAAAGATTCCAAACTTAGGGTCCTCGAGTACGAGTCTCTATTCGGAGCAATACGAGCGCCGGCTCGGCAGTCTGTGGCTGAAGGTGTTCAGAGCTCAAGCGCCAGTGCTCGATGATCCGCTGTTAGCCGACTACATCGAGAACTTGATCTTCGAGCTGGTACTTCACAGCGAACTGCGGGACCGACAATTACAGTTGGTCGTCGTCGATAATCCGACAATCAACGCCTTCGCGGTGCCCGGAGGCATCATTGGGGTCCACAATGGACTCATTCACCACGCACACTCTGAGGATGAGCTGGCTGCCGTCCTAACGCATGAAATCGCGCACTTAAGCCAACGACATTTCTCGCGTCAGCGGGAGCAAGCGGCCAACCAAAGCAAACTCACCATCGCAGGTCTGATGGCCGGCATTGCACTGGCGGCAACTGCGGGAAGCGATGCGGGACTCGCCGCAATGACGGCAACGCAGGCTGCCGCTCAAGACTCACGCCTTCGCTATAGCCGAGCCAATGAATCTGAAGCAGATCGCGTGGGTCTAAAAACACTCGTCGCATCGGGCCGGGATCCGCATGCCGCTGCCGATATGCACGAACGAATGCTGGCGGCACATCGCCTTTACAGCACCAACCGCCTGCCGGAGTTTTTGCGCACGCACCCGCTCTCTGAAAAGCGCGTCGCGGATATGCGTAACCGTGCGCGGTCAGAGCGCCGTGTAATCCGGCCCAAAAGTTTTGATTTTGAGCTGATGCAAGCACGTGTCCGCCATCAATTAGCTCAGAGCCCGGTGGATGCCGTAAATCTGTTTCGCGACCAAACCGAAAAGGGTGGCACCGAGGCAGCGGC
>WTJR01000005.1:0-1192 GCA_011524755.1 Halieaceae bacterium | reverse complement strand
ATCTTGGTTGGCGCACTGGACTCGGCCCAGAACCAGCTCAACTATGCACTCAAGTTGGTTAACAACAACTTTACGCAGTCGGCGACCATCAACGAGCGATTACGTGACGTGATGGATATCAGGGACGAGTTGGAGAACTCTTAAGCTCGCCCCTCTACTAAGCGCGTCCGACCACACCGGTATTCAATGACTGCGCGAATGACAGCATTCGGTCAAGCGGACGCATAGCGCGCTCAGCCAAATCAGGGTCGACAAAAATCTCTCTGCCCGCTGGCCGCTCAAGTACTTCTGCCAGAAGCTCGAGTTCATTCATCGCCATCCAGGGACAATTAGCACAGCTCCGGCAGGTAGCACCCTCACCAGCCGTGGGCGCAATGAGGAAGGTTTTGTTGGGCGCAGCTTTCTGAAGCTTGTAGAAAATACCCTGGTCCGTCGCGACGATAAATTTCTCGTTAGGAAGCTCGGTGGCTGCCTTGATGATCTGTGTCGTCGAGCCAATATGATCTGCGATCTCGAGTACTGAGGCAGGAGACTCCGGGTGTGCGAGAACCGCCGCCTCTGGGTGCACTTGCTTCAAGTCCAGTATGCCTTTGGCTTTGAACTCTTCGTGAACAATACAGGCGCCATCCCAAACCAGAATGTCCGCACCGCTCTCGCGGCGCACATAATCACCGAGATGCCGATCAGGCGCCCACAGCACTTTCTTGTCATTTTCTGCAAGGTGTTCTGCAACATCGAGTGCAATGCTCGATGTCACCACCCAGTCCGCTCGCGCCTTCACCGCTGCTGAAGTGTTGGCGTAAACCACAACATCACGATCGGGATGCGCGTCGCAAAAAGCGGAGAACTCGTCGATAGGGCAACCTTCATCCAACGAACAGGTGGCCTCGAGCGTGGGCATTAAAACGCGCTTCTTAGGCGTCAAGATCTTTGCCGTCTCGCCCATGAATCGCACACCCGCGACAATAAGCGTATCTGCCGGGTGGTCTCGTCCAAAGCGAGCCATCTCTAACGAGTCCGATACACAGCCACCGGTCGCCTCAGCAAGAGCCTGGATCTCCGGCGCAGTGTAGTAATGCGCAACAATCACCGCGTTGTGCGCTTCGAGCTGCGTGCGAATACGGTCCTCCAGCTCAGCCGTGCGCTCAGCGTCGCGCCGCTTTGGCACGCTGGCGAGGTGAGACTGCACCTG
>WTJR01000037.1:1722-9368 GCA_011524755.1 Halieaceae bacterium | reverse complement strand
TTGACCTATTCCAGAGGTAGCGTGGTCTCGGGTACGCGCATTTTGGTAACGGTAATAGGCGAGGTCCCACTTGCCGCCGCTCGGTTGATTGCTGAAGCCGTGCGCGTCGCACCGAGTCGCTAACGCAATGACGATTGTTGAGACCGGTAGAGTCGTGGCTCTAGAGGGCGCTGCCGTATGGGTCGAGACCATTCGGAGCTCTGCTTGTGGCTCCTGTGCCGCTCGCTCTGGTTGTGGCCACAGAACACTGGCTGGTGTCTTGACGAGCGATAAGGGACTTGTGCGAGCGCGCGAGTCTGATTCTCTTAAAGCCGCTGATTGTTCAGTAAATGACAGGGTTGAAATATCGATTCCCAGATCCACATTATCGGTAGGAGCGCTAATGTTATACGGGCTGCCGTTGGTGTCTGGTATCGCCCTGGCGCTGTTGATTGGAGCTGAGAGTGATGCTCGAGCCGCTACAGGTTTTTTTGTTGGCTTACTGGGCGCATTTGCCGGGCTACGCTGGATGAGCAGCCGATCTCTCTTTGGCACGGTCGAGCCGCAACTGGAACGGATAGTTGAGTCGACAGCGGATGAGGCGATTGTTCATATCCAGTCCTAGTGAATTTCAGGCCGGTCATGCGCTAGTGCTGTTCGGATCTATAGGTAAGGTTTTGGTTAAAAGGATGTATTAAATGATGGTTAGAGTCACTTTGGCCGTGCTGCTCGTGTGTGCAAGCCAGCTCGCGACGGCGTCACTTCCCGATTTTGCGACCATTGTGGAAGAGAGATCGCCCGCTGTGGTGAAGATCATTGCGGAAGTCAAATCGCCGTCACGGTTCTCGCGCGATGAAATGGAAGAGCTGGAGGAGCTAGAGCAGTTACCTGAGGCGCTTCGTCGATTTTTCCAGTATCGCAATCCACCGGCGCCCCGAGGTGGTGGTACAGGCTCTGGATTTGTCATCTCAAGTGATGGGTACATTGTCACTAATCACCACGTAGTGGATGGCGCCGACACGGTAATTGTCAGGTTTTCCGACCGGCGAGAGTTCGACGCCGAAGTCATCGGGACTGACCAGCGTTCAGATCTCGCTTTGCTCAGAGTCGACGCCAATGAATTACCCTTTTTGCGTTTGGGTAACTCCGAGAACTTGAAGGTGGGACAATGGGTTCTAGCGATTGGCTCGCCGTTTGGCCTCGACTACTCGGTGACGGCAGGCATTGTCAGTGCCAAAGGCCGAAGTTTGCCAACGGAAAGGGGCGAAAACTACGTTCCCTTTATTCAGACAGACGTTGCGATTAACCCCGGTAACTCGGGAGGCCCACTCTTCAACCTAGCGGGAGAGGTTGTAGGGGTGAATTCGCAGATCTTTACTCGCTCGGGTGGCTCGATTGGCCTGTCCTTTGCCATTCCTGCGCGTGTTGTCCGTAACATCGTTGAGCAATTGCGGGAAAACGGTGAAGTCGTTCGAGGCTGGTTGGGTGTCAGTATCCAAAACGTGGATCGAACGCTTGCCGAGTCATTTGACTTGGATCGTCCGCGAGGCGCCTTAGTTGCGCAAGTAGGTGGTAACTCGCCAGCTGAACGAGCGGGTATCGAGTCCGGAGATATCATCGTTGCAGTAGATGGAGCCCAAGTAGAGGTTTCTGCCGATCTTCCACATATCGTGGGATTGCTCGCGCCGGGAGATGTAGTGGATATCACTATCATTAGAGATGGAGAGGAGACGCTGCTCGAGGTTGAAATTGGCGCTTTGGAGGCCGACGAGATTGCCAGAGTAGTGACAGCGCCCAGTGAGCCGGGGACGGTTAGCATTTTGGGCATGACCGTAAAGGAGTTAGAGGAGTCCGACGAACCCGGGCCCGCAGTCCGCGGTGGTGTGGTTGTTAGCTCAGTCGAGCCAGGGTCTCCCGCCTTCGAGGGTGGTGTAAGAGCTGGGGACATCCTGACTCGATTCGGGCGCTCTGCGATTAGCCGGCTGAGTGATATGGCAACGGCAGCAGATGGCCTCGAACCAGGCGACTCGGTGTCGGTGCGCCTAATCCGACAGGGCGCTCCACAGTTCATTGGTATCAAAGTACCGGAAAATGACTGACCATTGAGTGGTCATAGCGCAAGACCCTGCGCTAAAATCCGCGCGCACGAGGGCTTACTAAAAGCCCTCAGTTACTTTTAGGGAGCCGCCGTGACCGATCTGAGTCACATTCGCAACTTTTCCATCATTGCCCATATCGACCATGGTAAGTCGACCTTGGCTGACCGCTTTATACAGCATTGCGGTGGCTTAACTGATAGAGAGATGGCTGAGCAAGTGCTCGACTCTATGGATCTTGAGCGCGAGCGCGGCATTACGATCAAGGCGCAGAGCGTCACACTGAACTACACGGCTCGCAATGGCGAGGTCTATCAGCTCAATTTTATTGATACGCCCGGACACGTAGACTTTTCCTACGAGGTCTCCCGCTCTCTGGCAGCCTGTGAAGGCGCTCTATTAGTGGTAGATGCGGGACAGGGTGTTGAGGCGCAGTCAGTTGCGAACTGCTACACCGCGATCGAGCAGGGCCTCGAGGTGCTACCGATACTGAACAAGATGGATTTGCCTCAGGCAGAACCTGAGCGCGTTCAAAATGAAATCGAGGAGATCATTGGCATTGAGGCCAGCGAGGCTGTGCCTGTGAGTGCCAAGACTGGTCTTGGCATCGAAGATGCGCTCGAGTATCTAGTGGAGCATATTCCAGCCCCCGAGGGTGATCGAGACGAGCCGCTACAGGCGCTTATCATCGACTCCTGGTTTGATAACTACCTCGGGGTCGTCTCGTTGGTGCGCGTCAAGCAGGGTCAAATTAAAAAGCGCGATAAGTTTGTGGTGAAGTCCACCGGCAAGGTCCATCAGGCTGACATGATCGGCGTCTTCACACCTCGGCGAACGGTGACTGATCAACTTCAAGCAGGTGAAGTCGGCTTTATTGTTGCTGGTATTAAAGACATTAAGGGTGCTCCGGTAGGCGATACGCTCATTGCATCAGGCGCGCCTGAGACAGCGGCACTACCCGGTTTTCAGGAAGTCAAACCACAGGTGTATGCAGGCATTTTTACTATCAATGCCGATGACTATGAAGACTTTAGAGATGCGCTTGGAAAGCTAACGCTCAATGATGCGTCGCTGTTTTACGAACCAGAGACATCTGACGCGCTTGGCTTCGGCTTTCGCTGTGGTTTCTTGGGGATGCTTCACATGGAGATCATTCAGGAACGGCTCGAGCGTGAGTACGATTTAGATCTCATCACAACGGCCCCAACGGTCATTTACGAGGTCGTTAAAAAGTCAGGCGACGTTGTCAACGTTGATAACCCGTCAAAGTTGCCCGATCTGGGTGATATCGAGAGCATGCGAGAGCCCATTGCGCGATGCACGATACTGACACCGCAGGATTATCTTGGGGCGGTTATCACCTTGTGTGTCGAGAAACGGGGTTCTCAAGTGGATTTGCAGTTTCTTGGTCAGCAGGTTCAAGTTATCTACGACATCCCCATGGCCGAGGTCGTACTGGATTTCTTCGATAGGCTGAAGTCGGCGAGCCGCGGGTATGCATCGCTTGACTATGGCTTTGAGCGATTCGAGACGGCACCGCTTTCCAAGCTCGATGTATTGATCAACGGCGATAGAGTCGATGCGCTCTCGGTTATTGTTCACAGAGACCATATTCAGAGTCGTGGCCGTGTTCTTACTGAAAAGATGAAAGAGCTGATTCCGCGCCAGATGTTCGATGTTGCTATTCAGGCCGCGGTTGGTGGAAAAATCGTCGCTCGTCAAACAGTGAAAGCGCTGCGCAAGAACGTGACGGCGAAATGTTATGGCGGAGATGTCACGCGAAAGAAAAAGCTTCTCGAGAAGCAGAAGGCAGGGAAAAAACGCATGAAGCAAGTGGGCAATGTGGAGATCCCACAGACCGCCTTCCTGGCCGTGCTTCAGGTAGACTAGCCAAAAGGCGAAGAGGATTTTCCATTGAATATTGACCTGCCCCTCATCCTGACAGTGATTGTTGGGGCTAGCGGTGCTATTTGGCTGATAGACAGTTTGCTGTTCGCGTCAGCGCGCTCAGCACGACTCGCTGAGCTACAAAAGCAATATCCGCGCTGGAATGAGACCGAGTCTGCCGATGCCAAATTGTTCATCGAGAGTGCATCGCGCGAAGCGGCCGATCCTGTTGTGGTCGAGTATGCGAAGTCATTTTTTCCGGTCCTTGCCTTCGTGCTCGTGCTTCGGTCTTTTCTCTACGAGCCCTTTCAGATTCCTTCATCGTCGATGGTGCCGACGCTTCAGGTCGGTGATTACATTTTGGTGAACAAGTATCGATACGGGCTCCGTCTTCCTGTTACCCGCACTAAGGTTTGGGACGTTAGTTCGCCCAAGCGGGGTGATGTGATGGTGTTTTATCCACCCCACGCCAACGATCAGTACTACATTAAGCGCGTGATAGGCGTGCCCGGGGATCGTGTTCAATATAAAAACAAGCAATTGACCGTTAATGGGCAGGTAGTGCCACGAGAATGGCTGACCGACGTCCCCGGTGCTCGCCGGATTCAGATCGGATTAGAAGAACCTCGCGAGGGTAGACGCCACCTCGTACAGGTTGACCAGCTGAGGCCCATCCGAGACTTTTCTGTAGTGGTTAGACCTGGCCATTACTTCATGATGGGTGATAACCGCGACAACAGCAGCGACAGTCGCGTCTGGGGTCAGGTTCCAGAGCGCGATATTGTGGGTGAGGCGGTAGCCATTTGGATGCACTGGGAATCGCTGTTCAGTATTCCGAGTTTTGAGCGTGCTGGAGGCTTGCATTGAGTCGGTTCAGAAACTCACAGGCTACTCGTGGCATGCGAGGCTCATCCAGCTTTTCCATTTTGTGCGTCATCGTCACGGCCTGGGTGGCTCTGACGGCGTTACTACGAGTATTGCCGGTGTTCATGGAGCATAGGACCATTGTCAGTGCTATGGAGTCTGTGGCGTCTGGCTACGTGCCAGGACAGGATCAAAGTGCGGATGTTAGAGAAGCGCTTCGGAAGGCGTGGTCGATTAACCGCATCTCGCAGGTTGACGCGTCTGAAGTGTCGATTGATCGGCGTCGCACAGGTGTCATTTTGACGCTCGAGTACCAGACCGTCTTTCCGTTGGTCGGCCCTATACAAGGTGTTTGGGACTTCGGTACCGTTGAAGTGGATGGCCGCTAGCCCGGGAGACGAAACTGGCTACTCTTACCATGAAACCAAAGCACGCCGCCTTGCAGCGAACCATCGGCTACCAGTTTCAGGAGCCGGCGCTACTGGTGCGTGCGCTGACCCACCGAAGCTTTGGTGCAGATAATAATGAACGTCTTGAGTTCATTGGCGATGGGCTTGTGAACGCTGTCGTCGCTGAGCTCTTGTATTCTCACTATCCCGATCTTGATGAGGGGAGTCTATCGAGACTCCGCTCGAAATTGGTGTCGAAAGAGGGTCTCGCGACGCTTGCCGAGCGCTTCGAGCTTGGTTCCTTGGTGTTATTGGGCGCCGGTGAGCGAAAGAGCGGCGGCCGACACCGAGCGAGTATCATGGCGGATACGGTAGAGGCACTGGCAGGGGGGATGTTAGTGGAGGCTGGATTTGGCGCAGCAAGCGAAATCGTTGCGTCATGGTTTATTGCTGATGTCACCTCGCTCGATATTCACACGACGCGCGATGCCAAGACCCGTCTGCAGGAATGGCTGCAGGGAAAGGGTTACCCACTGCCGGTCTACGAAGTCACAGCGATCTCCGGGGACGATCACGATCAGGTGTTTGAAGTAGTGTGTAGCTGCAAAGCCGCTAGCAACAGGCAGGTTGGCACGGCATCGAGTCGTAAAAAAGCGGAGCAAAAAGCGGCAGCTGCAATGTTGGAGATACTCGAACATGAGTGATAACCCAGATACTCGGTGTGGTTTAGTCGCGTTGGTGGGGCGACCCAATGTTGGGAAGTCAACGTTGCTCAATTTTATTCTTGAGCAAAAACTCAGCATTACCTCTCGCAAGCCTCAAACAACGCGGCAACAGGTATTGGGTGTTAAGACAGTGGACAAGGATCAAATGATTTTTGTCGATACGCCCGGGCTGCATCGCAATGAGCCTCGCGCAATTAATAAAGCCATGAATAAGTCAGCCACCTCAGCGATGGCCGATGTCGATTTGGTTCTGTTTCTTATAGATCGAGGGAAATGGACCGAAGAGGATTCCTGGGTGCTCGAGAAACTGCGCTCGGTAAAGGTGCCGGTCGCGCTGGTCGTTAACAAAATGGATCTGCTCGACGATCCTAATGCGCTACTTCCCGAGATGGACGAGCTGCATGCACGTCATGATTTCGCTGGCATTTTTCCTATCTCAGCGCTGCGCCAGAAAAATTTAGATCGGCTGGAAACGTTTGTCAGAGAGCATCTCCCTGAGGGGTACCATTTATTCCCTGAGGGGCAGATCACCAATCGCACCGAGCGATTTCTGGCAGCGGAACTTATCCGAGAGAAAATCATTCGCCAGTTGGGGGATGAGTTGCCGCACACGACAGCCACTGAAATCGAGGCGTTTCATACCGATGATCGGGGTGTCTTGCACATCAATGCGATCATTTTTGTGGAACGGGATGGGCAAAAGCGAATCGTTATTGGTACCGGTGGCTCGAGACTCCGCTCAATAGGCACTGAAGCACGACGTGACATGGAAAAAGCCTTTGACTGCAAGGTGATGCTTAAGCTTTGGGTGAAGGTTAAGTCAGGGTGGTCCGACGATATTCGCGCACTGCGCAGTCTTGGGCTTGAAGGCGAGTCGTGACCTCGGCCATGCAGCCGGCTTGGGTGCTAGGACGACAGTCGTATCGTGACTCAAGTTACCTGGTGCATTTCCTCACGGCGTCGGATGGGCGGCTGTCTGCCGTTGTGAAGGGGGCTCACCGAAAGCAGCGCGGTGGCATGATGGCGGCGCTGATGCAGCCATTTCAGCCCCTTCTGGTGAAATTCGGGGGCAACAGCGAGTTGAAATACGTAGCGGCAGCAGAAAGCGCCGGTATCAGCCGCACGCTGGTTGGCGAAACATTGTTCTCCGGGCTCTACCTCAATGAATTACTCACACGGCTCCTACCCAAGTTCGATACCGCGCCAACGTTATTCGCTGCTTACGGTGAAGCTATCGAGGTGATCTCGACGTCTACGGACCCGGAGCTCACCTTGCGTCGGTTCGAGTTATTGCTGTTGGAGGAGCTTGGCTATCAAATTCAGTGGCAGCGTGATTTTGAGGAGCGTCCTATTCAACAGACTGCACACTACTATTATCAGCCCGATAGGGGATTTGTGCCCAGTGGGGAAGCAGACAGGTCGCTGGTGGTTTCGGGGGTGCAGTTATTAACATTGGCGGACTGGCAACGTTCTGATTGCGCCATAGACGAAACATGCCAAGCTAAATTGAAGGGCATCATGCGGTTAGCGATAGATCAGCGCCTGGGCGGTCGTCCTCTAAAAGTGCGAGAAGCAGTCAGCGAGTGGCGCCAATTGAGAGAGTGACATTTGAGAGATTGACGGCTAAAAGAGTCAGAACTGATCGAATTACAATCGAGAGTAGTGGGAGAATCTGCGGTGGTGCAGGGTATTGGCGTTGACATCGT
>WTJR01000037.1:0-1622 GCA_011524755.1 Halieaceae bacterium | reverse complement strand
GCGGCTGAACGACTTCGCGTCATAGGTGCGCAACAGGTTTTGGTGTCCATTGCGGATGAAGTAGACTCGGTTGTTGCATTTGCTATTGCGCAATAGTCGCCGTTAGTCAGAGGGCCTCTCGGACACCATTCTTCATGAGTAAGCAACAGTACCCCACGATTGAATCCACTATTGGTCATACGCCACTCGTGCGCCTGCAACGCATGTTGGTTAATCCTAATAGCGTGGTATTAGCAAAGCTCGAGGGTAACAATCCGGCGGGCTCGGTTAAGGATCGGCCGGCGATGAGCATGATTCGTGAAGCTGAAGCCCGGGGCCTCATTAAGCCCGGTGACACCATCATCGAGGCAACGAGTGGTAACACCGGCATTGCCTTGGCCATGGCTGCGGCCATTCGCGGATATCGCCTGATTCTAATCATGCCCAGTCACATGAGTAGTGAGCGAAAGCTGTCAATGGCCGCTTATGGCGCTGAACTGATCGAGGTAACTCAGTCGGAGGGTATGGAGGGTGCGCGAGATCTAGCGGCTCAAATGGCGGCCGCAGGCGAGGGTATTGTGCTCGACCAATTCGCTAATCCTGATAATCCGCTCGGGCACGTTTCGTCCACGGGACCCGAAATTTGGAAGCAGACCCATGGCGAGGTCACACACTTCGTCAGTTCAATGGGTACCACGGGGACGATCATGGGAGTGTCCTCATTTCTCAAGGCCAAAAATCCAGAGATTCAAATTGTCGGACTACAGCCCATTGAGGGATCCCAGATTCCGGGAATTCGGCGTTGGCCTGAGGCCTATCGGCCAAAGATTTTTGATGCTACCGCGGTTGACCGCGTTGTCGACGTCTCTCAATCAACGGCAGAGGAAACGATGCGACGCATGGCCCGAGAAGAGGGAATTTTTGCCGGCGTCTCGTCGGGAGCATCAATCGCGACGGCGATCGAAATTGCGGAATCGCAAGACAATGTGACGGTCGTTGCGATTGTGTGTGACCGGGGTGATCGTTACTTATCGACCGGCGTTTACTCGTAGGGTAATCGTATGGAACGTGCTTACGACATAGAGGACCTCAAGCGCTTGATGGAGCGGCTTCGCGATCCTGCCTATGGTTGCCCGTGGGATTTAAAGCAGACCTATCAAAGTATCGCCCCTTTTACGCTTGAGGAATGTCTGGAGCTTATCGATGCGCTAGAGCAGTCGGACTATGAGCACGTGGAGGAAGAACTTGGCGACCTGTTGTTTCAAGTGATTTTTTACGCGCAGTTGGGCAAGGAAGAGGGCCGATTTGATTTCGATTCCGTCGTATCAGGTATTACGGCAAAGCTCCTGCGGCGTCACCCTCACGTTTTTAAGGACGGTGAGCTTGAAGGCATCATTGAAGATCGAACATCAATGGCCACTATCAAGGCTAATTGGGAAAAAACAAAAGCCGAGGAGCGTGCGGACCGTTCACAAACGAGCGTCATGGATGACGTACCGGCGACGCTTGGAGCACTCTCGAGGGCCCAAAAGCTTCAAAAACGGGCCGCGACCGTCGGTTTCGACTTTAGTAGCGCAAACGAGGTGTCGGCCTGTCTTTTGGGTGAATATAGAGAATTAGAACAAGCAATGGCGTCTGGCGAT
>WTJR01000008.1:1912-9399 GCA_011524755.1 Halieaceae bacterium | reverse complement strand
CACCCTTGAAGACCTCTTGATCCAAGCTGTTATCGGCACCGATTAATTGTTCGGACAACTCCGACCAGACCAACTCATCTTTCACCGACAACCCATAACCGATCGGGAAAATAAATTCGTCCACAGGTAAATCGCGATCGATCGCGTTTACGTCGAGCGCTGGCCAGGGCATCGGCAGCTTGCCCACAAAATCAAACTGTGGGTTGCCTTGCGCGTCAGCCAGTAAGACATCAGCCACGCCTTGGCCTTCACTGCCGGGCAGCCACGATACGACGAAGGCATCGCTGTCATTTAAAATGTCATTGACCCACATTGGGCGACCCGTCAAGAACACCGCCACAACAGGAATACCGCGTGACTTGAGCGACTTTATTAGAGCCCGTTCACCGCGCTGGTCGTACCAGGCAACGGAATAAACGTCACCCTGCATTTCCGCATACGGAGACTCGCCAAAAACGACGATGGCGACATCCGCATCCGCATCCGTATCTGAGGTCACCGATCCACCAGCAGCTTCGATCTGCGCAGTCAGCCCTGCCGCAATCGAGGTGCCGCCAGGAAAGTCCTGATTGGTATTACCCGTACCCTGCCAACTCACCGTCCAGCCACCACTCTGCTGTCCAATATTGTCGGCGCCGGGACCAGCAATGATGAACTTCCCTGCGGGGGATGCTGGGAGAACGCCCCCTTGATTTTTCAGCAACACCTGCGACTTTCTCACTGCTTCACGAGCGATAGCGCGATGATCTGCGTGGCCGATTTGATCTGAAAAGTCATCTGCGAATTCGGAGGGAAGTCCACGGTTGAATAACCCAGCCCGCATTTTCATGACCAAGATACGCTCGACCGCCTCGTTGATTCGCGCCATCGAGATTTCACCGGTCGCGACTTGATCGAGCATGTTGTAGTAAAGGGGCTTCCAGTTGCCCGGCGCCATCACCATATCGACACCGGCATTGATCGCCTGGGCACAGTTATCGTTCGTACAGCCAAGTACCTCACCAACACCGTTCCAGTCACTGACGACCATGCCTTCAAAACCCATGTCGTCCCGCAGAAGATCTGTGAGGATGGCTTTGCTGCCGTGGATTTTCTCGCCATACCAACTGTTAAATGACGACATCACGCTCATTACATCTTTGTCGATCGCTTCTACGTAACCCTGTCCGTGGATGGCCACCAATTCTTCGAGCGGCATGCTGGTATCGCCACGGTCATCGCCGCGTAATGTACCGCCGTCCCCAATAAAGTGCTTCGCGGTTGAGGCGACGCCCTCATCCTGCATTGCCTCGACAATGGGAGCCACGAAACTGGCAGCAATATCTGGGTCGGAACTGAACGACTCGTAGGTGCGCCCCCACCGCGCATCTTTTGCAACCGCCACGGTCGGCGCAAAGATCCAATCGATTCCAGTAGCCTTAACTTCCCTCGCGGTTGCACCAATGATCCTGGCCACCAGCTCTGGATCACGCGTTGCCCCCAGACCAATGTTGTGGGGGAATAGCGTCGCGCCCATGACATTATTGTGTCCGTGTACTGCGTCAGTTCCCCAAACGATTGGTATGCCTGCGCTTCCTTCAGAAGCGTCAATCGAAGCACTGTAGTAGGCGTCAGCAAGATCAACCCAATCCTGAGGGGTGGCGTATTTGTCCCCTCCCGGAAACGCGCCACCACCGTTCAGAACGCTCCCTAGACCGTATTTTTTGACGTCATCTGCGGTGAGTCCACGAATCTCGCCCTGAATCATTTGCGCAACTTTCTGCTCTACCGATAGTTGCTCAACAATGGATGTCGCACAGGACTCCATCGCGGCACGATCTGACGCCATCGACGCACAGGTCAGATCGACATCGTTCCCCGCAGTTGGGCCTTGGCAGCCAGATAAGACGCCAACTGATAAAAATAAGCCCATGAATGTGTAGTGTGATCGCACGTTTTTCCCCTGCACAGTTTTCTTCGTGTTCTTTTTCATATCGCCTCCTTCGCGAGACTGCTCACCCAAAGCAATCAGCAGCCAACCCCAAGGAGCCACCCCGACATCGCCGGTAAGTACGGGACCCTGCGAGACGATGCGATGAAGGGTGCAAAATACTGCCTCGACCCTCGTCTATGCACGATGTTTGCGACGGTAAGGTCGCCAGAAGAGGTCAAATGGATGCGGTCGCGAGTCGCACTTACCCTTGTTTTATAGGCCCTAAAATGTCGGCCGCTCTCGCGCAAGAGAGCCTTCGTTGTGCGCCAAAATTGTATGCGGCGCGGGAGCTTCCCATTTACCGCACCGATATCCCGACTTGTCTCATGCCACCTGTCCTACCGCTGGCGCTCGTGGGATGTTAGCGTCTGCAAAATATTTCTAACCAATAACTAGTCGGGGTTACTCCAAACATGGATCGTCACTTGTTTGCTAAAAAACGCGTATCGCTCGCAGTGTCTGTTGCGCTGGGCGCGGTTGCTGCTGCACCAGTCGCTGCGCAGCAAAGCGAAAACGCTAATGATCAGGTAATGGAAGAAGTCGTAGTCACAGGTATCCGTTCGAGCCTGAAGCGCGCGATGGACACCAAGCGAGACGCAACAGGTGTTGTGGACGCGATCACCGCTGAGGACATCGGTGACTTCCCCGATACGAACCTCGCAGAAGCACTGCAGCGAATTACCGGTGTTGCTATCGACCGGGACCGCGGTGAAGGTGCTCGTGTAACGGTTCGTGGCTTCGGCGCTGATTTCAACCTGGTGACGCTGAATGGTCGTCAGATGCCAACCCACAGCGGTCTAGGTCGATCTTTCGACTTCGGTGATATCGCTTCAGAGAGCGTTTCTGGTGTTGAGGTATATAAAACCGCTGATGCATCGGTGCCCACAGGGGGTATTGGTGCAACAATTAATGTATTGACGGCGAAGCCGCTCGATGACCCGGGTTTGAAGGCTTCATTCAGCGCTAAAGGCGTCAAAGATCAAAGCTCCTTTACGGGTGACGAGTGGACACCCGAAATCGCGTTTTTGGTTTCTCAAACCTTCATGGATGACACCGTGGGGATCTCGATAACAGGTAGCTTCCAAGAGCGACACTCCGGACAAGCCGGTGCAGGTAACGGAAACTGGATCGAGCGCGATGGCATTGGTATTCCTGACAACGGTCAGCAAATCAATGGTCCAACAGAAGGCGACATTGTTGGTCTCCCTCAGCAACAGTACTACGCTCTCGACGAGTGGCGGCGTGATAGAACCAACGCGCAGGTAACGTTGCAGTGGAGTCCTATCGAGACGCTGACAGCCACCCTCGACTACACCTACGCAGAGCTCGACCTCCGCCACACGCAAAACAGCGTTGCCGCGTGGTTCAGCCCCACAGGTCAATCGGGCAACTGGATTAATGAAAATGGCGTGGTGAGTCCTCTCGTTTACACTGAGACGAATAACCAGCCCGACTTAACAATGGGTGCGTTTTCTGACGCGTCCATCAATGAGCGAAAGTCGCTCGGCTTCAACTTACAGTGGGATCCTACGGATCGTTTAAGCCTGGCACTCGACTATCATGACTCTGAGGCGACGCGTAACCCGAACAGCGTTTACGGCAGCTCGGCACAGGTGTCCATGTCTATCTATGGTCGCCAGTTGACATCAGTGGATTACCGAAACGAACTGCCAATTTTGACGGTCGATATGGCCGAGCCCATCTCACCAGATGATCTGCAAATTTCGGGTTCAGTGTTCAATAACTACTGGGCCGATATGAACATCGAGCAAACGCAGTTTGACGGTTCATTCGAGCTCACAGACACACTAATCGTAGACTTTGGCGCAGCTCAGACCGTAGTGGACAACTACGACGCGGGCTCTAATGTTCAGCGAAATACATGGGGACAGAACCAAGCATCCGCATTTGGCAGCGTTGCTGATCTTGTTGTCCCAGCCTCGCTTGCGGGTGTCTACAGCGAGCTCGCTGGTGGCGACCAGATGAACATGAACTTCTTTATGGCAAGCATGGAAGATCTGGTGGAGCGTGCGGAGTTCTTGCAGGGTCTCCCAGAGAGCAACCCTCTTCACCTAGCGCAAGCGAGCACGGCGGGTGATTGTGGAACCGGTTTCTGCCCAAGCTCAATCCCGGACAATGCTAACGAATTCGAGGAAGATTCTGTCGCGGCTTACCTGCAACTGAACTTCGCGGGTGAGATAATTAATCGCCCCTTCAACATTCGAGCAGGTGTCCGTTACGAAGAGACAGAGGTCGTATCGAGCACGGCAGCGCAGGCCTATGATCGCGTTGAATGGCGCTCAACTAACGAATTTGAAATCATTCGAGCAGAAGGCTCAGTGCCCTCTGCACTGGAAGGTAAATACGACTTTACCCTCCCATCGATCGATTTCGATATTGAGCTAACAGACGATATCGTGCTGCGTGCCTCTGCGAGCCAGACGATTGCGAGAGCTGGCTACGGATCTTTGATTGGAACCTTGAATCTGCCCACGATTACTCGGGTTGATCAGGGTATTCCAGGCGAGGCGATTGCATCTGTAGGTAATCCAGGTCTGCTTCCCTATGAGGCGGATAACCTTGATCTGTCGGTCGAGTACTACTACGGCGATGCTAGCTACATCTCTGCAGGGTACTTCGACAAGAAAGTCCGAAATTGGATTGCCGGCGGAACACTCGAAAACGTGATCCTCAACGACCAGCTAGCGAGCCCCGGCCTTGGCCCACTCTACCAGGAAGCAGCCGCGGCACTGCAGGCTCAAAATGGCGCGTATCCAGGTAATGCTGAGATTCGTGAATACATCTTTGCTAACTTCGCAGATCAGCCTGGTGTTGATGTAGAAAACCAAGTCATCACCGGTATTGTTGGCCGAGATGATCCAGTACCGTTTAACGTCAACACCCAGACAAACAGCGATCGAGAAGAAAGCATCGATGGTTGGGAGCTGGCTTGGCAGCATAACTTCTGGGATACCGGTGTTGGCTTCATCGCCAATATGACGCTCGCTGATGGCTCTGCGACCTACGTCAATGAGCAGTCGGGTAGTCAGTTTGCCCTTGCCGGATTGTCAGACACGCGCAACTTTGTACTTTTCTACGATAAGTACGGCATTCAGGCGCGAATTGCTTACAACTGGCGTGATGAATACTTTACTGGTGGCGATATCAAACCAGGCTACCAAACTGAGTATGAGCAGTGGGACGGTAACATTACCTATGAAGTTTCGGACGGTCTCGTGGTTTATGTCGAAGGCATTAACATCACTAATGAGACATTCCGAGGTCACGGTCGTAGCACTTACCAAACCTACAATGTTGGCCAGATTGGGGCCCGATACAATGTCGGTTTCCGCTACAACCTATAAATAGTGCTAAATACCACTCTCTTAAAACCGCCCTCTGGGCGGTTTTTTGTTTTTGTAGGAACAACAAAGTCTTACACTCGACATCGAAACCAAAATAGCTATTTCATATGAGCGAGCGAATGCGAAAAGTTGTTATTGTAGGAGGCGGGTCAGCCGGTTGGCTAACAGCCAACATCCTTGCTGCACGTTTCCAGACGGGCAACAGCGGCATCGCCATCACCCTGGTCGAATCACCCAATGTACCCACAGTGGGTGTGGGAGAAGGCACTTGGCCGTCTATGAGAACCACGCTCAAGAATATCGGTATCGATGAAGCAGACTTCATCAGGCAATGCGACGCGTCAATGAAGCAGGGAACGTGGTTCAAGGACTGGCTCAACCTAGGCGATGAGCCTTATTACCACCCCTTCTCGCTGCCTGAGGGCTTTGACACGGTAAATCTTGCTGAGTATTGGCTGAACGGTGAAGCCGGCAACCTCTCGTTCGCGCAAGCGGTCACACCTCAGTATTCGGTCTGCGAGCTCGGACGGGCACCAAAGCAAATTGGCGTCCCAGGCTATGCCTATACCGTCAATTATGGGTACCACCTCGACGCAGGTAAGTTTGCCGCGTTATTGACAGAGAATGCCGTCTCGAGGCTCGGTGTAACCCATATTGAAGCCGATGTTACCGCGGTACACTGTGATGATGATGGTTACATCAGCGCGGTAAAAACAGAGCAAGCCGGCGATATAGAGGGTGATCTGTTCATCGACTGTACCGGCTTCAAAAGCATGCTACTTGGTGAACACTATGGTGTTTCACTGAAGTCCCAGCGTCCATATCTTTTCAATAACGCCGCCCTAGCCGTTCAAGTGCCATACGACAATGACGATGCGCCAATTGCTGCAACAACACACTCCACAGCGCAACGCAATGGATGGGTTTGGGATATTGGGCTCCAGCATCGGCGAGGCGTAGGGCACGTATTTTCAACCGACTATCAGTCGGTCGCCGACACGGAAGAGGTTCTTGATCAGTATCTAAAGTCTACCGGACGAGCCGCAGGATTGAACGGATTAACTCCCCGGCTACTCAGCTTTGAGCCAGGCTATCGTGAACGCTTTTGGGTCAAAAATTGCGTGGGCGTTGGCCTGTCAGCAGGCTTTATTGAGCCGCTCGAAGCCTCAGCGCTAGTTCTGATAGAACTCAGCGCGTCAGCGATAGCAGAGCAGTTACCAAGCGATAGAGCGACAATGGGGGTGGTAGCCAAGCGCTTCAACCGTGAGTTTTCCAGTCGCTGGGAGCAAATTATCGACTTCCTGAAGCTTCACTATGCGCTGTCTCAGCGAACCGACACCCAGTATTGGCAAGATAACCGGGACGCTGAATCTATGCCTGAAACATTGGCGGAAAATCTCGTACTGTGGCGATCACGGGCGCCTTGGTATTATGACGACAGGCGAAGCGATGAAATGTTTCCGTCCGCAAGCTACCAATACGTTCTTTACGGTATGGGTTTCGAGTCAATGGTGACTGCCTCGCAGCTACGGAATAACCAACACCAGAGAGAAACGGCGCTACGGTTCTTTGCCGAAGCAAAAAAGAAAGCACAGCGATATAGCCAGCACCTTCCTCCTAATCGATTTTTAATGAATCAAGTGCAAGAAAAAAACTTCGCGGCGATTTAAGGGATAGACGTTGAGTAATATTCAAAAGTTAAACAATGTGCAGCACGCGCAAGTACGCATAAAACAAACGCCCTGCGTCTCGGATGAGATCATGTTCTCTCCTGTTTACACCAGCGAGATGCGTGCGTTGCAAAGCAACTTCCCGCTCATGTTTTACAAAAACACAGAGGAGAACACCTTCCAGCCCATCGCCCTCTTTGGGTTTGAGCAGGGAGAAAACCTTTTTATTGACGACGAGCAATGGCATAGCCAGTACATACCGATGCTGGTTCAGCGGGGTCCCCTGATGATAGCCGTTGATGGCCAGACCGACACGGGAGAGCCTGCCCGCGTGGTGGCCATCGACATGGACCACCCCAACATTAGTGAAACTGAGGGGGAGCCACTTTTTCTAGAGTTTGGGGGAAACACGGAATATCTGGATCGCTTGGCTACGATGCTCGAAGGAATTCACGTAGGGCATACGACGACGCCCCAGTT
>WTJR01000008.1:0-1812 GCA_011524755.1 Halieaceae bacterium | reverse complement strand
CTAGCAGAACCAGAGACCAAAGGTCGTTTCTTTTATAACAAAGACGTTACTGGCTTTAATTTCGTGCAGGTAGATACCCGACTCGATCAGGTATTTAGCAAGCTCCTCTCACTAGAGAACGAACCGAATCCTCCATCACTGTACGTTGGATCAACACAGACTAGTGTCTGGCTACCAGGCTTTAACGAAGCACATCCGCTGCCGATGGCCCTTCCAGGAGTAATGACCAGTCTATGGATTGGCAATCAATCTAGAGTTGCCGCGCACTTTGACTTCCCACGTAATATTGCTGGCTGTGTCATTGGTCAGCGCCGCTTCACGCTCTTTCCACCCGATCAAGTTGGCAACTTATACGTAGGCCCATGGGATCTGACGCCCGCGGGTCAACCTATAAGCATGGTGGACTTTGATAGTCCTGATTACGATCGATTCCCAAAATTTGCCGAAGCAGAACGCAACGCCCTGGGTGTGGTTTTAGAGCCTGGTGATGTTATCTACATTCCAAACATGTGGTGGCATCAGGTTGAATCTCTATCAGCCATCAATGGACTGGTGAATTTCTGGTGGCAGGAGACGCCCGGAGTCTACGGCTCACCTACTGAGGCACTGAAACATGCTTTTCTGAGTATCCGTTCCTTGCCACTTCATCAGCGCAACGCGTTAAAATCGCTGTTCGACCACTACGTATTTGCTGAGGACACCCAACACCTCGAGCATTTACCAGAGGCAAGCTGGGGGCGACTCGACAACGTTTCGGACCCGTTAGCTCGTAAGCTTCGAGCCGAACTGACAAATTCATTGAAACGGTAATAGAGCAATGTCTGAACGGAAAGTAGAGCGCGTAGTCATTGCCGGTGGCGGCACCGCTGGATGGATGGCCGCGGCTGCCCTATCGCGCCTCGTTGGCCGAAAGCTCTCCGTTACCCTCATAGAGTCTGAAGAGATTGGCACTGTCGGGGTTGGTGAGGCGACCATACCCACCATACTGACGATCAATCGACTGCTTCGAATACCCGAACCCGATTTCATCAAGCTGACCAGCGGCACCTTCAAATTAGGTATTCGCTTTGAGAACTGGCGAACAGAGGGTGAAGACTACTTTCACTCATTTGGTGATACCGGGAAAGGCTCGTGGGCGGCAGGGTTTCATCATTTCTGGCTACGAGCACAAGAACTGGGGCTCGCCGAGCAGTACGGTGAGTACTGCCCCGAGCTGAAAGCTGCGGAAGCGGAGCGCTTTGCTATCACCACTGAAAACAAGCTCAACTACGCCTATCACCTCGATGCGTCGAAATACGGCATGTACCTGCGCAAAATGGCGGAGGCCTCTGGCGTTACCCGTGTTGAAGGAAAAATCAGTCAAGTCGACACCTGCCCCCACGATGGTTTTATTGAGGCACTGGTGCTCGACAATGGTCACCGCATTGAGGGCGATCTCTTTATCGACTGCACGGGATTCAGAGCGTTGCTGTCCGAGGACGCGTTGAAAACGGGCTTCGATGATTGGAGCCACTGGTTACCCGCGAATCGCGCATGGGCAGTTCAGAGTGAACTGTCAGAGCATCCTAAGCCTTACACCAGAGCAATTGCCCATAAAGTGGGCTGGCAGTGGCGGATACCATTGCAGCATCGTGCCGGCAATGGCCTGGTCTACTGTAATGACTTCATGGACGAAGAGACGGCCCGCGACCTACTGCTCGACAACGTGCCGGAGAAAACTCTCATTGAGCCACGCCCGATACGCTTTACAACGGGCCAAAGAAAGCAGTACTGGAATAAAAACTGTATCGCCATTGGCTTGTCGAGTGGCTT
>WTJR01000084.1 GCA_011524755.1 Halieaceae bacterium | reverse complement strand
TTCTCAATGACCGCAGCGATCTACTTCTGGTTGCCCAAGTGGACGGGTCGTATGTACAACGAAACCATGGGTAAGGTGCATTTCTGGGTGTCCTTCATTGGCTTCAACATTACGTTCTTCCCGCAGCACTTCGTGGGATTGGCGGGAATGCCACGACGTATTCCGGATTACGCACTGCAGTTTGCCGACTTCAACATGATGTCCTCGATTGGTGCGTTCATTTACGGTGCGTCACAGCTGCTCTTCCTCTACAACGTGATCGCAGCGATCGTGGCGGGCGAGAAAGTCTCTGACGAGAAGGTATGGGATGGCGCTGAGGGCCTAGAGTGGACGCTGCCATCGCCACCGCCCTACCACACGTTCGAAACGCCACCCAAGATCGAAGAGCAGCCCGCTCATTGAGCCTTGGGCATTAGATAATGAGACTGAGCCAAGATCCCACCATAGACACTGTTGCCAAGCTCGGCACTGTGTCTGTGGCTATGTTCGCGTTTGTATTTGTGGTGATGGTGCCGCTTTACAACGTTCTGTGCGATGCACTTGGGATCAATGGCAAAACCTCGTCTGAGGCGTACATTTCGGTGTCCGCTGAGGTCGACGAGTCGCGCTCTATCAAGGTGCAGTTCATTGCCACCAACAACGATGGTATGCCGTGGGCATTTTCGCCACAGGTGACGGAGATGCTTGTGCACCCAGGCGCTGCCAATGACACGGTATTTTTTGCGGCCAACCCAACCATGAATGCCATGGTGGCGCAGGCGATACCCAGTGTTTCGCCGTCCAGAGCCGCAGAATATTTTCACAAGACAGAATGTTTCTGTTTCGAGCAACAACCGCTCGACGGTAATGGTGAGGCGGAGATGCCGCTCCAGTTCATTGTTGATCAGGATTTACCGGCGGATATTAAAACCATCACGCTGTCTTACACATTGTTCGATGTGACGTCACTGATGAGTGATAAAGTCGCTTCGAGATAAACTGAAGGGGGCCCCGGGGGGACGGGGAATAAGGAAGAAAAATGTCGAGTGCCGAAACTTCAACTGAGTACGAAAAGTACTATGTACCCGAGAGCTCCAGCCTCGCGGTTCGAGCCACAATTGGTTTAGTGCTGTCTGTTTTTGGCGGTGGATTAGTTCTCAATGAGATGACCTTTGGCGGCACGCACGATACGGGCGGTGCTGCTAAGTGGGTGCTCTTTGCGGGTCTCGCAATGTTCATTGGAACGCTAACCTACTGGTTCAGAACAACCATCAAGGAAAACAAGGCGGGCATGAACAGCAGTCAGTTGAGCAATAGTTATGTGCTCGGCATGTTCTGGTTCATTTTCTCTGAGGTGATGTTCTTCGCCGCATTCTTCGGCGCCTTGCTCTATGTCCGATGGCTGGCAGGTCCTTGGCTTGCTGGTGAGGGCGAAGCAGGGCGAATGAACTTCCTGTTATGGGAAGGGTTTGAATACACCTGGCCGCCCGTGACAACACCGCAGGAAGTTGTTGGTGGCGCGCTGAGCCAGCCAATCGCCAACAATGGCGCCTTTGTTTCACAGCACACATCGATGTCGTTTGCGGATGCGCAGGCATGGTATGCATGGCTCCCACTTTGGAACACGATCATTCTTCTTACTTCAAGCGTGACCTGTGAGTTCGCGCACCGAGGACTGTCGCAAGGCAATATTAAGAAATTCGAAGCGTGGCTCGGTGTAACCGTTGGTTTGGCCATCATCTTCTTGTTCCTGCAGGCTGCCGAGTATTACGAGGCGTATGAGATGTTTGGTCTGACGCTGAACTCAGGTATCTACGGCTCGACCTTCTTTATGTTGACCGGCTTCCACGGTTTCCACGTGGCCATGGGTATGACCATGTTGCTGATCCAGCTGATTCGTTCAGTTCGCAACAAGCATATGACGCCGACCGACCACTTTGGATTCTCGGCTTCAAGCTGGTATTGGCACTTCGTCGATGTGGTTTGGGTCTTTCTCTTTATCTTCGTCTACATCATCTGAAGACGACGAAAGAATGTTTAAGGGCGGGTTAATCCCGCCTTTTTTTATTCAGTAGCTTCTGCGGTTGGACGCGCGTCCCAGGGGCTGGGGTGGCCTAGCTGCCCAGTCGCTACACCGTAAACAATGAGTGCCATGAGTGTCCCAGCGATACCGACACGCACACGGAGTGAGTTAACGAGTCGGGTCTTCTTTACATCTCCCTGGTCGATCATAAGGAAATAGAGTCCCGCGCCAAGGGTGATCAGTAACGCGATCATGAGTAAGACAATGAGACCTTTGAGCATGCAAAATCCTTACACTAGAGGTAACTCGGGCTTCGAGTCTGCGAAGCGTGTGGGTGAACAGAGCACGGAGTGTAGCGAAACCTAAATGAAGTTGCGCGTTGAACTTGATTGGCGAACGACATTGGCCACAGCTTTACTGCTGCCAACCCTACTCAGTCTAGGTTTTTGGCAACTCGATCGAGCAGATGAGAAAGCCGCGCTGATCGACCGCTTGGAGGCGAGGCGAGCGTTACCCGCGATTACCCCTCAGTCAGCACTCCGGTTGCCGGACGATGAGCGCGCAGATCGGCAGGTGGTCATGGATGCGCTTTTTACACCCAACCGCTTTGTCTTGCTGGATAACCGACTGCGTGGCGGCAAATTTGGTTATGAGGTTGTCGCCATCGCCGAGGTAGACCAGCTCGCGGTGGCGCTGAACCTGGGTTGGGTTCGCGGCGACCCCTCGAGACAGACACTGCCGACTATCGTCTTACCTAGTGGCGTGCAGACAGTGAGTGGGCGGCTCTACCAGCCCAGTGGTGATGCCTTTATGTTGGGTGAAAACCGGCTGCCGGCGCAGTTTCCGAGCGTGGTGCAACAGCTGACGTTGTCCGCTTGGCAAGATGAGCTTCAACGGCGGCTCGACCAACCGATCTTTCCGCTTGAGATCCGTGTTGATGAGTTTGAGTCGGTCGCGTTCGATGCGACTTGGGCGATTGTTAATCAAACACCGGCAAAACATCAGGGTTATGCCGTCCAATGGTTTACTATGGCGGCTGCTTTGGGTTTGGCCTTTATTTTTCGTAGTACCAATCTATGGCGTTGGCTGCGGCATCGCATCGGTAGACCTTAATCATCGCGTTTCACTGGGGGATAACTGAGTGACTCAACATACAGATCAGCGGGGCGGTCGCGCCATTTTGCTGCTCATTGCTGGCCTGCCCGTCACCATGATCTTGGCGGCGACCTGGCTTTGGTATTTTGTCGAGCGCGGCGATATTGATATCGTGGGTGTGCTTGGAACGGCCAATAGTGGCGAGATTCTCAGCAACCCGGTGAATATTCGAGGTCGGTCGTTTACCGCCAGTGACGGAAGCGAGACAAGTCTCGACGCTCTGGAGCCAAAGTGGACGTTCATGGTCGTCAATTCTGGCGAGACCTGTGATGCCACATGTAGCGAGTTGCTCTACCTGACGCGGCAAATCCGAATCGCGATTGGTAGGGATTTCCATCGCATCCAACGAGTCATGATGGTTGATGTCCCCGCGGATACTATTCGCATCCAGGCGAGCACTGACGCCGAGGGTCTACAGGAGCGTATTGAAGGGGGTGTTGCTACTGCGTCAATGGGCAATGCTCCAACTATCGCTGCTGTTGGTGAGACGCCGCTTCTTGAGGCTATCGAAAGCGAGCATCCGGATGTCAGCGTCTGGCAAGCGGGTGCCGAGCCCGTGGTTCCCGAGCGGCATGTTGCTGACAGCGCGTGGTACCTGGTTGATCCTTCAGGTTGGGTCATGATGCGTTACGCCAGCGAGGTTAACTACAAAGACGTCATTGGCGACCTCAAGTTCCTACTCAAGAACTCTGGGGGTTGAGCATGAGTGAGTCGATGTTGGCGCGCTGGCCTGATTTTCTTGAGCTGACAAAGCCTCGTGTCGTTGCTTTGATGCTCATAACCGCCGTCATTGGCATGTGTATGGCGGTCCCAGGCTTTGTACCTTGGCAGCCGCTGGTTCTGGGCAATATTGGCATTGCCTTTTGTGCAGGTGCAGCGGCGGCAATCAACCATGTGGTCGACGAGCGTATTGATCAAAAGATGTCCCGCACCACGAATCGCCCCGTCGCACAAGGGCGTGTAAGCCAGTCGGAAGCGATTGTCTTTGCCACACTGCTGGCGATTCTTGGTACGGCGCTGCTTGCTACCACGGTGAATGTGCTGACCGCTGTTTTGACGGTGGCGAGCTTGGTCGGCTATGCCTTCATTTACACCATGTTTTTGAAACGTGCGACGCCACAAAACATCGTTATTGGCGGCCTTGCTGGCGCGGCACCACCCCTGCTTGGCTGGACCGCAGTGACTGGTGAAATTCATGCGCACGGGCTGCTGTTGGTTCTCATCATTTTTGCGTGGACGCCGCCCCATTTCTGGGCCTTAGCGATTCACCGCAAAGAGGAGTACGCAGCCGTTGGAATTCCCATGCTGCCGGTCACTCACGGTAACCGCTTTACGGCCCTGCATATTCTTCTTTACACCATACTGATGTTCTTAATTACCTTGCTGCCCTACATCACCTTATTGAGCGGTTGGATTTATGCGGTTGCCGCTACGCTGTTGGGCCTTCGGTTTTTGTACTGGTCGATCGAGATTTTGCGCGAGAAAAATCCCGACGCACCCATGGCAACATTCAAGTTTTCCATTACCTATCTGATGGTCCTGTTTATTGCCATGCTTGCTGATCACTGGATATTAGGAACGCCGGTATGACCCTTACTCAACAGCATCGTGTTGCCCTGACGGTTGTTGCCATCCTTCTGGGTATCGCCATCATTGTGGCGGGCTTTGTACATCGCATTCAGCAGCCGCGCATCATGACGGTCTCGGAGATGAGGGCCAACGGGCTGTTTATTTTTGACACGCCGCGAGATCCGGGTAAGTTTGTACTTACTAACCACAAAGGAAACGAATTCACTGATCAGAGCCTCGAGGGTGATTGGACGTTGCTGTTTTTTGGTTTTACGTACTGCCCTGATGTTTGTCCGACAACACTGTCTTTTTTAGCTGAGCTGAAGGGTAGCTTGGAGGGCACTGAAGCGGCGTCGACCGACGTCGTCATGGTCTCGGTCGACCCGGCTCGAGACACGGTAGAGCAGCTGTCCACGTACGTGCCCTACTTTCACCCAGAGTTTTTGGGTGTCACGGGTGATTTCCCCGATATTCTCAGTTTTGCACGTCGGTTTAACGCGCCCTTCCGTAAGGTCACTATGGAAGATGGCAGTTATCAAATGGACCACAGCGCGAACGTTGTTTTGATCAACCCCAAGGGCGACTTTCACGGTTTCTTTCGCGCCCCGCTTGACCTGGCCAAAATGAAAGTGACGCTTCGCTCTGCCCAGTACTACTGGAGTCAACAATATGACTGATGCCTCGCGCCTTATCTTGGTTGATGGCTCGTCTTACCTGTTTCGCGCTTTTCATGCGCTGCCACCACTGACCAATAGTAAGGGGTTGAACACGGGTGCAGCCAAGGGCGTGATTGGCATGTTGAAGCGCCTGCAGGCGGATAATCCGAATGACCAGTTGGTCGTTATTTTCGATGCTAAAGGTCCGACCTTCCGTAACGAAATCTACTCGGAGTACAAGGCCAATCGGCCGCCGATGCCCGAGGAGCTTCGGGAGCAGATTGAACCGATCCACAATGTCATTCGAGCGATGGGCCTGCCACTCATTTCGGTTTCGGGTGTTGAAGCTGACGATGTAATCGGCACCTTGTCCGAGATGGCCACGGCGGAAAAGCGCCCTGTGTTGATTTCCACGGGTGACAAGGACATGGCACAGCTCGTGAATGACTACGTGACCTTGGTCAACACCATGACGCAGGTTGTTCTGGACCGCGATGGCGTCGTCGAGAAGTTTGGCGTGCCACCCGAGCTCATTATTGATCTGCTGGCCTTGATGGGTGACTCGGTAGATAACATTCCCGGCGTTGCTGGCGTGGGCGAAAAAACGGCCCTTGCCCTACTCCAGAACCTGGGCGGTATCTCAGACATTTATTCTCAGTTAGATCGTGTAGCAGAGCTCCCTATTCGCGGCGCTAAGTCTCTAGGTGAGAAGTTATCTGCCAGCAAGGAAATGGCCGAGCTGTCCTATGTGCTTGCCACCATTAAGACAGACTGTGAGCTCGCCTTGTCAGAGTCTGATCTTCGTTCATCATCACCCGACAACGATCGCTTGATTGAGCTCTATCGTGATTTGGAGTTTAAGTCCTGGCTGGATGAGCTACTGAGCCCGGGTCTTTTTGCAGATAGCCCCGCAGAGCCGGTACCGAGTCAGATTTCCGATCTTTCAGTCGTTACGATCACCGACCAAGCAGTGTTTGATAGCTGGCTATCTCGCCTTGAGGCGGCACCACTGTTTGCCTTTGATACAGAGACCACCAGTTTGAATTACATGCAGGCGGAGATTGTGGGTCTGTCATTTGCGATCGAACCTGGCGAGGCGGCTTATGTGCCTCTGGCCCATCTAAATCCTGGACTTGAAGGTCAGCTCGACCGCGATCGGATTCTCGACCAGATGAAACCATTACTCGAATCTGATGCCGTTAAAAAAGTAGGTCAGCACCTTAAGTACGATGCGAACGTATTGGCGAATCACGGCATCACGCTGCGGGGAATAGCGCACGATACGATGCTCCAGTCTTACATCATTGATGCGGTGGGTAGTCGACACGACATGGGCAGCTTGGCTTTAAAGTATTTGGGCCAGCGTGTCATTTCCTTTGAAGAGGTGGCGGGCAAGGGTGCTAAGCAAGTGTCTTTTGACCATGTTGATATTGAGCAAGCGGCAGCCTACGCCGCTGAAGACGCCGACGTCACTTTGCGTTTGCATGAGACACTCATGCCCAAGCTCGAGGCTGAGGCATCGCTCAATGAGGTATATCAGCGGCTGGAACTGCCGCTCGTACCCGTTCTATCAAAAATTGAACGCAATGGCGCCTACGTCAGCATTGATAAGCTTCGGGCGCAAAGCCATGAAATTGCTATCCGTCTAGCCGAGCTTGAGTCACAAGCGTGTGAGCTGGCGGGACAGCCATTTAATTTGGCGTCGCCCAAGCAGCTGGGTGAGATTCTGTTCGAGAAGCTTGAGCTTCCGGTCATCAAAAAGACGCCCAAAGGTGCGCCCTCGACGGCGGAAGAGGTCTTGGTCGAACTGGCGAATGACTACGAGTTACCGGCAGTGCTCATTGAGCATAGAGGTCTCGCGAAGTTGAAGTCGACCTATACCGATAAGCTACCGGAGATGGTCGATAAGCGAACCGGGCGCGTCCACACCTCCTACCATCAGGCGGTGACGGCGACAGGCCGTTTGTCCTCAAGTGACCCCAACCTGCAGAACATCCCCATCCGGACGCAGGAAGGTCGCCGTATTCGGCAAGCCTTTGTTGCACCTGAGGGGCGGAAGATTGTCGCCGCCGATTATTCGCAAATTGAGCTTCGGATTATGGCTCACCTCTCGAGTGACGCAGGTCTGCTACATGCGTTTGCGAATGAATTGGATGTTCACAGCGCAACGGCGGCAGAGGTTTTTGATGTTTCCTTAGATGCTGTCACCACAGACCAACGCCGCAAAGCCAAAGCCATCAACTTTGGTTTGATTTATGGCATGTCAGCATTTGGCCTGGCGAAACAGATTGGCGTTGCTCGGGGTGAAGCCCAAGAGTACATCGATCGATATTTTGCTCGCTATCCGGGGGTCGCTGACTATATGGATGCGACGCGCGCCATTGCTCACGAGCAGGGCTACGTTGAAACGCTGCTGGGTAGACGACTTTATCTACCGGAAATCAATGCGAGAAATAAGCAGCGACAACTGGCTGCTGAGCGAACCGCGATCAACGCGCCGATGCAGGGCACGGCAGCAGACATCATTAAATTAGCCATGATCGATGTGGATGCCTGGCTGACCGAGACAGCACTCGACGCGAAGATGATCATGCAGGTTCACGACGAACTGGTATTTGAAGTTGCTGACGAGGCATGTGAAACACTCTGTAACAACGTTACCGAGCGTATGGCCAATGTTATTGAGCTTCAGGTTCCTCTGCTCACCGAGGTGGGTGTGGGCGCGAACTGGGATGAGGCGCACTAGGCCTTAACCGTCAGTCGGCGAGATCATCCTCGATCGCAGCAACGTCGTCCTCGGGGAGTGTCAGCCACCAGTTGAGTGTTCGTTGTAGTTCGTCCATGCCCTCATGGTTGTGTGAAGAGAACAGCTGCACGGAGATCCATCGTTCGTGTGCTTTGAGTTCCTTTTTAACCCCGAGAAGCGCAGTTTTTGCGGGCCCTCTTTTGAGCTTGTCGCACTTGGTCAGCAAAATATGCACCGGCATTTCGCTCACCGCAGCCCATTCGATCATCTGCCGATCGTAATCCTTGAGTGGATGTCGGATGTCCATCAACAGAATTAGCCCTTTCAGACTGCGCCGATATTGTAAGTAGCGCTCAAGCTGTTTATTCCATTCTTCTTTGACTTTCAGCGGCACCTTGGCAAAGCCATAACCCGGGAGATCAACAAGCCGAATCTGGTCTGCGACAGTAAAAAAGTTGATGAGCTGTGTTCTGCCCGGTGTCCGAGAGGTTCTTGCCAACTTGCTGTTGCCAGTGAGGGCATTGATTGCGCTCGACTTGCCGGCATTACTTCGCCCGGCAAAAGCCACTTCGCAGCCAAAGTCTGCAGGGGCGTTATTCAGCGCGCTTGCAGATTGTAAAAATTCAGTGCTTTTAAAATTAAGCTTTTGAGACTTATTGGGCGTATTAATGACAGTAATCCACGTAAAGTTTGGTGTTTTCGGCACAGTGACTATAATGCCGCTCCAGATTGCGTGGGTATAGCAATAAAATCACAGCATTTAGCGGTGCTCACGCCGTGTTAGAGGGTTAAATCATGAAAGCAAACATCTTAAAATTCGCACTCATCATCGGTACATCGTCATTCGCGACAGTGGCAGTCCAAGCAGCTGAGCAGCCACCTCAGTACGCAGCATCGTGTGGTGCGTGTCACGCCTACGCTGTAGCGGGTGCACCAAAGACGGGTGATGCAGCCCAGTGGGAGCCAAGGCTTGCGAAGGGAATGGAAGCACTTGTGTCATCGGTAAAGAACGGCCTGGGTGTTATGCCTGCTGGTGGTATGTGCACAACATGCAGCGATGATGACTACAAGGCACTCATCACATATATGTCGACACCCCAATAATCGGGTAACAAGGAGTTTAGGATGATCTTTAATCGCGCAATTGCGACTTTGGCGCTGCTAATGGCAGCCAACGTTGCATTGGCCGGTGGCGTTATGAAAGGTGACGCGGCTGCAGGAGAAGCATTGGTTGGCTCGTGTGCGGCGTGTCATGGTGCTGACGGAAATAGTCTTGCCCCAACATTCCCCAAGCTTGCAGGTTTGGGTGAACGCTATCTG
>WTJR01000099.1 GCA_011524755.1 Halieaceae bacterium | reverse complement strand
AGTTGCGCATACTCCTGTGACAAAGTTCGGAACTTATTGGGGTCTGACGCAGTCTCAGCGTCCGCAAGTAAAGCCGCCACCTCTTCATGACGATCACATAGCGATTCGAGCTTGGTAACAAGCGACGTCTTCACAATAAACTGCCCTTATCGAACTATTGTAGGGTCGACGAGCCGTCTGATGGGATGGATGCGGGCACGCCGAGTAACTCTGCTGCACGCGAGACATTAACACGATCGCCTTCCTTTGCGATCTGCTTGAGACCCGCTGTCGGCGCGTGGATAAGCTTGTTGGTGAGATCACGCGATAATCGAGTCATCACCTCTTCCGGTGATTTACCGCTCTCTAGTGCCTTCAACGCGCGCTCAAGTTCTGCCTGCTGAATGGCCATTGCGGATTCGCGATAATTCCTCACGACATCCGCCGAGGCACGCTGCAACCAGGTGGCTTCAACCTCGACCACGCCCTCTTCGACGATTTTGTCGGCTTTGTTGGCCTCATGGCTTCGCAGTCGAACGTTCTCTTCGACAACGTCACGCAAATCATCAACTGTGTACAGATAAACATCGGACAGGGAGGCTACCTGCGGCTCGATGTCTCGAGGCACGGCCAGGTCGATCAATAGAGCCGGACGGTAACGCCGCGCCTTGATCGCCTCCTCGACTGCGCCCTTCCCCAGAATGGGGAGCTGGCTTGCGGTCGAGCTAATCACAATATCGGCGCTTGGAAGCCGCTCAGTGACGTCGGCAAGAAGTATCGCCTCAGCGCCGAACTGGTCTGCCAGCGTTTCTGCTCGTTTAAGTGTCCGGTTGGCCACAATCAACTTACCCAAGCCCGCCTCATTCAGATGCCGAGCCACTAACTCGATGGTTTCGCCTGCACCAAGCAATAACGCCGTGCGATTTGAAAGGTCTGAAAATATTCGACCGGCGAGATCCACAGCCGCGTAAGCCACTGACACCGGGTTCTCCCCTATCGCCGTATCGGTTCGGACGCGTTTTGCGAGTCTGAAGGCTTCGGGGAATAGCTTGCTCAAAGAATCGCCAATACCACCGCTCTCCTGCGATACCGCAAACGCCGATTTAATTTGACCAAAAATTTGCGGCTCACCCAGGACCATCGAATTAAGCCCCGCGGCAACTCGAACAAGGTGAGTAAGCCCCGCAATGCCGTGACTTCGATACGTACAGGTAGCGAGATCGTCCAATGCAATCGCATGATACTTGGCTAACCAGGCGATAACTTCATCACCCGCCAGCGCCGCTTCACCTTCGGTCCCAAACCAGCCGTAGATTTCTGTGCGATTGCAGGTACTCAGGATGACACCCTCGCTCAGGCGAGTCTCCGCCATGAGTTCGGAAATCGCCTCGGGCACACACTCAGGCGCAAAGGCCACACGCTCTCGCACCGCTACGGACGCAGAGTCATGATTTATCCCTATGACAACCAAGTTTGACGGCATAACTGTCAATCGCTATCTACACAGACCAGAATCATACCAGACAAATAGGGTTTCGAGAGGGCGTGTGCCGATTTCGTCGGGTGTGTCATCATACGCGCCATGCGATCGCTTCATTACATCATTGGACTCTTGGCACTAACGCTCTCGGGTTGCGCGAGCGTGGATCTTGCCGAAAGCCCAATGGAGACTGAACAAGCTGTACCGGCAGTGGCCAAGGTAGAACCCAGCCATCCTTACGCTGATATACCTGGTGAACAGTTATCGACACTGCTTCAGGCGGAGTTCGCCATCAGAGAGCGCAATCTGGATGCCGGGCTAATGCACCTTATGGCGGCGAGTCAGGCAATCCCTGACCCGGCGATTGCTCGACGTGCACTTCAACTCGCGCAATACATTCGCAATCCTGATGCAACGCTGGAAATGGCTGTTCGCGTATCCGATCTGGATCCCAGTGATGGAAGCGCGGCCACACTTGCCGCCGCCGTATTCATAGAGCGTGGCGATATCGCCCGTGCATTAACGTACTCGAGACGCGCATTCGACGCCGGATCCGATATCAATCCAGCTGCACTACTTAACAACTATGGAGGTCAAACTCCCGAGACTCAGACCGCGACACGCAACCTGCTAGAAGCGCTTGAAGCAGACTATCCGGACGATGCTCGAAGTTTATTTGCCATCGCATTACTGGAGTGGCGTCAGGGAAACAGCGATGTTGCAGTCACGAAGCTGGATAAGCTTTTCACCATCGAGGCATTTCACGAGCGAGGGACACTGCTGCTGACGGAAATTCT
>WTJR01000134.1:26760-33509 GCA_011524755.1 Halieaceae bacterium | reverse complement strand
TATGCGGCGTAGCAAACGCCGCTCGTGAGAGCAGTTCTTGCGACACGCTAGGCTCTTCAGGCCAGGTATCGAGTACAAGGGTAACCCCCTGATCCGCCATGCGATGGAGCGCCTCTTCAGTCACTAAGCCTCCGCGCCCCGCATTGATAAACAAGGCATCGGACGAAACATAGCCCACCGCTGCTTTATCGATCATCTGGGCGCTAGAGTACGGCTGGTCGGTGTGCAGGGCCGCATGAAGCGAGACGATTGAGCAGCCCAAAACCTCAGGTAGCGCACACAATGTCACACCGGCCTCAGTGCTCTTTACATAGGGGTCATAAACCTTGATCTTGCCCCCCAACATACTGAGACGTGCTGCAAGGTGTCGCCCTACCGCACCGTAGCCCACGAGACCTACCGTCGCCCCGCTAATCAATGATTCAAGACGTTGGCACTGATAGATGGCATCCAAAACGTAGTCCGCTACTGCCCCGGCGTTACACCCCGCCGCATTCGCTAACTTTATGCCTCGCTCTGACAAGTATCGCGTATCGATATGATCGGTTCCGGCACTTGCAGTCCCTACAAAGGCGATCGGGCTATCCTGCAATAGATTTGAATCGACCCGCGTTACGGTTCGTGTGAGCAGGGCATTCGCGTCCTTGAGGTCGGCAGGAACAATTTGCGTCCCCTGGATAGAAACCAGTTCTATTGGGAGGGCCGACAGACTTGGTGTCACCCATATCGCACTGTCGATGACTACTTTTGGAAGCGCCATCAGCCCGAGCGCTCTACTGCTAATAGTGTCAGGGCCTCTTTGAATCGCCGCGCCCGATCTGGCAATCCCTGTTGCCGGAAACGCATTATTTGCCGATCAACCGCAGTCTTAAAGTCACTGACTTCGGGGCAATTGGCGTCCACTGTCAGATTATCCACACTTACCGCAAAGGTGAGATCTAAGGCCTCGCAAAACAGAGCCTCGATGGCCTGGGGTTTCACCTCTACACTGTAAAACGCGCTCTGCTGTTCAGCATTGCGCCCATCAGGTGCATACCAGTATCCATAGTCAGGTAATCCCCTGCGTACAGAACCCGCGACGCACCAATGCGCGACCTCGTGTAAGGCACTGCGATCAAAATCTTCGCGAAAATAGATAACTGAGGGTGCGCCAGGTTCGTAATAAGGCTCAGCAGCCCCACCACATAAGATCGTGGCGTCCGCCGCTTGAAAAACGCGGTTAAAAACGCCTACCAAGGCTTCACCAAGGGACTGCTGGCTCACACTAACCGGCCTTTTTTACACGATAGAGAAAACGCGCCCCATCCTGATGATGTTCGAGCAGTTCGTGTCCCAAGAAATCGCAGAATTTCGCGACATCACGCTGAGTGGAGGGATCTGTGGCCGTAAGACACACAACATCACCCGAAGACGCTTTGCGGATAGCCGCATGGAGCATCATGACCGGCTCTGGGCACTTCAGCCCCGTTGCATCGACCTGATACTCCACAGAACGCGCTGAACCCTTTTTCTCAGGGCTTCTTGAAACGAAGCGTCATGCGATCGCTCTCGCCGATCGCCGCGTACTTTGCGCGATTCTCATCACCGGCACCAAAGCTAGGCGGTAGCGTCCAAACGCCGCCCGGATAATCCTTGGTATCTTTAGCGTTCGCATTGATTTCGCTTTTCCCATCGAGCACGAAACCTGCGGCTTCCGCCATCTCGATGACCTTTGATTCGGGTACGTACGCGGTGCGCTTCATCTGCTCAACCGTCATACCGTCAGTCCCACGGTGCTGAACAATGCCGAGTGTGCCTCCAGACTTCAGCGCGCGGTGAATATCTGCCAATGACGCTTCAGCTGTACCGGCGCGTAGCCAAGAGTGAACGTTGCGAAAAACCACTGCCATGTCGACAGAGCCCGCCTCTACGTTCAGCGGCATCGCAGGCGGCTGCATCACCCTGACATCAACAGCTGAGTAAACATCGTGAGCCCGCCCGAGCTTCTGTAAGTAACCACCGAGTGAGCGACGACCATAAGCACTGCCATTAGGCGCCCCGTGGCCTGCCACCAATTGACCATGATCCTTCAGAAGCGGCGCAAGCACCTCCGTGTACCATCCTCCCCCGGGTGAGACTTCCAAAACAGTCATCTCTGCCGACAATCCAAAAAACTCAAGCGTTTCACGCGGGTGACGGTATTGGTCCCGACCACGGTTAGATTCAGAGCGATGATCTCCACTCAAGGCGGTATCCCAGTCCAAACCTTTGTGACCATCGGCAAAGGCCAAAGAGGACACCAGAGCGAGCAATACCAAGCTTATTCTTTTCACAGTCAACTCCTATCTCGATTTCTGCGTATACAGGGCATCTACACACTGTTATGCCAGATGATAACCGCTACGCGCGGCCAAGGGGATCCATGCAACAACAATATGTCATCACATTTGCGGGCGCTGACCGAACAGGCTTAGTGGAGACGCTGGCAGAATTGGTCAAAAGTCATGGCGGCGATTGGCAACAGAGCGAGCTGACACGCCTTGGCGGCGCATTCGCGGGCGCGATTTTAGTTCACGTTTCGAGTGAAGGGTTTCAGGCCATCAACCGGGCGGTCGAGGAAGACGACAATACCGACTTGGCCATACACATCACAGAAGCTGTGTCACAGCCTCAAATAGAACCGAATTTACACCTTGCCCTCACGGGCCCCAATCGGCCCGGAATCGTGTATGAAATCACGCATGAGCTTGCCGAACTCGACGTTAATATTTTGCACTTCACATCGCGCGTAGAGAGTGGTGCCTGGTCTGGAGAGCCGTTATTTGTTGCTGACCTTGATACCTGTGCGCCGGCAGGTTTTGATCTAGAAGAACTCAGAGACCGGCTCGATGGGATTGAAGAGCGAATGACGCTTGAAATCGATATTGAGTCAGTAAAGAGTTAAGGTCGCCGGCGAATAAAACGCAGTAGCGCTGCAACGGGCGCTGCTACCACAATAAGAAGCAGAACGCCTTGGATGCTGAGCCAGACGTAGTCCCACAGTGCTTCAGCAGATACACCCACGATATCGACGGCGCCCCATATGAGTGCCAAGGTCGCCAGCACGCCTAGGGTCGCCGTACGTAAGGCTTTTATGTAGCGCCGATTCAGCATCGCTAGCTACTAGATAACAGGTGTGGGAGACACCACATCAGCATTCTGTCCACGATGTCGAAGGGCGTGATCCATTAGCACCAGCGCCAACATTGCCTCAGCTATGGGAACGGCCCGCAAACCCACACAGGGATCATGGCGTCCGGTGGTAATGACATCCGCCGCATTACCCTCGATGTCTATGGATTGCCCTGGCACCTGAATCGATGAGGTCGGCTTGAGCGCTATCCCGACACTGATGGGCTGACCGCTAGAGATTCCTCCCAATACACCACCGGCGTTATTACTGAGAAACCCCTCCGCTGTCAGCTCGTCGCGGTGTTCGCTGCCGCGCTGATTGACGACCGCAAAGCCAGCGCCGATCTCAACACCCTTCACCGCATTGATCCCCATCATCGCCGAGGCGATATCAGCATCGAGCCGATCAAAAATAGGCTCGCCCCAACCGGGTGGTAGCCCTTGCGCAACAATCTCCAACTTCGCACCAATCGAGTCCCCGTCGCGCCGAATTTGGGTCATGTAGTCTTCGAGTGCAGGTATCAATGCAGCATCACCACAAAAGAACGGATTGGTTTCAACCAGATCCCAATCTGTCTCCGATACCTGAAGTGGTCCCAACGCACTGAGACAGCCTCGAATCGACACTCCGTAGCGTTCCTTTAACCACTTTTTTGCAACAGCGCCCGCGGCGACTCTCATTGCCGTCTCCCGCGCGGAGGATCGACCTCCACCACGATAATCACGTGCACCGTATTTTTGTTGGTAGGTGTAATCCGCATGCGCTGGACGGAACACGTCTTTGATCTTGCTGTAATCCTTCGACTTTTGGTCAGCATTCATGATCAAAAGGCCAATGGGCGTACCCGTTGTTCGACCTTCGAAGACACCTGACAGAATTTGAACTTCATCGGGCTCTTTACGCTGCGTTGTGAAACGAGAGGTGCCTGGCTTACGCCGATCTAAATCGGGTTGTAAATCAGCCGCACTCAACTCAAGGCCTGGCGGACACCCGTCTATGATGCAGCCTAAGCCCAGCCCATGGCTTTCACCAAAGGTGGTCACTGTAAACAAACGGCCGAAGGTATTACCCGACATGTGACTTCCCTACTTTCACTTTGCCGACACCACTGGGTTTGTGGTGTCTTCCGATACCGCCCATTGTGCCAGATCCTGAGCCATAAAAACGGCAACACCGTGGCCGCCCTGCTCCAGTTCCACCCAAATCGGGTGCAACTGATCTGATAAATCATCCAGTGCTCCAAAACTGTTCCCCACTTCGAGGATCAAAATACCTGTGGGTCGAAGAATTCGAGCAGCGTCGGCGAGTAAGACTCTCACCAAATCGAGACCATCTTCACCGCCTGCCAGCGCCAGTCCGGGTTCATGGCGGTACTCTGCAGGCAGTCCACGCATGTCATCTGCGTCAACATAGGGCGGGTTAGCAATAATGATGTCGACGCATGAGGATCTACACCACGAGAGCAAATCACCGCGCACCATGCCGTCCACAGCGTGAATCTGGCTGTTTTCGGAGGCCAGGGACAAGGCGGCAGAGTCGAGGTCACTCAGAAGCACCTGTGCACCCGGAAACAGCGACTTGGCGAGCATGCCGAGGCTCCCTCCACCACAGCAGACATCGATGATGACTTGCGGATCTGGCCCTTGATACCAGGGCTCGAAGTGGTTCAGAACGAGCTCAGCGACAGGTGACCGTGGGACCAATGCCCTAGCGTCGCTTTTGAAGCATAAGTGCCCCAGCCAGGCTTCTCCGGTGATATAGGCCACAGGCAAACGCTCCTCGCATCGGGCGGTTAGAAAGGAGCGAAGTTTTGGCAACGCAGTGGCTGGATAGCCGGTATCCAAGATGGCTGCACTGGTGTCCACCAAAGAGCAGTCTGCTGCTGCGAGTACCAGGGCCACAGCTTCGTCATGCGCTGACTCATACCCATGTCCAAAAAAGAGATCGGCGCTCAAAAGCTCGGTTTCTGCAGCGATCAAAATCTCTCGAAATGTCGTCATGTGCTCAGCCTCAAAACGAGGACTCATGATACCATTCGCGCATTCCTAGGGAGGGGTGCATGGAACAGCATTGGGAAAAAATAATTGAGGCAGTTGGGGAGGATTTACAGCGCCCCGGGCTTCAAGACACGCCGAAAAGAGCGTCAGAAGCCTTTAAGTTTTTAACTCATGGCTATCATCAAGACTTAAAGACCGTCACCAACGATGCACTGTTCCCAAGTGATTCCAGTGAGATGGTTCTGGTACAAGATATCGAGCTTTACTCGCTGTGCGAGCACCACTTACTCCCCTTCGTTGGTCGTTGCCACGTCGCCTACCTGCCACAAGGCAAAGTACTGGGTCTTTCAAAAGTGGCTCGGATTGTCGACATGTTTGCTAGGCGCCTTCAAATTCAAGAGCAGCTGACGCTACAAATCGCTGAATCAATCCGCGAAGTAACCGGTGCCGAAGGCGTAGGCGTGATCATTGAAGCCGAGCATATGTGCATGATGATGCGGGGTGTAGAGAAACAAAACTCTGTCACCAAAACGTCGGCCATGCTCGGCTCATTCCGTGAAGATGCTAAGACGCGAGAGGAATTCCTGTCGTTGCTTAACTTGCCTGCTCTAAGAGGTCGGTAACAAGCTCCCCTGTCGCGAAGAAGCGGGTCAACAGGCTAGCCAGCGATTCAACATCACCCTCCATGTGGAAATGGTGAGGACCGGGGACGGTCAGCTGATGGAAGTTCGGTGCAAAATTCGCGATACCGCCAATTCTTTGCTGCGCTTCGTCACTCGTGAAGAAACCCGTATCTCCCGTGATCGCAGCCACCGGAAAGTTCATCGCCCGATAGAGCGAGTCTGATGTTTCCTCTGACATCTTGATGGTGCTGCTACCAAAGAGCTTAGGGTCGCTCAACAGAAGCCACCCCTCGTCAACACGGCGCAGTGCCCGCGGAACCAGCACCTCGGCGTTCTCACGCGTGAAACCGTATCGCGAGCGGGAATCAATGAACTGCTCTACCGACTCAAAAATACGGGGTGGTCGCGCCATGTACTTTGTCCGTTCAGCCAGCGACGTACGAAAAAGTTCAGCCCCGTCATCGTTTTCAAATGAGCGTGAAATCATGCCATCCAGCATGGTGAGACTGAGGCACCGCTCGTTTAAGGCCACTGCCAACATACCTGCCACAGCGGCACCACGACTGTGACCGACAATATGCGCTCCACTCACACCCAGTTGATCGATGACTGCCATCAGCTGGGGGATGTCATCCCAAATGTGGTAGTTGGCATCTGCGGATCGGTGACTGCTGAGGCCATGACCTGACAGGTCGATCGATATCACTCGGTAGTTGGTAAGGAGGGGCGCAAGCACGGCAAAACTGAGCGCATTGTCCAGCCATCCGTGGATCGCAAAAACCAAGGGTTTTCCCGTGTCACCCCAGGCCAATCCTCGATAGGTGAGTCCGTCGGTTTCAAACACGACTTCAGTTGGCTGGTTAGTCACTACAGGTATCCTTCGGGTGCGTGATAAAGAAGCTCGCCCCCACCGCGGCACGGCGCGGTTAATTCAATGATGGCAAAACCACTGGGCGAAAGGCTGGTATGCGCTGAGGT
>WTJR01000134.1:19880-26660 GCA_011524755.1 Halieaceae bacterium | reverse complement strand
GTCGCCCGCACATGTTGGACTCCCCGCTCAGTTAACTGCCGCTGAGAATCCGGGCGGCTATAAGCCGCCTCACCATGGCGCCACAGCGTGAGGAGCACGCTAGGCGCTCATCTCAACCAGCAGTTTGTTCATGCGAGCCACGTAGCTTGCGGGGTCATCTAACTGGGACCCCTGCGCCAGCGTAGCTTGGTCAAGCAGAATGAGCGCGAGATCGGCGAAGCGATCTTCATCCTGCTCTCCATCCATTCGCTTAACCAGTCCATGGGATGTATTGACCTCGAGAATCGGCTCGCTATCAGGCAACTCCTGACCTGCCGCTTCCAGAATGCGGCGCATCTGTGCGCCAAGCTCATGCTCGCCCACAACGAGACAGGCCGGTGAGTCGGTCAGCCTGAGCGTAGGACGAACCTCACTGACACGACCGTCGAGAGCGCCTTTCAACCGCTCTAACAGTCCCTCGTTCTCGGTTTTCGCCGCCTCTAACTCGGCTTTTTCCTCTTCGGTGCTTTCGCCGAGGTCCAGTTCACCCTTGGCAATGTCCTTCAGCGCCTTTCCGTCGAACTCGTTTAGATGCCCCATCAACCAATCATCAATACGGTCGGATAACAGCAGCACTTCAATGCCTTTCTTGCGGAATACCTCAATGTGCGGGCTATTTTTCGCGGTTACGTGGTTATCAGCGACCACATAATAAATGGCGTCCTGACCGTCTTGCATGCGTTCAACGTATTGCTTTAAAGAGACGTTCTGTGTCGACTCATCGGTGTGTGTCGATGCAAATCGCATGAGTTCTGCAATCTTTTCCCGATTCGCGAAGTCCTCTCCTGGGCCCTCTTTCAGCACGTTGCCAAAGACATCCCAGAACGACTGATACTTTTCTTCATCCGACTTTGCCAGCTTGCTCAACATGTCGAGGACACGCTTTGTGACCGCGTTTCGCAACGAGTCCACCTGCGAGCTCTGCTGCAAAATTTCCCGTGAAATATTGAGTGGTAAGTCCTGTGAATCCAAAACGCCCTTTACGAAACGCAGATAGAGCGGCAAAAACTGCTCTGCATCGTCCATGATGAAGGTCCGCTGGATGTAGAGCTTAAGACCACGCGCACCCTCCCGGTTCCAAAGATCAAACGGCGCCTGACTTGGGATGTATAACAGCGAGGTGTAATCGAGCTTTCCTTCAACCCGGTTATGGCTCCAGCTCAGTGGATCCTGGTAGTCGCTGGAAACGTGACGGTAGAACTCCTTGTATTCATCATCACTCACATCGGAGCGGCTACGCGTCCACAGTGCCTTGGCTTCGTTAATGCGCTCCCACTGAGGCTCGGGTGTCTCCGTTTCTGTCTCATCGTCCTCGCCCTTGGGCATTGCTTGCTCAACCATCAATACAGGCACAGAGATGTGGTCGGAGTATTTTTTAATGACGCTTCTGACTCGCCAGGGCGACGCAAACTCTTCTGACTCGCTACTCAGATGGAGCACAACCGTGGTACCCGGTGCGTCTCGCTCCGCCTCATCGATGTCGAATTCGTCCTCACCTGTCGACTCCCAGCGTGTGGCCGAAGGCTCCCCCGCTTTTCGGGAGATAACCTCAACACGGTCGGCAACAATAAAGGAAGAATAAAAACCAACGCCAAACTGACCGATCAGTTGGCTGTCTTTCTGCTGATCACCACTAAGCTGCTCCATGAACGCAGCCGTTCCCGATTTCGCAATCGTACCGAGGTTATCGATAATATCGTCGCGCGACATGCCAATACCGTTGTCGCTGATCGATAAGGTCTTGGCTGTTTCATCAACATCGACGCGAATTTCATAGCCCTCGCCGCCCACATCAAGGGCACTGTCTTCGATAGCTGCAAACCGTCTCTTATCAATGGCATCCGACGCGTTCGAAATAAGCTCTCGAAGGAAAATCTCGCGGTTGGAATAAAGCGAGTGAATCATCAACTGAAGCAGTCGCTTTGCTTCGGTCTGAAATCCCATAGTTTGCTTGGAAGACATTATTGGCTCCTGTCATTTGTTCATGATCAGCAGATGGGGTGAAAGCCTCTCGATTTCAAGCGCTGGAGATAAAAAAATCCTACTCGGGAGCATAAAAAAGCCCGCAATAGCGGGCTTTCAGAACAGCGGGTAATGAACCTTACCAACCGGTGATCTCAGCCATGGCAGTACCAATATCGGCGAGCGAGCGAACAGTCCGAACGCCAGCATCCTCAAGCGCCGCAAACTTCTCATCCGCAGTGCCTTTACCACCCGAGATAATCGCACCGGCATGTCCCATGCGCTTCCCTTTTGGTGCAGTAACACCTGCGATGTACGACACAACGGGCTTGGTCACGTTCTCTTTGATAAATGCCGCCGCTTCTTCCTCGGCAGAGCCACCGATCTCGCCAATCATGACAATCGATTCAGTCGCGTCATCTTCCTGAAACAGCGCCAAAATATCGATGAAGTTAGACCCTGGAATGGGATCGCCACCAATACCAACACACGTTGACTGCCCAAAACCAGCATCGGTGGTTTGCTTCACTGCCTCGTAGGTCAACGTACCCGATCGAGACACGATTCCGACTCGACCTGGCAGGTGAATATGACCCGGCATGATGCCTATCTTGCACTCCCCTGGCGTGATGACACCGGGACAGTTGGGTCCAATCAGTCGAACACCCAGCTCATCACAACGCACTTTTGCATCCAACATATCCAGCGTTGGAATACCTTCCGTAATGCAGACAATCAATTCGACGCCCGCGTTAGCGGCCTCAAGTATTGAGTCTTTGCAGAACGGTGCTGGTACGTAAATTACGGAAGCATTAGCGCCTGTCTGTGATACAGCGTCACTCACGGTGTCGAAGACAGGTAGTCCAAGATGCTCTTGTCCGCCTTTTCCGGGCGTTACACCACCCACCATTTGGGTGCCGTAAGCAATTGCCTGCTCTGAGTGGAATGTACCCTGTGAGCCCGTAAAACCCTGACAAATAACACGGGTATCTTTGTTAATCAGAATGCTCATGCAGCACCTCCAGCAGCAGCAACCACCTGCTGAGCCGCATCGGTAAGGCTCGTAGCTGCAATAATGTTTAGACCACTCTCGGCGAGCACCTCTCTTCCAAGTTCAGCGTTATTGCCCTCAAGTCTCACAACGACGGGGACTTCAACACCGACCTCGTTGACCGCGCCGATAACACCCTCGGCAATGAGGTCACAGCGAACGATGCCACCAAAGATGTTGATGAGCACCGCTTGAACGTTTTCATCACTCAAAATGATCTTGAACGCCTCAGTAACACGCTCTTTAGTTGCACCGCCACCCACGTCAAGGAAGTTTGCGGGCTGACCACCGTGCAACTTCACAATATCCATCGTACCCATGGCGAGGCCAGCACCATTGACCATGCAGCCAATATTGCCCTCGAGCGCTACGTAGTTGAGTTCCCAAGCGGCAGCAGCTGCTTCACGCTCATCTTCCTGAGACGGATCATGCATCGCCTGAAGGTCTTTGTGCCGGTACATGGCATTGGAGTCGACCACAACCTTGGCGTCGAGACAGTGAAGGTTGCCCTCATCGGTAATTACCAAAGGGTTTACCTCGATCAACGCGAGATCCTTCTCTTTAAACAAGGTCGCTAAGCCATTGAAAATATTGACAAACTGCTTAATTTGCTGACCCTTCAGACCCAGCTTGAACGCCAGCTCTCTACCTTGATATGGCTGAGGTCCTACCAACGGATCGATAGTAGCTTTGAGGATTTTTTCAGGCGTTTCTTCCGCCACTTTCTCAATTTCGACGCCACCTTCTGTCGACGCCATGAAGACAATGCGGCGAGTCGAGCGATCAACAACAGCGCCCAAGTAAAGCTCATCAGCGATATCAGTGCAGGTCTCTACCAGAATCTTAGAGACTGGCTGGCCGTTGGCATCAGTTTGGTAGGTGACCAAGTTTTTACCCAGCCAGCTCTCCGCAAAAGCGCGCGCCTCAGCCGGTGAGTCAACAAGTTTGACGCCACCCGCTTTTCCACGTCCACCGGCGTGAACCTGGGCCTTTACAACCCATTTGTCGCCCCCAATTGCCTTTGCAGCCGCTTCAGCAGCGTCAGGCGTATCGACAGCCTGACCAACAGATACGGGCAACCCATATTCTGCGAACAGCGCCTTGCCCTGATATTCGTGCAAGTTCATACATCCCCCTTTGTGAGTTTACGAGGACTGCGCTTAGCACAGCCTCGACCCCGATCCTCGCAAATCGGGGATTTGAAGTTTGTTATCGTCGCTTGCGATTCGGCATGTGGATCGCCATGCCATCGACGGCTAGCGCCGCTTCATGAACCGCTTCAGACATGGTCGGATGACCAAAGACCATCAGCTGAACATCCTCAGCGCTACCACCAAATTCCATGGTGATCACCATTTGCTGCACCAGGTCCGCTGCGGACGGCCCAATCGCGTGTGCCCCCAGAATTCTGTCTGTTTTTGCATCCGCAATGATCTTTACAAATCCGTCAGTCTCACCACTCGCTAACGCTCGACCAATGGCCGCGAATGGGAATGAACCTGCTTTGTAATCAATACCTTCTGCTTTGAGCTCTTGCTCGGTCTTACCTACCGCCGCAATCTCAGGATGCGTGTAGATAATCGAGGGGACGCACTCATAATTGAGCTGAACGGGCTTGCCATGGATACGCTCTGCAACCATAACGCCCTCTTCTGACCCCTTGTGCGCCAGCATAGGCCCGCGAACGATATCGCCAATGGCCCACACGCCAGGCGCTTCCGTCGCGCAGTAGTCATTCACGAAAACGAATCCTCGTTCATCCATCGTGACGCCGGAGTCGCTCGAGAAAAGATCTTTGGTACGTGGTCGACGCCCCACTGCAACGATTAGTCGGTCGAATTCCGCCGACTTTTCCTCGCCCTTTTCGGTGTATGTCACGGTGACCGCACCTTTCTTCACGCTTGTACCGGTGACAAGCGCATTCAATCGAATATCGAGTCCCTGCTTTTTGAAGACCTTAGCGGCTTCCTTGCTAACTTGCGCATCCATCATTGGCAGGAAAGAGTCGAGCGCCTCAAACAACACGACCTCCGAGCCTAATCGTCCCCAGACACTGCCCAACTCCAATCCAATAACACCAGCGCCGATAACCCCAAGTCGCTTCGGGACCTCATCAAAGGTTAATGCGCCCGTACTGTCGACAATGACCGCATCATCGGTCGGTGCAGGCGGAATGGTCACCGGTTCTGAACCCGAGGCGAGGACAACATTTGCCGCGGAGAGCACCGTTTTCTCGCCACCTGCAGCGGTGACCTCAACGTTGCGCCCAGAGAGTAGCTTGCCCTTTCCTTGCACAACAGTGACCCCGTTGTGCTGGAGTAGTGAAGAAACGCCACCCGTTAGCTGAGTCACAATCTTGTCTTTTCGCTTCATCATCCCCGCAACGTCGATGGCAGGCGCACCCACATCGATTCCGTGCACCGAGAAGTGATCGCGGGCTTCTGTAAACTTGTGTGAGCTATCCAGCAGCGCCTTTGATGGTATGCACCCGACATTCAGACAGGTGCCGCCAAATACCGGTTTTCCCTTTGGATCGGCCCACGATTCGACGACCGCGGTGTTCAAACCAAGCTGTGCACACTTGATGGCACAGACATAGCCAGCAGGTCCCGAACCGATAACTACTACATCGTATGAATCGCTCATATTGGACAATCCTCCTTACAGCTGGAGCAAGATGCGTGATGGATCCTCGATTAACTCCTTCACCGTCACCAGGAACTGAACGGCTGTTTTACCGTCGATGAGACGATGATCGTAGGAGAGCGCGAGATACATCATTGGGCGAATAACAACCTCTCCATCGACTGCAACGGGACGATCTTTAATCGTGTGCATCCCGAGAATCGCTGTTTGAGGCGGATTAAGAATGGGCGTGGACAACAGAGAGCCAAAGACACCGCCATTCGATACGGTGAAGGTGCCACCCGTCATCTCATCGATCGTGAGTTTCTTATCGCGCGCCTTTAGGCCCAAGTCCCGAATCGCTGCTTCCACATCGGCAATGCTCATAAAGTCAGCATCACGCAGGACGGGCACTACAAGACCGTCCTCCGTTGAAACGGCAACACCGATGTCTTGATACCCGTGGTAGACCACATCGTTACCGTCGATCGATGCGTTAACCTCAGGGAAACGCTTTAGCGCTTCACAACAGGCTCTGACGAAAAAGCCCATGAAGCCAAGACGGGTCCCGTTGTGTGTCTTTTCAAACTGATCTTTGTATTGCGACCGCAATCGCATTAGGGGCGCCATATCCACTTCGTTAAAGGTGGTCAACATGGCAGTTTGCTGCGTTGCGGAGAGGAGACGCTCAGCAATGCGTGCCCGCATTCTTGTCATTGGAACACGCCGCTCGATACGCTCACTTGTGGGCCCTTGTAAGTCAGCACTGGCCGCAGGTGCTGCCGTCGGCGCAGGTTGCGGTGCAGGCTGGGGCGCCGGTGCAGGCGCGGGGGCTTGCTCAGCCATATGAGCCAACACATCTTCCTTGTTGATTCGTCCGTCTTTTCCCGTTCCTTTGATGGCACTGGCATCCAGCCCATGCTCTTCAACCAGCTGACGCGCCGCTGGTCCCATGGGTACAACGACCTGAGTTTTTTCCGCCGCAGCGGGTGTCGACGACGCCTCCGCGGGTTCTGCGGCCTCACCAGGCGTTAACTCGGCAAGGAGCGCCTCGCTTTCAATGGTGTTTCCAACATCGACTAAAATTCGATCCAGCCGACCTG
>WTJR01000134.1:0-19780 GCA_011524755.1 Halieaceae bacterium | reverse complement strand
GCCTCGCTTTCAATGGTGTTTCCAACATCGACTAAAATTCGATCCAGCCGACCTGCCTCGGGGGCAACCACTTCCATTACGACTTTGTCGGTCTCGATTTCAACCAACAACTCATCTCGCTGAACAAAATCGCCTTCCTGCTTGTGCCATAGAGATACTTCTCCATCAGCCACTGATTCAGGAAATGCCGGCGCTTTGATTTCTATTTTCATGATAATCGTCCGTTTTACTGCGTCTTATTCAGCTCTTCACCCCAGAGCCGCTGAAATAAATGTTTCTTGTTCTTGCACGTGCAAGGCGGTGTAGCCTGCGGAAACAGATGCCGACGGAGTTCGTCCAACATAGCGGAGCTCCGCACCAAACATCGCCAGTGAGACCAGCCGTCGCATGGCATCCTGGATCGAGTACCACGCCCCTTGATTCATGGGTTCTTCCTGGCACCACACGACACTCGCCTCTCTTGGATAGGTGCCCAGAATTTCCTTCAATTGTGCCTCGGGCAACGGGTAGAGCTGCTCAACCCGAATAAGGGCAACATGATCTGCACCACGATCATCCCGAGCTGCATCAAGGTCGTAATAGACCTTGCCTGAGCACAACACAACCCGCGTTACCGCTGTCTTATCGGTGACGTGGGGGTCATCGATCACAGGCTGGAATTGGCCGTTAGCAAGCTCGTCCAGCGTGGACACCGCACTTTTGTGTCGCAACAAACTCTTGGGCGACATAACAATCAGTGGCTTGCGCAGCGGCCTTACAGCTTGACGACGCAACATGTGGAACACCTGTGCCGGTGTGCTTGGGACACAGACCTGAATGTTTTCTTGTGCCGACAACTGAAGGTACCTTTCGAGACGTGCAGATGAGTGTTCCGGGCCCTGCCCCTCGTAACCGTGAGGCAACAACATGGTTAATCCACACAAACGAGCCCACTTGTATTCACCGCTCGTAATGAACTGATCAATAACGACCTGAGCACCGTTAGCAAAGTCGCCAAACTGAGCCTCCCAAATGACCAAGCCCGTAGGTGACGTCGTGGCGTATCCGTACTCAAAGGCCAAGACCGCCTCTTCCGACAGAAGCGAATCGTAAATATTGAACTCAGCTTGCTGCTCAGAGAGGTGCTGCAGCGGAATGTACGCCTCATGTTTGTTCTGAGCATGTAAGACCGCGTGCCTGTGGGAGAAAGTGCCTCGTCCGACATCCTGCCCTGTCATTCTGACAGGGTACCCGTCAGCCAGCAGTGTGGCGTAGGCCATGTTCTCAGCGAAGCCCCAGTTAATTTCGAGTGCGCCCGCCGCCATTTTCCCACGATCTTCGAGCAACTTTTTGACCTGGCGCTGAAGGGCAAATCCATCCGGTATCGTGCCCATGACTTCGGCCAGCTCGCGCAGACGCGATGTGTCGATCGATGTATCACAGGCCATATCCCAGCTGTGACCCAAATACGGCTTCCAGTCGACGAACAAATTCGTGTTGGGCTCCATCACGAGTTGCGTCACCAGAGGCTCCCCACGATCGAGCGACTCACGGTAACGCTCCATCAATGCCGCGTCTTCTTCAGCCGTCAGAACGTCCTCGCTAATCAAGCGCTGCGCGTATAGATCACGCGTGGAGGCATGCTGCTTGATGGTCGCATACATCATCGGCTGTGTTACGGACGGCTCGTCAGCTTCGTTGTGCCCGCGACGTCGGTAACAGACGAGGTCAATGACGACATCTTTCTTAAACTGATTGCGGTAGTCGACAGCCAGCTGAGTGACAAAAACAACCGCTTCGGGGTCATCACCGTTAACGTGGAATATAGGCGCCTGAACCATCTTCGCGATGTCAGTACAGTACTCCGTGGAGCGCGCATCTTCCTGCCGGCTGGTGGTAAAACCGACCTGGTTGTTAATCACAATGTGCAAGGTGCCGCCGGTCTTATACCCGCGGGTCTGGGACATTTGGAAGGTCTCCATGACAACACCTTGACCTGCAAATGCCGCATCGCCGTGAATCACAATCGGCACGACGGTGTCGCCATGAGGGTCCTCGCGACGGTCCTGTCGCGCTCGCACGGAGCCCTCCACCACAGGTGAAACGATTTCCAGGTGCGACGGGTTAAAGGCGAGCGCGAGGTGTACCTCACCGCCTGGCGTCATAATATTGGACGAGAACCCTTGATGATATTTCACATCGCCTGAGCCAAAGTAAGACGCGCGACCTTCGAACTCGTCGAACAATTCGCTGGGGTTTTTACCCAAGATGTTGACCAAGACGTTAAGACGCCCGCGGTGAGCCATCCCGATAACCACTTCTTTGGCGCCATAGCCGCCAATGCGCTGTATCGCCTCGGACATCATTGGGATAAGACTTTCGCCGCCTTCCAAACCAAATCGTTTAGTACCCGGGTATTTGGATGCGAGGGACTTCTCCAGCCCCTCGGCCTTGATGAGACGTCGCAATATTGAGATTCGCCCTTCTCTATCGAGGGCGGGCGCGCCACGCACCGACTCCATACGACTCATAATCCAATGGCGCTCATCCGTGTTCACAATGTGCATGAACTCGGCACCAATGGTGTTGCAGTAAGTCTTTTCCAAGGCAGCTCGGATTTCAGCCAGCGAGGCATCGGCTTTACCGATGTAGAGGCTGCCGACCTGAAAGACTGTGTCTAGGTCAGCCTCTGACAACTCGTGAAATTCAAGCTCTAAATCCGGCACTGGCGAACGCGGATGGAGGGATAAAGGGTCTAAGGTTGCCTTCTGGTGACCGCGCTGCCGGTAAGCAGAGATCATTTGAACGACGCGAACCTGCTTGCGCTCGTATTCCGTCGCCTGAGAGTCCTGGCTACGAGTCGCTTCGGTCCGCACGCGCATTTTGCTAATGCGCGCAAACTGAGCACGCAATACGGAGTGCGGCAAATCTCTCAGACTCGCCGTATTGGTCTCAACGCGTGGTAAACGATCGAAGTAATCGCGCCACTCCGGCGGCACTTCATTTGGATCCTTTAAGTACGCCTCGTACAGGTCCTCTACGTAGGCGGCGTTTCCACCTGAGAGGTGAGACGTACTTCGCTGCTGCTCCATGCTGGGTAGGTCTATCGACTTTGCCATGCACACTTCCCCCGAAGTCATCTGCAGCGACTTATTGTTTGGTATGTGTCACTGCATCTGGAGGAATATCTTACTCCCAACGCAGTGTTTTTCCCATGTTTTCAGAGCTTGTAGAAACAAAAAACGCCGCAAAAGCGGCGTTAATTTTACCTAATATGAATCTAGGTTATGGGATATATAACTTAACTCAAATTAAGCAGCTCTATTCAAAAGCATCGTACGAATGTGACCGATGGCACGCGTAGGATTGAGGCCCTTTGGACAGACATTCACACAGTTTTGAATGCCGTGGCATCGGAAAACGCTGAAGGGATCATCTAGCTTCGCCAGACGCTCGTCCGTCGCCTGGTCGCGACTATCCGCCAAGAACCGATAGGCCTGTAGTAAGCCGGCAGGACCCACAAACCGATCCGGGTTCCACCAGAAAGACGGGCAACTTGTAGAGCAACAAGCGCAAAGTATGCACTCGTAAAGACCATCAAGCTTGGCTCTATCTTCGGGTGTCTGCAATCGTTCGATTGCGGGCGCTGGCGAATTATTCTGCAGATACGGCTCGATCTTCTCGTATTGCGCGTAGAAGAGGCTCATATCGACCACGAGGTCCCTCACAACAGGCAACCCGGGTAACGGGCGAATCACAAGCTTGTTGTTCTTTACGGCGTCAGATAATGGCGTAATACATGCAAGACCGTTCTTTCCGTTGATATTCAAGCCATCCGAACCACAAACGCCCTCTCGGCAACTGCGCCGATAAGTAACGCTCGCATCATGCTCGGCTTTGATCATCTCGAGCACGTCCAGAACCATTAAATCCTTGCCGCCCGTTTCAACCTGGTACTCCTGCATCTGCGGAGCCGCATCAGTTTCTGGATTAAAACGGTAAACACTGACCTGCAACATTACGTATCTCCTCGCAGATTAGTAGGTGCGAACTTTCGGCTGGAAAGTATCGACAGTTTTAGGGGTAAAGTTGACCGAACGCTTGCTGACTGCACGACCCTCACGGTGGTAAATCGAGTGACACAGCCACTCGTCATCATTCCGCTCGGTGAAGTCCTCTCTCGCATGCGCACCACGACTCTCTTTACGCGCTTCCGCAACAATAGCGGTCGCTTCAGCTGTTTCAAACAGATTCTGCAGTTCGAGACACTCGACACGCGCCGTGTTGAACGCATTACTCTTGTCTTCCAGCTTCACGTTATCAATACGCTCTTTGAGATCGTCGAGTTTCTTGATGCCTTCTTGCATGAACTCACCCTTTCGGAACACACCAAAGTAGTTCTGCATGACGCCTTGAAGCTCTTTACGCAGCGCTGAGACGTTCTCACCATCGTTGCGCTCATTCAACGACACCAAGCGCTGATTCGCCGACTCGATGTCTGTTACTGAGGCATCACGCATTTCAATACCTTGTCGCAAGGCGTCCTCGATAAACAACCCAGAGGCGCGACCAAATACCACCAGATCCAGCAACGAGTTACCGCCCAGTCGGTTTGCACCGTGAACGGATACACAAGCCACCTCACCACAGGCGTACAGGCCAGGAATTACCTGGTCATTACCGGCCGCATCGACGGTCAGCGCCTGCCCATGAATATTCGTGGGAATACCACCCATCATGTAATGGCAGGTAGGGACTACAGGAATAGGCTCTTTGACCGGATCAACATGAGCAAACGTGCGCGACAACTCACAGATACCGGGCAAGCGAGACTCAAGCACCTCTTCTCCGAGGTGATCAAGCTTCAACTTCACGTGGTCACCGTCAGGACCGCAACCGCGACCTTCCAGTATCTCAAGAATCATCGAGCGCGCGACCACGTCACGACCAGCCAAATCTTTAGCATTTGGCGCATAACGCTCCATAAAGCGCTCGCCGTCAGCATTAATCAGGTAACCGCCCTCACCACGACAACCCTCGGTAACCAGAGTGCCTGCACCATAGATACCGGTTGGGTGGAACTGCCACATTTCCATGTCCTGGACCGGCACACCTGCTCTCAGAGCCATGCCCACACCATCACCCGTGTTAATGTGTGCATTCGTCGTAGAGGCGTAGATACGGCCCGCACCACCCGTTGCGAAAACGGTTGCTTTGGATTTCACGTAGACGGTCTCGCCGGTCTCAATACAAATCGCGATAACACCGACAACGGCACCGTCCTGATTCTTGACAAGATCAGTCGCGAACCATTCATTGAAGAATACGGTCTCGTTCTTGACGTTGTTCTGATAAAGCGTGTGCAGCAACGCATGACCGGTACGGTCAGCCGCCGCACACGTTCGCGCAGCCTGGCCGCCCTCACCGAAATTCTTTGACTGTCCACCAAAGGGTCGCTGATAGATACGACCTTCCTCTGTTCGCGAGAACGGCAACCCCATGTGCTCGAGCTCAAAGATCGCCTCTGGGCCAACCGAGCACATGTACTCGATGGCATCCTGATCACCAATGTAGTCACTGCCTTTTACGGTGTCGTACATGTGCCAGCGCCAATCGTCCTGTGGATCAGCACTTGCAATAGCGCATGTAATACCACCTTGAGCACTCACCGTGTGTGAGCGCGTCGGAAATACCTTTGAAATGACGGCTGTTTTGTAACCAGACTGAGCCAACTGGAGTGCTGCACGCATGCCAGCACCACCACCACCAACGATGACTCCATCAAACGAGATCGTTCGCATCTCTTTGCTTCTCCCAAGCATACCTCGCTGTCGCGAGGCTTAACCCCAAATTACTTGTATTACCCAGATCGCATAGACCACAAGGGCCAGCACGACGACGATTTGCAACACGGGACGCACGACGTTACCGATGGACCCGAGCATGTACTCGGTCAGGTAGTCAGTGAATACAGTCCACAAACCGATCCATGCGTGCGACACGTATGCCCCGATCGCGAGCAAGGTAAACACCTTCATTGCCGTCGTGTCGTGAAGCGCGCGCCACGAAGTGTAGTCAATCCCAGTGGCTATCTGGACACCAATAAACAAAAAATATGCGAGCAGGATGAGCGAACTAACCCGCTGTATCAGCCAGTCAGATAAACCATTGCGACTAAAGCTAGTGACCTGAGTTACCACAAGACAACCCCCCATGCGACTGCAGCCAAAGCGGATGCAACAAATAAGATGCGCGCGCCCAAGGCACCGCCTTTGAAATCTTCACCGATGCCCATGTCCATAATGAGATGACGAATACCGGCAAGCGCGTGATAACTGAAGATCACGAGAAACGCCCACAGCGCGGCCTTAGCGCCCGTGCTCGAGAGTAGCGTGCCCAACTGATTGAAGCTCTCTTCCGAGGCGAGACTGGCATCTAGCGCCCAGACGAGTAAAACGCTGGACACAAACAACAGAACTCCCGTGACACGATGCGAAATAGAGGCATACGCTGTTACCGGAAGTTTGATGGTACTGATATCGAGATTGACAGGACGGTTGTCCTTGCTGCCACGTGGTTTCACTTAATAGCCCCCAGAGCAATCGAGTGGTCTGAATTCGAGGCGTGAGTATATGTAGTCACTTCGCTACTGACAAATTCATCTCGCAAACTATGACCATCTGTCGTGTTTTATCTCCGCAATGTTGTAAAATTGCTAGATTCAAAAGGCGCCGTTAAAGTAGCGCCACAAAAAACGAGGTCGGGGGACACGTAATGACAGGCAAGACAGCAAAGCTTTCCATTCCGCAAAGCGATAACAGCACGCTAGACATCGACTTACCTGTCTACGAAGGCTCACTGGGGCCCGACGTTATCGATGTGGCAAAGCTGACGTCTCAGGGCCACTTCACCTTTGACCCTGGCTTTACATCAACCGCCTCATGCGAATCTAAAATTACATTTATTGATGGCGAGAAAGGCGTCCTTTTGCACCGGGGCTATCCTATCGAGCAGCTCGCAGAGCAATCCGACTACCTCGAGACTTGCTACCTACTTCTAAACGGCGAATTGCCGAACGCTGAGGAGAAAAAAGCCTTCGTGGACATGGTGACAAACCACACCATGGTGCATGAGCAAATTCGAACGTTCTTCAATGGCTTCCGTCGTGACGCTCACCCCATGGCAATCATGTGTGGCGTCGTAGGCGCGCTGTCGGCGTTCTACCACGACTCGACTGACATCTCGGACCCTTACCATCGTGAGGTTGCTGCATTCAGACTGATTGCGAAAATGCCGACCATTGCCGCGATGAGTTACAAGTTCTCAATTGGTCAGCCCTTCATGTATCCGCGCAATGACCTTGATTACTCAGCTAACTTCCTGCACATGATGTTTGGTAACCCCTGCGAGCCCAGCGTAATTTCGCCCACCCTCGCACGTGCCATGGACCGCATCTTCCTGTTGCATGCGGACCACGAACAAAATGCATCGACATCAACGGTTCGCCTCGCAAGCTCATCGCAGGCAAACCCCTTCGCTTGTATTGCTGCGGGCATTGCAGCGCTCTGGGGCCCATCGCATGGTGGCGCCAATGAGGCGGTTGTGAAGATGCTCGACGAAATCGGTGATGTATCCAGAATTGATGAATTCGTTGCCCGCGCTAAAGACAAAAATGATCCCTTCCGTTTAATGGGCTTTGGCCACCGCGTGTATAAGAACTTCGACCCGCGGGCGAAGGTCATGAAGCAGGCTGCCGACGAGGTGTTGGCTGAGCTGGGCATTCAGGATGAGAACCTTGAAATCGCTAAACGACTTGAAGAAATTGCGCTCAGCGATCCCTACTTCATCGAGAAGAAGCTCTACCCTAACGTCGATTTCTACTCGGGCATCATCCTCAAAGCATTGGGAATTCCAACGTCTATGTTCACCGTGATCTTTGCCGTCGGTCGAACCGTGGGCTGGGTCGCTCACTGGAACGAGATGATTGGCGGCAGCTACCGTATCGGTCGTCCACGGCAGCTCTACACCGGCTATGAAGCTCGCGATTTCGTGCCTGTTGAGAATCGATAATGCAAACTGGTAATACCCGAGTAGTCATTTCAGGGGCGGGTCTGTTTACCCCTGCTGAGAGCGTGAGCAACCACGAACTGGTGGAGTCATTTAACGCTTGGGTTGATCACTACAATGCGGAGCATGCCGACGCGATCGCGGCGGGCGAGATGGAGCCTAAAGGTCACTCGAACGTCGAGTTCATAGAAAAAGCCTCGGGTATTAAATCGCGCTTCGTTATGAATAAAGCAGGGATCGTCGATCCCATGCGCATGATGCCGCGGCTGGAGCCTCGCTCTAACGAAGAGCCCTCGGTTATGTGTGAAATTGGTGTCGCTGCAGCGAAACAAGCCATGGAACAGGCCAATGTCACTGCCGATGATATTGACGCTGTACTCGTCGCTGCATCAAATATGGAGCGCGCCTACCCGGCGATGGCCATTGAGGTACAAGCGGAGTTGGGCATTAAGGGTTTTGCTTTCGACATGAATGTCGCCTGCTCATCGGCCACCTTTGGCATTCAGCAGGCCTACGACATGGTCGTGTCAGGTAATGCCCGCCGCGTCCTGATGGTCAACCCGGAAATATGCACCGGACACCTCAATTTCCGCGATCGTGACTCACACTTTATCTTTGGTGACGTCGCAACTGCGGTCGTGATTGAGTCTGCCGAGCATTGCCGATCAGACCACGCGTTTGAGATTTTGGACACCAAGCTGCAAACCATTTACTCAAATAACATTCGCAATAACTTTGGATTCTTGAACCGCGCAACTGAAGAAGGTGTGGGTCAGGTAGATAAGCTGTTCGTGCAGGAAGGCCGCAAAGTCTTCCGCGAGGTGTGTCCTGCTGTTGCTGAGCAGATCACACAGCAGCTTGCCAAAATGGACATCGAACCCGACTCGCTAAAGCGTATATGGCTGCACCAGGCCAATAAGAATATGAATGAGTTGATAGCGAAGAAGGTCCTGGGCCGTGAGCCCAGTGATGAGGAGTCACCGACGATCCTAGACGAATATGCCAACACGTCTTCCGCGGGATCTGTCATCGCCTTCAAGAAGTACAACGAGGATTTCGAACCCGGCGACCTAGGCGTGCTCTCCTCGTTTGGTGCTGGCTACAGTATTGGCTCTATTGTCCTGAAGCGTATCTAGCCGTTCAGATGCTCAGCCAGAGCGCTCAATAAACGCGCCTGTTGCTCCTTTGTACCCACCGTAATACGGACCCAAGGCAGCAGATCGTCGCTAGACCAGCTACGAACCAGAATATTTTGGCTCTTCAAATACTCGGTAAGCGCTACGCCCGAATGTGCAGGGTGTGACGCGAGGACAAAGTTAGCCTGGGACGGCAACACGGAGAAACCCAACTGCGTGAGCCCTGCTGCCAGCTCGGCCCTATTTTCTTTCACAGCCGCTGACGCCTCGGTAAACCAGGCAGAGTCTGAAACCGCGGCGGTGGCGACGCATTGCGCATGAGCGTCAACAGGATACGAATTAAACGAGTCCTTTACTCGGCGGAGTCCTTCCACAAGGTTGGCGTGTGCAAGCGCATAACCGACGCGCAAGCCTGCGAGCGCATGACTCTTGGAGAAGCTCCGGGTGATCAGCAAATTATCGTATTGGTTGACGAGAGAGACCGCCGACGCTGCACCAAAGCCAAAGTAAGCCTCATCGATCAGCACGAGACGGTTGGAACTATGTGCCACCAACTCCTCGATTGTTTCCAGGGGTAAGCTCAAACCCGTTGGCGCATTGGGATTGGGAAACACCACAGGACCATCCCACGCCTTGAGAGCTTCAACATCAATCGAAAGATCAGAGTTCATGGGCACCTGATGTAATCCCTGCCCAAGCAACTTGGCCCATACCGGGTAGAAGGTATACGTCATAGCAGGCACGGCAGGCACTTTATCGGTATCGGACAGGAAGGCTGTCCATGCAAACGCCAACACTTCGTCCGAGCCATTTGTCACCAGTACCTGATCAGACGAAACGTTATTCGCTTTGGCAATTGCCTCGGTTAGAAGCCGTGAGGTTGGGTCTGGGTAACGTCGCAAACGCTCGACATCTAATTGCTGGCCAGCCGCCACTGCCTCTGGAGAAGGAGCGAGCGCATGCTCATTGGTATTTAGCTTGATAACGTCGCTGTTCTGCGCCTGCTCACCCGGTGTGTATGGCGAAAGACGCTGCAGCGTGTCTGACCAGAGGCGGTGCATGTATGACCCCAATAAAAACAATCGTGGATGGCCGTCGTCGACCAATATCAGCGATCCGCACAAGATGCTGCGCCGCAAGTATATCTAAAAACAGCCACGCACATTTGCCTAGACCGACTACCCATCGATCATCAACGGTATCTGGCCTAGAAAAGCCGTCATGAACGAACAATTCTCTGACCATAGGCTGCCGTAGCACGACTTAGAGCAGCGTTTGGGGGCAACGGGTCGCGACCCCCATACTGGCAGGTGTCATGGGCATTTATCGGGTTTGTATTGGGTCTCTGGTACTAAGCTACTGTAAAGCCGCTTGAGTTCCCTTCTGATGGGGCTTGAAGACCATGGAAAACACCGAGCCCTGTCCATAAACACTGTCGATCAGAAGCTCTGCGTTGTGGCTAACGGCTACGTGTTTCACGATCGCCAATCCAAGCCCTGTACCTCCCGTTGCCTGGCTTCGGCTCTTATCGACTCGGTAGAAACGCTCGGTCAGACGTGGAATATGCTGTGGCTTAATCCCCTCACCCTCATCGCGAACGGTCAAGGTTGGAAAGCCCGCGTCTAGCTTCCACTCCACGGTGACAAGATCGTCATGACCGCTGTACTTGAGGGCATTGACAACCAAATTGCTCACCGCACTGTGAAGTTCGGTTGCATCACCCAAAATGACGTCGTCGTGCTCTAAATGCGTATCGATTTTACGTTCCGGATAGGCAGCTCTCAGATCTTCTATGATCTCCGCAACCAGATCCGTCATGTTAATGGGAAGTGTCTTATCGGCGCCCTCAATCGTTTCAATCCGTGACAACCACAATAGGTCCTTTAAAAGCACCTCCATGCGAACCACTTGCATATCCATTTGAACCAATGGACGCTGAATCTTTGAGACGAGATCCGAATCGAGCGACTGAAGGTTTTCCACATAGCCTTTGAGTACCGTCAAAGGTGTCCGCAATTCATGTGAGACATTTCCCACAAAGTCACGACGCATCATTTCGAGCTTGTACTGCTCGGTGATGTCTTTGATAAAAATCAGTTTATCGCCGCCACCGAAGCTTGATACCTCAACTTGCAAGCAACGCTTTTGTTCACTTGAAGGTGGAATGCGCAGTGGCACTTTGTAATCGCCCACCGCCAAATAATCTGAAAAATTAGGTAAACGCATCTTACTAACCAGCGGTCTACCCTCATCCTTATCGAGACTAATCCCCAAGAGACTACCCGCCGAGTCATTCATCCACGCAATGTTCCCCCACGGATCGGTGATGATCGCCGCATCGCGCATCGATTTCAGTGAGTCCTGTAGATAATGCAGTGACGACTCGAGACGACCCTGTGCTTCCGCACTTTGGCTCTGGAGACGATGAATGTAATCGAACAGCAGCCCCCAAACACCGGCCGCCTGAGGAGGCTCCTCAGCAACTTCCGATAACCACTGCTCAACCCGGAACATCTGGTAGCTCCAGTAGAGAAGCACAACCATCAAAGCTACGAGTAAGCCGCTAGCGATACTCCCAAAATAGAAGCCCAAGGCCGCGCCAACGCCCAGAATGGCAAGCACTCGAAAGAGTGCCAGCCACCAATGCTTCAGAAAGGTCACTCGGAGACCACACCTTTGGCTGAGAAACGGTAGCCTGTTCCTCTGACGGTCTGAATGAGATCGCTGTAGTCGTGAACGCCGCCCTCAAGCGCCTTTCTAAGACGTCTGATGTGCACATCAACGGTGCGTTCTTCGACATAAACGTTGGCACCCCACACGTGATCAAGTAGCTGGTTTCGCGTATAAGCCCGCTCAGGGTGGGACATAAAGAACTGAAGTAAATTAAATTCGGTGGGACCCATTTCAATCGGCGAATTGGCCACAAAGATACGACGACTATCGACATCGAGAACTAGCTCGCCGACCTCTAGTCGGTCGCGCTGTTCACCCCCAACGCTTCTCCGCAGTAGCGCCTTGATCCTGGCAATCAGCTCACGCGGCGCAAACGGTTTGGTGACGTAATCGTCCGCACCCGCGTCAAGGCCTTGAATGACATTATCCTCGGCCACCTTCGCCGTTAACATGATCACAGGTATCTCGGAGGTGGTGTCGTTTTTCTTTAGGCGTCGCAACAGCTCAAGGCCGCTGCCACCAGGAAGCATCCAATCCAGTAAGACAATCGCTGGTCGCTCATCCACAATTAGGCGATGCGCGTCTTGAATGTTCTCTGCCTCCAGACATTCAAAATCAGCGATTTCAAGCGCCATCCGCAACATATCGCGAATCGAGAATTCGTCATCAACAATCAGTACTTTTTTCGACACCATCGAGAAACACCTTCCTCACCGTCACCGCTGAATGACACTCAAATGACAATAAAATTTAATGACATTAACGTGACATTAAAATGACGGCGATTAAAACCAATCGAACCATCCCTTCTTTTTAAACTCATCCTGGCACGAGGCCAGTTGACGGTTATACGTAGATGCGCGCCGATCGACTTTCTTTGCGACCTCCACTAACCAAGGTTTTGAGCGATACGTTCCTCGTTTGTAGCCGCCGTGCCCCTCGTGATAGTTGAGGTAAAGTCTGAACGCATCATCTTTGGCAATCCCATTGATCTGATAAGTGGTGTGGTTATACCAACCGACGAAATCAATGGCGTCTTCGAACTTATCGCGATCGGCGCCGTGGTTTCCCGATTTACGCTTGTACCAGTCCCAGGTGTCATTTTTGGCTTGCGAGTAACCGTACGCATCGCTTGCGCGAGGTCCCGGAATAATGCCCCAGATTTTCGTTCTGGGGGGCTTTGCACCGGCTACAAACCGAGACTCCTGGTGCATGAAGGCCATCATGATAGAAATAGGTGCACCCCATCGCTCTCTGGCGTCCTTCGCATCTGTGTACCAGCCATCCTTTTCACGGAAAATATCGCAAATATTATCGAGCTTATCCGGTGGCGATGTCGTGCATCCGCCAACCACGAGTAGCAAACCAACGACTAGGACGACCCTTCCACTGAAACTCATTGTTCTGCCTCCGCTAATAAGCGCATGAAATCATCCTCATCGATGACCTTCACGCCTAGCGATTCCGCTTTACTCAATTTGGAGCCTGCACCCGGCCCCGCTAGTAATACATCGGTTTTTTTACTGACAGAGCCCGCTGTCTGACCGCCAAGCCGACGTATCGCGGCCCCTGCCTCATCACGAGACATAGCCTCTAGTTTTCCAGTCACTACCCACGTCTGCCCCGCCAAAAGGGCCTTAAGCGCCACCTGCTCTTCAGGTAGAGACCAGGCAATGCCTGCATCAATGAGTCGACCGACCAACTCCCTATTCATGTCTTTCGTGAAAAAGCGATGGATATGGGACGCCACCACGGGGCCCACGTCGTTCACTTCCTCTAATGATTCTGGCGACGCCGTCATGATCATTTCCAAATCAACGAAGTGAGTGGCCAGTGCCCGAGCCGTCGCTTCACCCACTTCCCGAATGCCCAATGCGTAGAGGAATCGCGGTAACTCTGTCGCTTTACTACCCTCAATGGCGTCAATCGCCTTCACTGCTGATTTATGACCCATCCGATCAAGTGCTGCGAGCTGCTCAACCGTTAGGCCATACAAATCCGCAATGTCGGACACCAAGCCTTGATCAAATAGCTGGTGCAACAGCTTTTCACCGACCCCATCGATATCCATAGCTTTACGGGACACAAAATGCTCAAGGGCTGCCTTTTGCTGTGCGGGGCAAGCAAGACTGTTTTCACATCGGATGGCTGCCTCATCAAGATCCCGTGTGAGCGCAGCATTGCAATCTGGACACTCGTCAGGGAATGTGACTTTGGGCAAATCACCCTCTCTCCGATCATCCAGGGCCTTTACGATCTGGGGTATCACGTCACCTGCTCTGCGCACGATGACCTGGTCACCGATACGAACATCCAGTCTGGCGATTTCATCGGCGTTGTGAAGCGTGGCATTACTGACCGTCACACCCCCGACGAAAACGGGTTGTAGTCGCGCAACCGGGGTAATCGCGCCCGTCCTGCCCACTTGGAAGTCCACACCAAGTAGCGTGGTAACCTCCTCTTGTGCAGGAAACTTTCGCGCAATTGCCCACCGCGGTGCGCGAGACACAAAACCAAGCGCCGATTGCTGCTCGAAGTCATTTACCTTGATGACGACCCCATCGATATCGACTTCTATCTCATCGCGCTGCGCAAGAATGCGCTCTACGAATGCCTCCGCGGCCTGCCAACCGTCAACCACTTCCGTCAGCTTCGAGGTTTTAAAACCAATCCGGCTTAAATAGCTCAACGTTTCACTGTGTGACCCCGGCAGGCTTCCACCCTCAACATGACCCACCGAGTACGCCATAAAGACCAGTGGTCGGGTGGCGGTAATCCGCGGATCAAGCTGTCGCAAGCTTCCAGCAGCGGCATTGCGCGGATTCTGAAAGACTGGCTCCCCTATGCTCGCCTGCTTTTCATTCATGCGATGGAAAGCCGCTCTCGGAATGACCACTTCGCCGCGCACCTCGAGCATCGCCGGATAGTCGCCACCCTGCAATCGCAACGGTACCGTCTCCATCGTTCTCGCGTTATGGGTAATATCTTCGCCGGTGTTGCCATCACCGCGCGTGGCGGCCCTAACAAGAACTCCATCCTCGTAGAGGAGGCTCATCGCAACGCCATCGAGCTTGGGTTCGCAACAGAAGGTCAAAGCGCTTAATCCGAGCTTGTTGGCATTCCGCTCCTCAAAAGCCTCAAGATCATCCCCACTAAATGCATTATCAAGGCTCAACATCGGCACCTTGTGACGCACACTAGTGAACTGATCCAGGGGTTTATCGCCGACCCGTTGAGTGGGCGACGTGGGCGAGATCAAATGCGGGTGAGCCGTCTCTAATTCACGGAGCCGACGAAGTTCACGATCGTACTCCGCATCGCTGGCCAAGGGGTTGTCGTCTCTGTGATAAGCCAGAGACCACCGATCGAGGCGCGCTCTCAGCTCGTTAATCTCGTGTTCAGGTGAACTCATTGCGAGGTCTCAGCGCGCCACTTGTTCTCGTACTCACGAATTGATTGCCGCAGAGATTCTACGTACTGCTTGGTCATCACACTTCGGGTTTCGTCATACACATCGCCCCCCAAACTGTGAGCAACCGTATGGGCGGTCTCCAGCATCAGATCGAATGCTCTCGCCATATCATGGGGGCCGGGAAGCGTCAGGAAAAACATGAGACCTTGAGTCGACAGTTCGTCCATGTTCTCAAGATCAAAGACACCCGGTTGCATCATATTTGCCACACTAAACTGTATGGTAGGTGTGCCGCCCTGAGCTTCACTCAGGTGAAAGAAGTCCATATCACCGAACCGCAGGCCGCAACCCAACAACACACGCAGTATGTCGTCGCCAGCGAAACCCTGATCCGCACGGGCAATCACATTGAGCGAGTAAACTTTAGTGTCTTCGTGCCGGGGCAGTCGCGCCGATTGCGCTTGACTGGTTGGAACTGACTCAATTTCATCAAGCCAGTCCATGGTTCCGGGATCGATCGATGCGTCTGAGTCGATCTCTCCCTGATTTTGAGCTGGATCGGCGCCGTCTAAAGCTACTTCCTCGGTCAGGTCTGGATCGCCGTCAGCTTGGGCATCCATATCGTTAGCAACGTCGATCTCGGGATTAGAAAAATCGGTGTCTGCATTATCGGCGCCCGGCTCGGAAAAGTAGTCACCAAAGGTTGGCTCTTGACGCTCGACCACTCTCGCCCCGCCATTTGGCAACTCTCTGGAGGTTCGATCGTGTGGGTCGGGAACCGGCGAATCATCACGCACAACGCGTGCATTCATCTTGTAGTCATTACGGCGCTTTCGACGCGTATTGACGACAAGGGCTACAACCAACCCAAAAATAATTAGGATGGCGATCGTGGTTTCGGTGGTTAACGTCTGAAAAACGTCAGGCATTACCTATTCCCCTAACTTGCTGCCAGCCTCGCTGCTTCCTCAATATCGACCGTCACCAGCCTCGATACGCCTGGCTCGTGCATGGTCACGCCCATTAGCTGCTCAGCCGCTTCCATGGTGATTTTATTGTGTGTAATGAAAACAAACTGCACCTTCTTCGACATCTCAGACACTAAACGTGCGTACCGCCCGACATTCGCATCGTCGAGTGGTGCGTCGACCTCATCGAGCATACAAAAAGGTGCCGGGTTTAACTGGAATATCGAGAAAACCAAGGCGATTGCTGTCATCGCTTTCTCACCACCGGACAGTAGATGAATGGTGCTATTTTTCTTGCCGGGAGGGCGCGCCATGATGGCGACGCCGGTATCCAACAAATCATCGCCTGTCATCTCTAGGCAAGCAGTACCGCCTCCGAATACTTTAGGGAACAACTCGGCAAAGCCAGCATTGACTGTATCAAACGTGTCCTTAAAGCGACTCCGGGTCTCCTTGTCGATCTTCTTGATGGCATTCTGCAGGGTTTCGAGCGCGGTTCTCAGATCGTCGTCTTGAGCATCGAGGTACTCCTTTCTCTCCTCGGCGCGAGATGTCTCGTCGATCGCGGCAAGGTTGATAGGACCGAGTCGATGAATTCGCGCACCAATGCGTTCTACACGCACTTGCCACTCTGTTTCGTCGGCGTCCTCCGGCAAACTCTCCTCGACGGCCTCAAGCGTGACTTCCAGCTCAGAAAGCGCCGCATCAATTTGCTCAACCCGAACGCCTGTCTCTGCCAACTTAAGACGGGCGCCCTCGCTACGCGTCTGCACGCCGGCCACCGCTTGCTCAGCTTCCATTCGAGATTGCTCTTTACTGCGAAGCGCCGACTCAAGCTCTGACAGGCCTTGTCTTGCCTGGGTCAGCTGTGACTCCACCGCAAGGCGGCGTTCGAGCAGTTCACTCAGTTCCTGCTGAGCGGCTAGATCGGGATTCTCTTCTGTTGGCATCTCCCCTCGGATGGACGCCTCCCGCTGCTCATAGCTGGTCACCTGCTCCCGCGCTCGCTCAATCGAACGAGATAAAGCCTCACGTTGTGTCAGCAACTCCCGATGCCGCACTTCACTGCGATTGAGCGCAACGTCTGCCTGCTGTTTTTCCTGCCGACATTGACGTACTTGCTCTCTCGCCTGTGTTCGTGCTGTCTCCAATGCCTCTCGTACACCTTCATCAGACTCGACCTGATGCTGAGCGCGATTAAGCATCTGTTTAGCTTCATCGATCACTGATTGCTCTTCTGCGGCTCGCGTTTCTGCGTCAGTCAAATCCTGACGCAACTGCGCTTCACGATTCTGCCGTTGCTCTCGCTCGGCAATGAGTGCTCGTCGCTGCGTATCGAGACGGCTCAAAGTTTGCTGCGCGCCTTGCAACGCCTCTTGCTCGGCATCAATGGTTCGCTCGGTCTCTGTTCGCTTCGCCCGCAGCTCCTCGATACGACTATCGGTCTCTTCAAGAGCACGCGAAGCGACCTCAAAAGCCTCACTCACTGCATTTAGCTGCGCCTGCCGAGCGATAATGCCCTCTTCCGCGTCTGCTTCGCCTCTAGAGCGCATCCAATGTTTCGCAACCCACAGACCGTCTTTTGAAATAATCGACTCACCGGAAGAGAGACTGGGCCGTGCGTCCAATGCTGCCTGCCAATCGTCTGCGACACGCACGCCGGACAGCAGATGCTCTAGTCCTCGAGGCAGTTGAACGTAGTGGGATAGCAATAGCGGGTCGGCTGATCGCTCGCCCGGCTCTGCGTCAACTAAGGTTAAACCCGCTGGCGGGACATCAGCACTCGGACTCAACGATGTCAGCTCGGTCTGCAGTGCAACCAACCAATCACCGAGCACCACATCAGCCGCCGCCTCAAATCCCTCATCAACAACGATAGCCTCGACGATCGGAGCTGTGTGCTCTATCCCATGATGGCCCAACCACTCGCTCACAAAATCACCTGACGAGCTCGCTTGCGCATCAGACTGCAGCGCCTCAAGAGAGGCTCGCTGACCCGTCAACGCCTGTATTTCCCGTCGAAGCTCGTCCTGCTTCTGCCGCAAAGCCTCAAGTTCTGAACGGGAGGATTGCAGCGTTTCCTTCAACGAGTCTAAGGCGGTCTTTTGACTGACTACCGCCTGCTCCGCATCGGCCAATTCAGTACTGACCGTATCCAGATCTGTCTCATCAACCGATTCGCTCAAACCTGTTAATTCACTTTTGATTCGTGCGAGACGTTCGTTAAGCGCAGCTAAGTTCCGCTCTGCATTACCTTGTCGCCCTTGCTGCACCTCAACTTGCTGTTTGGGAACGGCCGCACGCTGGGTAAAATGATCCCAATCACCGTCGGCTGTCGCCGCGACCTTCTCTGCTTCCGCCAGTGCCAGATCGACTCGACCGACCTCTTCGCGCTCGCGAGTCAATGTCGGTTCAATCGAAGCTAGCGCCTCCGCGAGCTCGGTCAGGCGCTGACTGTCCGAGTCAACCAGACCTAACTCCCGTTGCTTACCCTCCAGTGTCTGCTCGAGATCACGGGCCAATGTCTCACGACGTTGCTTCGCAAAATTCATGGCCTGTTCGATTCGGCTGACTTCACTACCGAGGGAGTAAAAATCTCCCTGCAACTGACTCGCACCCGCATTGGCATCCGTAATCTGCTGCCGTAGCGACTCGATTTCGGAGACGCACGATGACACCTGGGCCTGATAACGCTCACGCTCAGTCGCAAAGTCGTCTATTTCCCTCTGAGCCCGCGACGCGACGCCAGCCTGAACTCTCCGTTGAAGCGCCAACAGCTGCGCTTTGAGCTCTCGTTCCTCTGCCTTGTATTCGGCGTATCGCTCGGCAGCCTGTGCTTGACGTTTTAAATGGCTAAGATTTCGCTCTAACTCCTCGCGGAGATCGGTCAAGCGATCGAGATTATCCAGCGTGCGCTGCATGCGGTTTTCGGTTTCTCGGCGTCGCTCTTTGTACTTAGAGATACCTGCCGCTTCTTCGATATAAACCCGGAGATCCTCGGGTTTTGACTCAATCAAGCGGGAAATCATGCCCTGCTCGATAATGGCGTAGCTTCGGGGCCCGAGACCCGTACCTAAAAAGAGGTCAGTAATGTCGCGGCGCCGACACTTGTTACCGTTCAGGAAATAATCTGACGTGCCCTCACGCGTTACCAGGCGCCTAACTGATATTTCGTTGTAAGCGGCGTACTCGCCTCCGACCTTACCGGTCGAGTTATCAAACAACAGCTCAATGGAGGCCTGTCCTACCGGCTGTCGGTGCGTGGTCCCGTTGAATATGACGTCGGTCATCGACTCACCGCGCAGCGTCTTAGCAGAACTCTCACCCATCACCCAACGGACAGCGTCGATGATGTTCGACTTACCACAGCCGTTGGGGCCCACCACTGCGCACATATTGCTCGGCAATGTGACCTTGGTTGGGTCCACAAACGACTTGAACCCGGAGAGTGAAATAGACTTTAGGCGCATTAAGTCTCTAGCGGCGCAAACATGCCGCCAACATCCCATTCAAAACACTAGATGTAGTGTACCCAGAAAGGAATC
>WTJR01000073.1:2941-9495 GCA_011524755.1 Halieaceae bacterium | reverse complement strand
GCTCATACGGGAGACTGCCCAATTATTGTTGAGTACCGACAGCCGGCCGGTTCGGCAGTGGTTAGATTTGGTGATCGGTGGCGGGTCACGCCCACGGATACCTTGCTTGATCAGCTGAAGGAGCTGGTTGGCCACGAGTCGGTAGAGGTGATCTACGAGCGATAGGTTATTGCCCTTGCGACTAGGCATTGAGCACTGCTGGCTAGATCGATTTAACCCCCCCCGACTGTCCTGATATTTTTCGCACTAATTCAGTGCATTTTTTCTCCAAATGCGACATTTACGGCATTTTTTACTTAAAGCGCCCTAAAATATGGCGCAGAATCCGCCGCCAAACTAAGGACTAAATAAGAAAGCTCGGGTATTGGATGCGGAGCCAATATCTGAGAGACATTGTGGGAGAGATGTTATGAAAGCGTCTTGGATGCTGATTGTGATCGCAGCACTCATGTTGAATGCGTGTTCGCGACAACCAACGTGCTCTGTAACGTCAGGTGATATGGGCGTTCCCAGCGCGGGATGTTTGGCAGTAGACAACGGCGAACTACTGCTCGTTAAGATTATGGGGGGCACTTACGGTCCGCCCGGGGGATCGGTCGATAGCGGCGAGTCTGCACAATGTGCCGCGGAGCGAGAAACCTGGGAAGAAACGGGTGTGCAGGTAAGCGCTGGAGAGTTAGCCGCGGAATTTGACAATGGCTTTCGACTTTACTGGTGCGAGGCAGTGTCAGGTCGCGAGATTGAGATTAGCCGTCCTATCGAAATTCAGCATGCCGACTGGTACGCGCCTGAGCTATTCCAGCACCTAAAATGGCGCTACGCGAACCAGGCCGATATCATTCAGACTTTGATGATTGAGAGACAGTAATGACCAAGACTGAACTGGAAGCCGCCGCCTTTCGACGTTTGGTATCCCACCTTCAAGAGAGAACCGACGTCCAGAATATTGACCTCATGAATCTGGCAGGTTTTTGTCGTAACTGTCTGTCTAAGTGGTACGCGGAGGCGGCCAACGAGTCGGGGTTAGACCTGTCAAAGGACGATGCGCGCGAACGCGTTTATGGTATGCCCTACGACGAGTGGAAAGCGCAGTACCAAACCCCATTATCTGAAGATCAGTAAGCCGACAGGGCTGGGCTTTCAGGTTACATGGGCCTTGCCATCCTAGAACGGATTAAGCGGGTTCCAAATAAGATTCAATGCTCGGACACGAGCAAATCAGATTGCGATCACCGTAAACGTTATCGACTCGATTGACGGGCGCCCAGTACTTATCGGCTCGCAATGATGCTACGGGCCATACTGCTTGTTCTCTGCTGTAGGGCCGGTCCCACTGATCAGCGGTAACCTCGTCCAGTGTATGTGGTGCGTTTTTAAGCGGGTTGTTGGTTGGGTCAGAGCGACCTTCCTCCACCGCCCTTATTTCACCGCGAATTGACAACATGGCGTCGCAGAACCGGTCGATTTCAGCCAGCGACTCTGATTCTGTCGGTTCGATCATTAGTGTACCGGCGACGGGAAACGACATGGTGGGCGCGTGGAACCCATAATCGATAAGTCGCTTCGCAACATCTTCCTCCGTCACCCCGGTACGTTCCTTGAGGGGACGAATGTCGATGATGCACTCATGGGCGACAGTCCCCTTTTTTCCGGTATATAAGACGTCGTAATGACCTTTGAGACGGCTGGCAATGTAGTTGGCATGAACGATCGCAACGCGACTGGCATCGGTGACGCCATCCGGACCCATCATGGCAATGTACATCCATGAAATGGGCAGTATCGAAGCGCTTCCGTAGGGCGTTGCTGAAATGACATTATTAGTTGCATCCAGGCCTTGGAGGGGCGCGACCACCGATGAGGGCAGGTGTGGTGCCAAATGGCTGCCCACTCCGATGGGCCCCATACCGGGCCCACCACCACCGTGCGGGATGCAGAACGTTTTATGGAGGTTTAGGTGGGATACGTCAGCACCAAACTTACCTGGACCCGCAAGTCCAACCAATGCGTTTAGATTGGCGCCATCAACATAAACCTGACCGCCATGCTGGTGAATCAATTCGCAGAGCTCAACGATCGATGTCTCAAACACCCCATGCGTGGACGGGTAGGTCACCATAATTGCGGCGAGGTCGGAGGAGTGGAGTTCAGCTTTGGCTTTTAGGTCTTCCATATCGACATTGCCGCTGTCATCACAGTTCACCAACACAACCGTCATGCCCGCCATCACTGCGCTCGCCGGGTTCGTTCCATGCGCTGACGTTGGGATGAGACATATATTCCGGTGCGCTTCGCCACGAGCCCGGTGGTAGCGCCTGATCGCCATTAATCCTGCGTACTCTCCCTGTGCCCCTGAATTGGGCTGTAGCGACATGGCGTCATAGCCCGTGCACTCGGTAAGCCACGCGGTAAGCTCATCGAGCATGGCGCGGTAGCCCGCCACCTGGTGTTGCGGCGCGAACGGGTGGATACGGGAGAATTCAGGCCAAGATACCGGGATCATCTCCGCAGCCGCGTTAAGTTTCATGGTGCAGCTACCGAGCGGAATCATCGCGCGTGTCAGCGAGATATCCTTATTCTCTAAGCGCTTGAGATAGCGAAGCATCTCCGTCTCTGTCCGGTAGTCGCTAAACAGTGGATGGCTTAGGTAGTCCATCTCACGCAAGAGCTTGGAGGGGATGCCTGAGCGTCCGCTCGTGGGTTCAGCACCAAAAACCCGACAAATTGAGCGAAGTTCCTCGTCCGTCGTTGTCTCGTCGAGTGAGACTCCGATACTAGTTGACGAGATTTCGCGGAAATTGAAGCCAGCCGACTCGGCCGCTTGAATGACCTGCGCCGCGTCATCGACTTCGACGCAGAGCGTATCGAACCACGATGCATTTTGTAGCTTAAAGCCAGCGCTGGTCAGCGATGCCGCCAACGAGGACGTCATCTGGTGGACTCGCTCACCAATCCCCCGTAACCCCTGTGGACCGTGATGCATAGCGAAGAGTCCAGCCATGATTGCGAGCAAGGCCTGTGCCGTGCAGATATTGCTTGTCGCCTTCTCTCGCCGGATGTGTTGCTCGCGCGTCTGCATCGCCATGCGGAGCGCCTGGCGCCCTTTGCTGTCAACCGACACGCCGATGACACGCCCGGGCATAGAGCGCTTGAACTCATCACGGGTTGCAAAGAAGGCCGCATGGGGCCCTCCGTAACCCAGGGGGACGCCAAATCGTTGTGAGTTTCCGAAAACGACATCGGCGCCCATGGCGCCCGGTGATTTGAGGAGGGTAAGCGCCAACAAATCGGAGGCGACACCTACTAGGGCACCGGCGTTGTGGCAGTGACCAATGATGTCACTGAGGTCTCGAACATCGCCGTAGGTTCCGGGGTATTGGGCCAATACACCGAAGGCATCCGTAACATTAGCCAGTTCATCAGGCTCGACGATTTCTACGGTGATACCCAGTGGCTCAGCACGTGTCTCAACCAATGAAATGGTCTGCGGGTGACAGTCACTGGCAACCACAAAGCGCTTTGATTTGGATTTCCGGTTCATGCGTTGCATGAGCGTCATGGCTTCTGCAGCCGCAGTGGCCTCATCCAGGAGTGACGCGTTGGCAAGCGGCATGCCCGTGAGGTCAATAATGACTTGCTGGAAGGTCAGCAGCGTTTCCAGACGACCTTGTGAGATTTCTGGCTGGTAGGGCGTGTAGGCCGTGTACCACCCCGGATTCTCAAAAACATTTCTGAGCAAGACTGGTGGAGTGATGGTGTCGTAGTAACCCATGCCGATACAGCTTCTGAGCACTTTGTTTTGATCGGCGTAATGTCGGAGCTTTGTCAGCGCTTCGCTCTCGCTAAGAGCGGGCGGTAAATTCAGAGTGGTTTGAAGTTTGATGTTGTCTGGGACGGTTGTTTCTATGAGTTCTTGAACACTTTCAAAGCCCGCACTTAGAGCCATTTCTTCTTGTTGAACCGGTGTGGTACCGAGGTGTCGGTGCCTGAAAGCGTCAGTAGCATTGCGAGTCAACGGCAGATCTCCAACTGGGTTGAGCATAAACGACTTGCTGTGATCTTAGCACTTGTCAGTCCGCTCCCAAGGGCGTTATGTCGCTTTAGTTGGCGTGAATTTTTATTAAATTTAGCTATTCATAGGTGATGGAGTCGATGTACCACTCCGTCTCACCCTCCGGGGTTTTCAAATACACGGTATCGCCCGCACTTTTGCCCAACAACGCCCTGCCGAGAGGCGAGTCACAGCTCAGAAGTCCTTGATTAAGATCAAATTCATCAGGGCCGACAATACGGTAGTTGTGGGCTAGTCCCTCCTCGTCCTCGAGGCCGATCCGGCAGCCAAAAAAGATGCGATTTGTATCCGAGGGCTTCGTGTCGACAACCTGAAGCTCATCCAGTCGCTTTTGAAGAAACCGGACGCGACTATCTATTTCCCTCAGCCGCTTTTTCCCATAAATATAGTCACCATTCTCAGAGCGATCACCGTTGAGTGCAGCCGCATGCACAGTGGCGGTTACCTGCGGTCGCTCAACTTTCCAAAGCGTGTTTAGCTCGTCTCGCAATCGCTGAGCGCCTTCGGGGGTAATGTAAGGCGAGCCTTTGGCTCGGGGCGGACGGTATCGCGACATGGACTTCTAAACCTGTGTTTGCTGCTAGACCCGCTCGAAAGAGAAAACGTAACAACGCTGGATTCAGGTCAGTCACTGAGACACCATTGAGCCAACGACTATTGGGACTTCCACCTGGACTTTTATCGGGAATTTACCATGAGAGCAACTTCACTCATTTTCATAGTGGCAGCGTTTGGTTCTGCCTTCGCCCATTCTGAAGAGGTCATCTGCCCAGAGCTTGAAGGCCAGTTCAAACCGGGCGGCCTTCTTTGGGGAGAAGTCCTACCCGGAACCTCCGTTCGTTTCGAGAACATCGATGTGCCGGTATTACCTGACGGTAGCTTCGTCGTAGGTTTGGGGCGAAATGCGCCGAACGAAATGGATCTTACCGTCGGAGAGGATGTGGTTTGCTCGCTCAATATAGCCACGCGTGAATACCGCATTTCGAGGGTAGAGGGTGTGCCGCAGCGCACGGTGACACCTCCGGCAGAGCAGTTAGAGCGCATTCGACGTGAGCGAGAAAAAGTTCGAAGCGCGAAATCAAGACGCATCGAGAACGAGGGCTTTTTAAAGGCGGTCAAAGCCGGGCTGTCGTGGCCTGCTACGGGACGGATCAGTGGGGTTTATGGCAGTCAGCGCTTTTACAACGGTAATCCAGGAAACCCTCACTACGGCGTGGATATTGCTCGGCCCACGGGCACGCCTGTTTATTCGCCTGGGCCCGGTCTTGTAACACTCGCTGAGCCTGATCTTTTCTACAGTGGCGGCACCGTTATCCTCGATCATGGCTACGGCCTGAGCTCGTCTTTTCTGCACATGAGCCGTATCGATGTTGAAGTCGGTGATGTTCTCAAGGTGGGTGACCCGATTGGTGCCATCGGTGCTACCGGTCGTGCTACTGGCCCGCACTTGGACTGGCGAATGAGTTGGTTCAATCAACGAATTGATCCTCAGTTACTGGTACCCCCGATGCCCTGATGGGTATTAGCGCGTATACTTAGCGGTTCAGTGAGGAGATGCTCGTGCTCGATAAGAAGTTGCTGCAAATTTTGGTATGCCCCGTCACCAAGGCGCCCTTGGATTATGACGAAGCGAAACAAGAGCTGGTCTGTAAAGCCAGTGGTCTTGCCTATCCAGTGAAAGATGGTATTCCCGTATTGCTGGAAGGCGAGGCACGACAACTAACAGCCGACGAGAAGTTAGGGTAGATATTGTGGAAGACACTATCTTTGGAAAGATTACGCGTGGCGAAATCCCAACCGATTTTCTCTACGAAGACGATCTTTGTGTCGTAATCAAGGATATCTATCCGCAGGCGCCCACCCACGTGTTGATTATTCCCCGCAAGCCAATCCCTATGCTGAGTATGGCGAGTGAGGAGGATCAGGCGCTACTCGGTCATTTGTTGGTGGTTGCTGGCAAAGTTGCAGACCAATTGGGAGTCGCTGATGCGTTCCGCTTGGTCATTAATAACGGTGCAGGTGGTGGCCAAACGGTATTCCACTTACACCTACATATCCTCGCTGGCCGAGACATGAAAGAGGGTGAGCTTGCTTCGGGTTTGGCCTAGCAAAACACCTCCCGTTACTAATTTTGAGATCCACGCATGAAGACTGCTGAAATTCGAGAAGCGTTTCTGTCGTATTTTGAGCGCCAAGGGCACACGCGTGTCGCGTCAAGCTCATTGGTGCCGCACGACGACCCCACACTCCTGTTCACTAACGCGGGAATGAATCAGTTTAAAGATACGTTTTTGGGACTCGAACCCCGAGATTACAACCGGGCCGCATCGAGTCAGCGGTGCGTCAGAGCTGGGGGTAAGCACAACGACCTCGAAAACGTGGGTTACACGGCGCGTCATCACACGTTCTTTGAAATGTTGGGTAATTTCAGTTTCGGAGATTATTTCAAGCGCGATGCCATTCAATTTGCATGGACCTTCCT
>WTJR01000073.1:1747-2841 GCA_011524755.1 Halieaceae bacterium | reverse complement strand
CCTGACGATGACTTGGATCGTTACATCGAGATCTGGAATTTGGTCTTTATGCAATTCAACCGAGACAGTTCGGGCGAATTACATCCCCTTCCTGCGCCGTCGGTTGATACGGGTATGGGACTCGAGCGAATTTCTGCTGTGCTGCAGGGCGTTCATAACAACTACGACATTGATCTTTTTAAGGCATTGATTGCGGCGGCCGCGGATGTCCTCGGGGTCGAAGATCATTCACATACATCTCTCAGGGTGGTGGCTGACCATTTACGATCGTGTGCATTCCTGATCTCTGACGGCGTTCTTCCGAGCAATGAGGGCAGAGGCTATGTCTTGCGCCGTATTTTGCGTCGCGCTATTCGGCACGGTAACAAGCTCGGCGCCACTGAGCCGTTTTTCGCGGCATTAGTGCCTGCTTTGGTGGGGGAGATGGGTGAGGCCTACCCGGAGCTCGTCGCGCAAGAGACGGCAATCATCAAGGCGCTGGCTTCTGAGGAGGAGCAGTTCGCGCGCACCTTGGATAAGGGTATGGATATCCTCGAGGAGGCTTTAGCGTCGCTTCAGGGTTCCCAAATTCCGGGTGATGTCGTTTTCCGCTTATATGACACCTATGGCTTCCCCGTTGATCTGACCAACGATATTGCTAGGGAGCGTGGGCTAGAACTCGATATCAAGGGTTATGAAGTTGCGATGCAGGAGCAGCGTAAGCGATCGCAGGAGAGTGGAGCTTTCCAAGTTGATTACAACAATGTGATTAATGTGGATGGCGAAACCGAGTTTCTTGGGTACAGCGAAGTTCAAGCACAGGCGACTGTCCGCGGTCTTTTCCAGGATGGACAGTCCTGTGAGCGCGCTGAAGAGGGCGATGAGATTGTCGTTATCCTGGATCGGACGCCCTTTTACGGCGAGAGCGGGGGTCAGGTCGGTGATACCGGTTATCTGACGACAGATTCTGCCAAGCTTGAGATAAGAGACACCACGAAAGCACAGGGTCATCATTTACACCATGCGGTCGTTGTTAGTGGCGCAGTGGCTGCAGGCGACACTGTCTCGGCTAGCATTGATCAATCGCTGAGAACACGAATTAAAGCGAATCACTC
>WTJR01000073.1:0-1647 GCA_011524755.1 Halieaceae bacterium | reverse complement strand
AAAGGCTCGCCCGCAAACGCGGCAGACAAAGTGGTCAGTCTCCGAAAGGAGCTTCGCGAACTTGAAAAGCAAGTCACGCAACTAAAACAAAAGCTGGCTACGGGCGCAGGCGCCGATTTGACGGCTGATGCTCAAGACGTTTCAGGCATCAAGGTGCTGGGAACAGTGGTCGATGGTGCTGATGCGTCTACCCTGCGTCAGACGCTTGATCACTGTAAAAATAAGCTCGGCTCGGGCGTCGTACTTCTCGCTGCAGTTGACGGCGATAAGATATCCCTGGTGGCTGGTGTGACGGCCGATTTAACTGATCGCGTAAAGGCCGGTGACCTCATGAGAGAGTTCGCGGGTCGAGTTGGTGGAAAAGGTGGTGGTAGACCCGACATGGCGCAAGGTGGTGGGACTGATCTCACGGCCTTAAAGCCCGCACTTTCCGACTTGTCCAACTGGGTGGCTGACCAGCTCAGCTGAGGGCAGGCACATCGCTATAGCTCTGATTAAAGCCCCAATATGGGGCTTTTTCGTCTTTATATGGTTCTCCAAACCGTGTTTAATACGCGGCTTTTCGGCATAGACCCAACTTACTATGGCACTGATCGTGCAAAAATACGGTGGCACATCTGTTGGCTCGGTAGAGCGAATAGAGGCCGTTGCTGAGCGAGTTGCAAGGCACCACTCAGACGGTGATCAACTGATCATTGTCGTGTCGGCTATGTCGGGTGAAACCAATCGCCTCTTGGGGTTGGCGCGAGAGCTGACATCCAACCCGAGCCCTCGAGAGCTCGATGTCCTAGTGTCCACTGGTGAGCAGGTGTCCATGGCGCTTTTGGCGATGGCACTTCACAAGCGGGGAATCGATGCACTCTCGCTTAAAGGCAGTCAGGTTGCGATTCGTACCGACAGTTTTCACAGCAAGGCGCGCATACAAAGCATCGATGATCGTCGGCTCCGAGCTGAACTCGATCAAGGCCGCGTCGTTGTGGTCGCTGGATTTCAAGGGGTTGATGAAAACGGCGAAGTCACGACATTGGGCCGGGGCGGATCTGATACCTCAGCGGTTGCTTTGGCCGCCGCCGTTGGTGCAGACGAATGTCAGATCTACACCGACGTTGATGGCGTTTACACGACGGATCCGCGCATCGTTGACGGTGCACAGCGACTGGAAAGCATCACTTTTGAAGAGATGTTGGAAATGGCCAGCATGGGTTCGAAGGTGTTGCAGCTCAGGTCGGTGGAATTTGCAGGTAAATACCAAGTGCCACTGCGGGTACTCAGTAGTTTCAAAGAGGGGCCTGGAACCCTCATAAAAATGGATGAGGACGATCCCATGGAAGCTCCAACGATTGCTGGTATTGCGTTTAATCGCGATGAGGCGAAGCTCACTGTCATTGGTGTCCCGGATACTCCCGGTATTGCTTATCAGATATTGGGCCCCATTGGTGATGCGAATATCGAAGTCGACGTCATTCTTCAGAACGTCGGTGATGAGGGGAAAACGGACTTTACATTTACCGTCTCGCGCAGCGATCTAGAAAAAGGCGAGGCGTTTTTAAAGTCACAAATTGCTGAATTTGGTGCACTTTAGTTGGGGATAGACAAGCCAATTTGCAAGGGGTCCGTTGTCGGAGTGCGTATGCGCTCTCATGCAGG
>WTJR01000049.1 GCA_011524755.1 Halieaceae bacterium | reverse complement strand
TCCGAACAATTAATCGGTGCCGATAACAGCTTGGATCAAGAGGTCTTCAAGGGTGGCCCCAGAGGAAATTGGCAGCTCTTCACTGGTGATCCCAGCGACTGGGCGGTCGAGGTCACGGGCAGTGAGTCGCAGTCTTCGACGGGCAGCGTTGTCGTTCAAGCTATTGACCGGGTGGTTCAAGAAGATGCTCGTCGTGTGACCTTCACGGGCGCTGATAAGAGGCTCTCGGTTGTTTACATGCAGTCTGAGTACCCCACAGACCTCACTGATTTGGATGAGGCGGGCGGTGCGCTTGTTATCGATTTCAAGGTAGTAGAAAAGCCGACAGCACCCGTGAACCTGCGCATGGATTGCAAGTATCCGTGCTCTGGGTCGGTCCGATTCACCAAGGTGTTATTAGATGCGCCTGTGGGTGAGTGGACTCAGAAGTCGGTACCAACAGCCTGTTTTGCCAACGAGGGCTTGCAACTCGCGCAGGTAAACACAGCTTTTGTACTCGCAACTGAAGGTGATATAACGCTCGATATCTCGGAGATCAAACTGACCACGATGCCGGCGATTCGCTCGATCGTATCGTGTGCAGACTTAGTCAACGACACAGAGTTGTTGAACTAAGAGAAGCAGAACAATAAGAAGGAAATCGATATGACAACCATTGATATGGTGATTGTGGCGCTGTACGCCGTCGGGTTGTTTGGCTTGGCACAATGGGTGTCGCGCGACTCGGGCCAAGCTAAAACCACCGAAGACTACTTTCTCGCTGGAAGAACTTTGCCTTGGTGGGCGATCGGTGCCTCGCTGATAGCAGCCAACATCTCAGCAGAGCAGATTATTGGGCAGTCGGGCCAGGGTTATGTGGTCGGTTTGGCGATCGCCGCCTATGAATGGCAGGCGGCTATCGTGCTACTGGTGGTTGCTAAGTACTTTTTGCCTATATTTTTGAAGCGCGAAATTTACACCATGCCGCAGTTCCTGCAGACCCGGTATGGCACAGGGGTTAAGTCCTTGATGTCTTTCTACTGGATTGTGCTGTACACCGCGGTCAATCTGACGGCTGTGCTGTGGTTAGGCGGTCTGGCGATTGAGAGCCTGACAGGTGTTAGCGTGATGTCCGCCATGATGGCACTTGCCGCTTTCGCGGTGCTGTACTCGCTTTACGGCGGTTTGAAGGCCGTCGCTCTGACGGACATTATTCAGGTTGTGATTCTCATCTTGGGCGGATTCGCCATCACATGGCTTGCACTCGATGCTGTCGGGGCGGGTCAGGGCGCCTTGTCAGGATTGGCTCGGCTCGGTGAAGAGGTCCCGGGTCACTTCACAATGATTCTCGATGAGTCGCACCCTAACTATAATGATCTCCCTGGCATCTGGACGCTTCTCGGCGGTCTTTGGGTGCTGCATTTCTCCTATTGGGGCTTTAACCAGTACATCATTCAACGCGCCCTGGGTGCGGAAAGTCTCGCCGAGGCACAGAAGGGCCTCGCATTCGCCGCGTTTTTGAAGCTGTTAATCCCTGTCATCGTTGTTGTACCAGGTATTGCGGCCCTTGTGCTTGCACAGGATGGCGCATTGGCGGCCGAGGTTCTTAATGATAAATCGGACCGAACCTATGGCGAGTTGATGAAGCTAGCGCCGGCTGGCTTGCGGGGTCTTGTGTTTGCGGCTTTGATTGCAGCGATAGTGTCTTCGCTAGCTTCGATGATGAACTCGATTGCCACTATCTTCACCATGGATATCTACCGTCAATACGCGGGGAGTGAACGTGATGAGTCGCATTATGTGATGGTTGGACGGGTAGTCGCCTTCGCCGCTATGTTGATCGCCCTTGTGCTTGCTAGACCGTTCTTGGGTGGTATGGAGAGCGCGTTCCAGACTATTCAGGAATACACCGGCTTTATCGCCCCGGGTGTGGTGACGATTTTCCTCCTGGGTTTCTTCTACCAACGAGCCAATGAGGCCAGTGCCTACGCAGTTTTGATTGGCTCGGTGATCGCGAGTCTAGCCCTCAAGGTAATGATGCCGGATATGCCCTTTGTTTTAAGGATATGGCTCGTTTTCCTCGCCAACATTGTTCTCGGTGTCTTGGTTGCAAAGCTGACGCGTGAGCCCGAGGCAGGACAGCCAGTGCTGCTCAGCGATATTGGATTTGGCACGACCCAGGGATTTAACGTAGCGGCTATTGCTGTGGCGCTTATTCTCGTTCTGATCTACGCCGCGTTTTGGTAGACGCTGTGTGTGCGGAATAAAAAAAGGCCCCGTGTGGGGCCTTTTTTGTGTCTTGCTTTATCGTTCGTGTGAACCTTACTTCAAGCTCTTTTTAGTCAGCGTACGGTAAATTTTATCCTTCCAACCAGTGTAGGGCGGAGCCAGGTACTTGTTCATCGTGAAGTTAGCCTGATGGAATACCGGACGCATTTTCGAGCAGGAGTTAAAGCCCTCTTTGCCATGATAGTGGCCCATTCCACTGCCACCCACACCACCGAAGGGCAGATCGTGCTGAGACACGTGCAGTAGCGCATCGTTAATCGATACGCCGCCCGACATAATGTGATTGATGTAAAGATCAGAGAGCTTCTTGTTCCGCGTGAAGGGGTACATGGCGAGGGGTCGGTCGCCCGAGTTCACGTGCTCAATCACCTCTTCCGGTGTCTCATAAGTGATGACCATCAAGAGGGGGCCAAAGGTTTCTCGGTTTCGGATGATCATCTCGGGAGACGTATCAACTACCAACTGCACCGGGACTTTGCGTGTGTCAGGGTTGGGTTCTTCACCCGTCGGGTTGATGATTTTTGCGCCATAACTTTTTGCGTCCTCGAGCGTCGCCATCATTCGGTCGTAAGCACGCTGATCGATCATGGATGTGTAGTCATCGCTATCGATCGTTGGGACGTTGGCTTTCAACCAATAGCCGCAGAGCTCGATGAACTCGTCTAGCTGCGATTTGTGCACCATCACGTAGTCAACATTCACGCAGATTTGCCCGGCATTGAACTGCTTAGCAAACATGATTCGCTCAACCGCTTTTGCTAGGTCGTAGTTGGGATCAATGATGGCCGGCGACTTACCCCCTAGCTCTAGAATAACCGGGGTCAAGTTCTCTGCAGCTGACGCCATCACCTTTTTGCCGGTTGCGCCAGAGCCAGTGAAAATAATGAGATCAAAGGCGAGCTTTGAGAATTCGATACCCACGCCACCCGTTTCCTCGATGAAGAACAACTTGTCCTCTGGAAGGTATTTCGGTGATAGCTCTTGTAGTAATCGAGTGAGATTCCGACTGTTCTCGGACATCTTGACCATCGCCCGGTTACCCGCGGCAAAGGCAGTCGCGATTTGAGAAACCGCCAGGAAGACCGGGAAGTTCCACGGAACAATCAGGCCCATCACACCGAGCGGTTGTGGAATAACCGTGTTACTTGCAAACGGGAACATGGTCGCATCGATGTGACGCTTTTCAGGCTTCATCCACGACTTCAGATTTTTGAGGATATCGTCAATGCTACCGCCGGTGCCGATGAATTCGGCGAACATGGTCTCGTGTTCGGAGCGATGCCCGTAATCGAGTGAGATTGCACGTGATATCGCGTCCACGTTATCCCCAATCATCCGCTTCAGCTGTTTCAGATGCTCTTTACGCTCCGCGAGTGATGGATTGGGCGCCTTGTGATAAGCGCGCCGCATCTCGTCAAGCTTCATCTGCATCGAGGTTCTGATGGCCTCGGCTTGTTCGACGGATTCGGCGATGGACGGATTAATTTCTGCGATCGAGTTCATGATTGCCTCGTTATTGTTGATGTAGCCAAAAACAGTAACGCCGTGGGGACGCCAATGCAATGGACTTTTGATGGTCTATTACGGGCTGTTATCTGCCTTTTTCGTGCGCTTTTAGGGCCTTTTCTGGCGCGGATCGAGCTGGTCACCGACGCGTGATTGCCGCGTTGCGGTGAGGTCGCTATGCTTTGGCAAAAACGACAAGAGCGAGTTTTGGAATGAACGACCGAGTATTGATGTCTACTGATGGGGGTGTATGTCACGTCCGCTTGAATCGGCCCGACAAAATGAATGCGCTTGATCCTGCTATGTTCGAGGGCATCACAGCGGCGCTCGCCGAGCTCGCAGATGACGCGAGTATTCGCGTGATTGTCTTGAGTGGTGAGGGAAAGGCGTTCTGTGCAGGTCTTGATCTTGGGAGTTTTGGGCTCAGTGATGATGCACCTACCGACCTAGTGCCCCGAACGCATGGCAAGGCAAACGGGGTTCAGCACCTAGGGTGGGGCTGGCGACAGTTATCCGTCCCCGTGATCTCGGCAGTTCACGGTGTTTGCCTCGGCGGCGGGATGCAGCTGATGGCTGGGTCGGATATTAAGATCATTCATCCAGAGACCCGTTGTGCAGTCATGGAAATGCGATGGGGACTCGTGCCCGATATGTCCGGGTATCCACTGTGGAGAGGGAACGTTCGCGACGATATTCTTCGCCGGCTTGTCTACACCAACGAAATGTTTTCGGGTGTTGAGGCTCAGGGCTTTGGTTTTGCGACCGAGGTCAATGATGACCCGCTCAGTCGCGCATTGGCGCTAGCGCATGAGATAGCAGGCAAGAATCCGGAGGCGATTCGCGCAGCCAAGCGCATCTCGAATAGCATGGGTGATGCGACCGATGCCGAGTTGTTGCTCGCTGAATCTGTCGAGCAAACAGAGATCATCTACAAGCCAAATCAGCTAGAGGCCGTTGCGGCATACTTTGAAAAGCGGGCGGCTAACTTCAAGTAGTTATTGGCTCTTCTTCAGGTAGTCAGGGACTTACAAAAAAGCGCCTTACGGCGCTTTTTTTTGGATTTTTTTCTGAGCAGTACCATCTGAGCCCTTCAGTGGAGCAATGTAAAAAGCTCTATCTCAATCTCGCGAGCAGACTAGGCTAGGGCGTCCTCGAGCTTGCGCTGATCAACAACAAACCTGCGAATGCCGTCTGCGAGTTTTTCACTCGCCATTGCACTTTCGTTGTGCTCAAACCGAAACTCAGCTTCTGCAATGGCGTCTGGAGCGGCTTCTCGTTCGCTCGGGCTCACTAGGGCTCGAGGTAACTCACCGTCGCTTTGACCCAGCTCATTGAGTAAGTCAGGTGCGATGGTCAGGCGATCGCACCCCGCCAGCGCTTCGATTTGACCGGTATTGCGGAAGCTGGCACCCATAACGACGGTCTCGTATCCATGCGTTTTGTAATGGGTGTAAATGCGCCGTACCGATTGCACGCCCGGATCTTGTTCTGGGCTGTCGATGCTGATGTCGGTATTCGCCTTGTACCAGTCCGTAATACGACCCACAAACGGAGAAATCAGGAAGACACCGGCATCAGCGCAGGCTCGCGCTTGCTCAAAGCCAAAGAGTAGGGTGAGGTTGCAGTGGATACCTCGCTTCTCGAGTTCGGCTGCCGCACGAATACCTTCCCAGGTGGATGCAATTTTGATGAGCACGCGGCTGGAATCAATGCCCACCTTGGCGTATTGATCAATCAAGCTCTCGGCTTTTGCAATGGTCTGGTCAGTATCAAACGACAGTCGAGCATCGACTTCTGTACTGATGACGCCGGGCACTAGCTCAACAATTTGAGAACCGACGCGAACAGCGAATTCGTCGGCGGCGTTTTGCGATCCTTTCAACGCACTGACATCTTCAGCAAAACGTTCCAGGCCCGTCGCTTTCAACAGGAGCGAGGGGTTCGTCGTCGCGTCAACGGGCTTGAGTTGAGCGATAGCGTCGATATCTCCAGTGTCAGCAACAACCGTACTCATCGCTGCGAGTTGATCAAGTTTCGTCATTTGAATTCCAGCCGGGCTTAACTTCAGTTAGGCCCGGAGTTTATCTCATTACCCTTTAACTCCTGTAGTATTTGCGACCACATTGTCATTTTAAGAGACGTACGATGCCGACTATTCACCGACATATGTTCGAAGGCGAGGGCCGCTTCAATCCAGTGACCTTGGGTCAATTTGATGATGCTATCTCTGCGGCGATTGCCGATGACGAATGCGAAGTTTTGCTCCTCTCGGGTGAAGGTAAGAACTTCAGTCAAGGGCTTGATCTCGAATATTTAATGGCGAGCGAAGATAAGCAGTTCACCGAGTTGTGTATGCGAGTATTAGCACGACTCTTGGACGCGCCTTTTCCAGTCGTCTCGCTCGTGACCGGGCACGCGTTCGGTCTTGGCGCGATGATCGTGCTCGCTTCCGACTACAGCGTGATGCGGTCCGATCGAGGCTTTTTCTGTTTGCCAGAGGTCGATCTCAATATGACGCTGACCGTGCGTATGAACGAATTGGTCTGCAGCAAGTTAAGCCCAAAGGCAATTAGGGCGAGCTTGCTGACAGGCGAGCGTTTGACCGCTGAGCGGGCACTGGAGCTAGAGGTGGTGGACGGGGTCGCCGCATTAGAGGAGTTGGAGGAGATGGGGCTCGCGACAGCGGCACCCATGATGGGTAAGAATCGACGCTCTTTAGCAGGACTTAAGCGAGGTTTTAACCAGCCCATCATCGAACTTATCGAGTCAGACGAAAACGATGGTCCGATTGTCGCTCCTGATTTTGCCTGACGACAGCGTTGGGTGCTTTGACGGTTGAGGCAGCCCCGCGGACCGACCTGCCGATACCTTCCTCGTTAAATGATTATTTGAATCATTTTGTCCAAGGCTAGACTTTGCATAATGTGAAGTGTGCATCAAAAGACAGACGCAACTGCCGGTCCCGCAACGGGATATTTGTCAGCCGCTGGCCAATGTCTCCAGAAGCATTTCACTGTCTTCCCATCCCAAACAGGCGTCAGTGATACTTTGGCCGTAGGTAAGCATTTCAGGCGCCCCGATGACCTGATTGCCTCCAACTAGGTGGCTTTCAATCATCACTCCTCGGATGGGAGAGTCTCCAGAGCGACGTTGATCGACAATGCTCTGACACACGCTAATCTGTTTCGCGTGGTCCTTCTGACTGTTGGCATGACTACAGTCGATCATGAGGCCCGTATTCAGGCCCGCGTTTTCTAGAAGGAGTTCCGCCTCGCGGACGCTTGCGGTGTCGTAGTTCGGTTTAAGACCACCGCGCAAAATGAGATGGCAGTCAGCATTTCCAGTTGTCTTCACGATGGCCGCTGCACCTGTCTTTGTCACCGAAAGAAAGTGGTGGCTGGCCGCCGCTGCTCGAATGGCATCGACGGCAATCTGGACGTTGCCTTCAGTGCCATTTTTAAAGCCAATGGGGCAGGAGACGCCTGATGCAAATTGCCGGTGGTTTTGACTTTCTGTCGTTCGAGCACCGATGGCACCCCATGACATTAAATCAGCAATATATTGGGGAGAAACGGCGTCTAACAGCTCCCCTGCTGTAGGCAATCCCATGTTGTTGATTTCGAGCAATAGCTCGCGGGCGAGCGCCAAGCCCTCGTTGATCTTAAAACTGCCATCAAGGTACGGATCATTGATGTAACCCTTCCAGCCCAAGCTCGTCCTTGGCTTTTCAAAATAGGCTCGCATCACGATCTCAAGCTTGTCTGCGTATTTCTCGCGCAAGCGCATGAGTTTTGCCGCGTATTCGCGAGCAGCACTAGCATCGTGAATAGAGCAGGGGCCAATCACCACAAGCAGTCGCTCATCGTCGCCACGCATGATGTTGGCGATTTTGGTGCGGGTTGTCTTGATCAGCGTGGTTACGGTTTCTGAAACGGGGAAGCGCGCGATAACCGTATCGGGCGCAACAAGGCTATCGATACTTTCGATTCGGACGTCGTCGATAGCAGACACGTCTGTGAGGGACACGGCGGCTCCTTAGTGATTGCTGCAAGGCCTGTTCTGCCCCGATAGTACTGTCTTTACACGGTGCGTGTCCGCTGGAAACACGGGAAGCTTGGCTTGGACTACAGAGGACGTGGTGGTCCGATCACCCCTCGGCGAGCGCACTTAACAGCATCTCACTATCCGCCCAGCCGAGGCAGGCGTCGGTAATGCTTTTGCCATAGGTAAGCTCATCACGCGCCGCGATGGCTTGGTTGCCGCCCACGAGGTGACTTTCAATCATGACGCCGCGAATGGGTGAGTGCCCCTCGCGTCGTTGATCCACGATGCTTTGACACACACCAATTTGCTTCGCGTGGTCTTTCTGGCTATTGGCGTGACTACAGTCAACCATGAGGCCTGTATTTAAACCTGCATTTTCCAATAGGAGCTCGGCTTCTCGGACACTTGCTGCGTCGTAGTTGGGCTTCAGCCCGCCGCGCAAAATAAGGTGGCAGTCTGCATTTCCGGTCGTTTTTACAATCGCCGCTGAGCCAGTCTTGGTCACGGATAGGAAATGATGGCTAGCGCCAGCGGCTCGAATGGCGTCTACAGCAATCTGAACATTGCCCTCGGTTCCATTTTTAAATCCGACGGGGCAGGAAAGACCCGATGCCAGCTGTCGATGATTTTGGCTCTCTGTGGTTCGGGCGCCAATGGCTCCCCACGACATCAGGTCGGCCACATACTGCGGCGTGATGGTGTCCAGGAATTCACCCGCCGTGGGCATGCCCATATCATTAATGGTCAGTAGCAGTTCGCGAGCTAGCGCCAAGCCTTGGTTAATCTCAAAGCTACCATCAATGTGAGGGTCGTTGATGTACCCCTTCCAGCCCAAGCTCGTTCGGGGCTTCTCAAAGTAGGTTCGCATGACGATTTCGAGTTTGTCAGCATATTGCTCACGGACATGCATCAATCGCGTCGCGTACTCGAGCGCCGCTTGGGAATCATGGATGGAGCAGGGGCCTATGACCACGAGAAGACGTTCATCTTCGCCACGCATGATGGCTGCGATTTTGGCTCGCGTCGATCTGATTAACGAAGTCGTCGCCTCCGAAACGGGGTAGCGACTGATAATTTCGTTGGGGGCAACGAGGTCATTGATGCCATCGATTCGAACATCGTCGATGGCAGACACGTCTGTGGGGGACACAACAACTCCTTAAAAGGCGGATATGCCGGTTTGGCTGCGTCCCAATATTAACGCATGAACGTCATGAGTGCCCTCGTAGGTATTCACAACTTCCAGGTTCAACATGTGCCGTATGACGGGAAAATCGCCAGAAATACCGTTCCCACCCAGCATGTCTCTGGCATCCCGGGCAATTTGCAGTGCTTTGCCACAGGAATTTCGTTTAATCAGACTGATTAGATCCGGTGATATCGCACCGTCGCTCATCAAGACACCGGCCCTGTGACAGGCCTGAAGGCCGATGCCAATTTCAGTCTGCATGTTGGCAAGTTTGAGTTGTATTAGCTGCTTGCTTGCGAGCGGCACATCGAATTGTTGTCGATCCAATGTGTACTGACGCGCCGTTTGCCAACAGGTTTCTGCGGCGCCCAGTGCACCCCACGCGATGCCGTAACGAGCATTATTCAGACACCCAAACGGGCCCTTCAATCCCTCGACATTGGGGAGGTGATTCTCAGCGGGCACAAACACATCGTTCATGACGATTTCGCCGGTGATTGACG
>WTJR01000090.1 GCA_011524755.1 Halieaceae bacterium | reverse complement strand
CATAGGCCACTACCCCCTCAAGATAGCGTGTCTACCAATTCCACCACTTCCGCAATCTGTGTTGGCTTTAGTCGATCGGGAGATCGTCTGCGCCAGAATTTTCGCTGGGCTCATCAGCAAGCGGTAGATCACCTGCAGGAGCCAAGGGTGCCGCTTCGATCGACTCGAGCGGAACCTCAAAACCAAGGTCGTCGGTGTCTGCAAACTGCTGGTCTGCAATCATTGCCAAGCCAAAGCTTGTCGCGAAGAAGAGCGCCGACAACCAACCGGTTGCAGACGTCAGCACGTTTCCACCACCTGACGAGCCAAAGACCGTCTGTGAGGCACCACCGCCAAACGATGCACCCATATCAGCGCCCTTGCCGCGTTGCAGCAAAATGAGGCCGATGATCGCAAGCGCTACCAGCAGGTGAACAACCAAAATAACTTGATTCACGTGTCTCTCCGAAATTGACGTTTTTACACCGAACAACGTCATTACCAAGGGTGCGCGAGTCTACCCAAGTGCCGCGCGAGGGGCAAGGTTAATCTTGTTATGCGGCCTGTCGAATAGCGTCCGCGACTTCGTCGGCGAGCGCATCAATGGCGACCGTATCATCCCCCTCAACCATCACTCGGATGACAGGCTCGGTTCCCGATGGGCGCAGAAGTAAACGCCCTCGCCCCTCGAGCTCAGATTCAACGCGCCGGCAGGCTTCAGCAATCGTGGGGTGTGCCGAAAGATCAAAGCCTTTTGTAATGCGAACGTTCACCAGCACCTGAGGCAAAGGATTGAAGCCAGAGGCAAGCACTTCGAGACTTTTTCCTGAGGCCCTGACCGCCGCTAGTACTTGTAAGGCGGCAATGACGCCGTCACCGGTTGTACTCAAGTCTCCGCAGATAATATGACCGGATGACTCACCGCCCAAGCTCCAACCCTCAGCAACCATCAGCTCTTTTACGTAGCGGTCACCCACCTTGGCGCGTGCCAAGCGAAGGCCGCCCGCCTCGAGCGCTAATTCCAACCCCATATTGGTCATGAGCGTACCGACGATCCCAGCATCGGAATCGCCATTGGCAAGGCGATGCATGGCCAATACGTAAAGGACATCGTCGCCCGTCAACAACTCGCCATTTGCATTGACCATTTGCAACCGGTCGCCATCACCGTCAAAGGCAATGCCAATATCCGCGCCCTCCTCGAGCACCTTTGCCTGCAATGCAGCGGGCTCCGTGGAGCCCACGCCATCGTTAATGTTGTAACCATCGGGTGTCGCGCCAATCACAACCGTTGTGGCGCCCAGCTCTTCAAAGACGGCAGGCGCAATGTGATAGGTGGCACCATGTGCGCAATCAATGACGAGTTTCATGCCTTTCAGACTCAACTCATCAGGAAAGGTCGACTTGCAGTATTCGACGTAGCGACCGGCCGCATCGACAATGCGGCTCGCTTTACCCAGCTGCTCCGAGTCGACGGTCTCCATGGGGCTGTCAATCATGGCCTCAATCTGGAGCTCCAGCTCATCCGAAAGCTTGCTGCCCTGGCCGTTGAAAAATTTGATGCCGTTATCGAAGTACGGGTTATGAGAGGCGCTGATCACTATGCCCGCGTCCGCTTTTTGCGTTCGCGTCAGAAGGGCGATCCCGGGGGTCGGCAGTGGACCCAGCAGCTTCACGTTCGCACCCGCCGCTACCAGTCCCGCCTGCAATGCTGACTCGAGCATGTAGCCAGATACCCGCGTGTCTTTACCAATGACCACCGTTGGCTTGGTGCCGTCTTCACTGGCGAAGACCTTGCCCGTCGCCCATCCCAGTTTCAGCATAAAATCAGGTGTTACCGGCGCATCACCAACACGACCTCGAATGCCATCGGTACCAAAATATTTTCGACTCACAACTCCCCCTCAGTCGCCTGCCAAACAGCCAGTGCATCGGCTGTTTCGGCCACGTCGTGTACGCGAATGACGGACGCTCCCCTAGCGGCTGCCATTACAGCGAGTACAGCACTGGGAACCACACGCTCGGAAGCGGGGCGCCCTGTGATTGCGCCGATCATAGACTTTCGCGAGACACCAACCAAGATCGGCAGATCAAATGAGGCAAATTCCTCGAGTCTTCGTAACATTTCATAGTTTTGCGCAACCGTTTTGCCAAAGCCAAAACCCGGATCGATCATCATTTGATCCTTGGCAATACCTGCCTCCCGGCAGGCTGCGATCCGATGTGCGAGAAATGCCTTCACATCGGTGACGACATCAACGTACTCCGTTTGCTCTTGCATGCGATCTGGCTCAT
>WTJR01000035.1:6454-9546 GCA_011524755.1 Halieaceae bacterium | reverse complement strand
GCTGACTTGCTCAACAACGGGATGTCGCCCATTCGAGATATCAAGCTGTGCTTCCTCGCTAAACGAGGGACGGCTCAGTGATAGAGCATCAGCGCGCTCGGCGAAACAGGCGAGTACATCAAGATCGCAGATGGCTCGCGATGTCGTCTGTAGCGGCAGTAAATCCTCCGCAATTCGCTCTACTAGCGCCTCATAAAGGAATTTTTCTCGAGCGAGGGCGCGACTTCGGCTGGACAGGGCTTTGTCCTCGAACTGCTTCAGTTCGGGTGTGATGAACCGTTCCACATTTTTAAGCGTCTGCCGGCGTTGGTAGGTGTCAGGGGCTTGATCTGACTGCTGTCGACTGATTTCGATGTAATACCCATGAACCCTGTTGTAACCCACTTTCAGGGTCGATAGCCCGGTGGCCTCCCGCTCACGAAGCTCAATATCAACGAGGTATTCCCCCGCGTTCTCACTAATACCGCGTAGTTCATCAAGTTCTTCGTCATAGCCTTCGGCGAGAACGCCACCATCCCTAATGACGACAGGGGGTGATTCAACGAGCGCTCTGCTCAGAAGCTCACAGAGCTCGGGATACTGACCGATGTCACTCTGAAGTGCTTGCAGTAGGTTGGTGTCTTGTGGCGTAGCTGTGACTAGTGCTGGTAACGCCCACAGGCTATCGCGCAAACGCGTCAGGTCTCGAGGCCGTGAAGACCGCAATGCGACCCTTGCCAAGATGCGCTCAAGATCTGAGATGGGCTTGAGTGCCTGACGCGTTGTCTCAAACGCATAGTTTTGAGTGAGGCGCGAGACAGCATCAAGGCGATCTTCGAGCACAGAGCGGACCCTTACGGGTCTGTGTAGCCAGCGCTTAAGGTGGCGCGTACCCATCGCCGTCACGGTCGAGTTGTAAACGGAAAATAATGTGTTGTCTTCTCCGCCATGCAAGTTCAAATCAATTTCGAGATTTCGACGTGTTGCCGCATCTAGAATGACTGAGTCGCTTTGCCGCTCATGACGTATGGAAGTGAGGTGTGGCAACTCGTTGCGCTGCGTATCTTTAACGTAGTCGAGGAGACAGCCTGCTGCCGCGATGGCCAGCGATAGGTCGTCGCAACCAAATCCACTCAAATCTCTAGTCTGAAAGTGCTGGTTAAGCTGGGTGCGGGCGCTGTCTTCATCGAATTGCCAGGTTGCGAGGCGTCTGATTGCAACATGGTCGGCCAAGGTCGTTATACTCGCATCCTCGGGAAGCAATAGCTCAGCGGGAGACAGCCGCTGTAATTCCGCACTGAGGGCTTCATCACCCTCAACTTCAGTAACCAGAAATCGCCCACTACTCAGATCCATCCAAGCGATACCGGCACGGAGCTGGTGTCGAAATACGGATACGATCAGCGCATCACCACTGGCATCGAGTAGTGATTCATCGGTGAGTGTGCCCGGTGTGACAACGCGAACCACCTTTCTTTCGACGGGCCCTTTCGATTCGTTGGGGTCACCAATTTGCTCCGCAATGGCGACGGAGTATCCCGCCCGGACGAGCTTTGCTAGGTAGCTCTCAGCGGCGTGGTAGGGCACGCCGGCCATAGGGATGGGTTCACCAGCTGACTTTCCACGCGACGTCAGCGTGATATCGAGCACGGGTGCTGCAATCTCCGCATCGCGATAAAAGAGTTCGTAGAAATCGCCCATGCGGTAGAACAGCAGTTCGTCCGGGTGCGCCTCTTTAATGGCCAGGAACTGGCGCATCATCGGCGTGTGCTGACTTGTCTCCGGGGTCGTCGGCATGAACTGCGGCATGGTCAAATTCGAAACGACGAGGATAGGTTAAAAGTGACCTCGTTTAAATCCCGGGCGAGGCATAAAACCGCCGTTATTCGGTTATGCCTAGATTAATCTCAGCTGTTTCTTACTGGGTACTGGTCGACACCTGTTTTAGCCGCTATCGTCACGGCACAACACTAAAAAACAGATGGATTTTTTATGATCAGAACAACGCTCGCGCTCTTAGCAATCCTCGGCACCCAATCTGCCCTGGCGGCCACCGTGATACACGCGGGATTCCTTTTCGATACCAAGGAGGGTGATCTCCTCGAGAAGCAAACAATAACCATAGAAGGCGGTCGGGTTGTCTCGGTTGACGACGGCTTTGTTACGCCCGAGGGAAGTACTGTGATCGACCTCAGTGCTGCTTATGTCTCTCCAGGCTTTATGGACATGCACGTTCACCTCGATGGTGAGCTTGATCCGCCCGCGAGTTACTCTGAGGAGTTCTTCATGAACTCGGCGGATATTGCACTGCGGTCAACCGTATTCGCGCGACGGACCTTAGATGCCGGATTCACCACCGTTCGGGATCTAGGCGCTGGGGACATTCAAGCCAGCTTTGCACTGCGTGATGCGATCGCAAAAAACATTGTGCCGGGCCCTCGAATTTTCGCGGCCGGCAAGGCAATGGCGACCACGGGTGGTCATGCGGATCCAACGAACGGGGTGAGGGCAGATTTGCGTGGCGATCCCGGACCAAAAGAGGGCGTGATTAACGGCCCTGATGATGCTTACAAAGCGGTAAGACAGCGATACAAGGACGGGAGTGACGTTGTTAAATTGACGGTGACCGGTGGTGTCTTGTCGCTTGCCAAGAGTGGCGATAACCCGCAGTTCACGGATGAGGAGTTGGAAGCCGTGGTTAAAGCGGCGAAGGACTACGACTTCGTGGTGGCAGTTCACGCCCATGGCGCACTCGGTATGAAGCGTGCCATTAGAGCCGGTGTCGACTCTGTAGAGCACGGAACGTACATGGACGAGGAAGCCATGCGCCTCATGCGGAAAAACGGTACCTGGTATGTTCCCACCATCTCTGCGGGCAAGTGGGTAGGTGACCTGGCAGAACTAGACAACAAATTGCCGGCCGTGGTGCGTCCAAAGGCCGCAGCGATTGGCCCCCAGATACAAGACACCTTTGGTGCGGCATACAAATCGGGGGTAAAAATTGCATTTGGTACTGATGCTGGTGTGTCTCCGCACGGAGCCAATGGCAAGGAATTTCGGTTCATGGTTGAAGCCGGCATGCCCATCATGGAGGCGATACAGTCGGCAACCGT
>WTJR01000035.1:0-6354 GCA_011524755.1 Halieaceae bacterium | reverse complement strand
CAGCCCGTGGCGATTGCCCTACATGGCGGAGCGGGGACGATCGAGCGCGATCGCATGAGTGCCGAGGTCGAGGCCGAATACCGCAGCTTTCTCGATAGCGCGATATCCGAGGGTTATCGGCAGCTCCAAGCTGGTGAAGAGGGCCTCGATGTGGTTGTAGCGATTATCCAGCGCATGGAGGATTCGCCCCTGTTCAACGCGGGTAAGGGCTCTGTTTACACCTGGGACGGGAAGCACGAGCTCGATGCGTCGATTATGCATGGTGCGCAGCTGGATGCCGGAGCGGTTGCAGGCGTGACCACGGTTCAATCCCCGATTGCGCTTGCAAGAGCCGTCATGGAGCAGTCGCCGCATGTCATGCTCGCGTCCAAGGGGGCGGAACAGTTTGCGAGGGAGTTGGGTATTCCGGAGGTGCCACCAGCGTATTTTGAGACCGAGCGGCGTAAACGTGCCCTTGAGTCCTATAAAGCACGCAAGCAGGCGGGTCTAGAGCCTCATGTCGACTATAAGTTCGGTACCGTGGGCGTGGTGGTGCTCGATTCAAAGGGTAATCTCGTCGCGGGGACCTCTACCGGTGGAATGACCGGTAAGCGCTGGGGAAGAATTGGTGATGCACCAGTGATAGGTGCTGGCACTTATGCGGACAATCGCTCTTGTGCAGTCTCTGCGACGGGCCACGGCGAATATTTCATTCGTCATACCGTGGCGAGGGATATTTGTGCACGTATGCAGTTTGCTGGACAGGACCTCCAAGAGGCCGCAAAGACCGTCATTATGGATGAACTGGTGGTGGCGGGCGGCGATGGCGGTGTTGTGGCGGTAGATGCGAGTGGTGAGGTGTCTATGGTCTTCAACACACCAGGTATGTATCGAGCGAGCATGAGTGGCTCGGGCGAAAAGCGCATCGGAATCTTTGGCGACGAGCCCTAGGCACGCGTAGATGACATCCCCTGTCGCTTTAGGCGACAGGTGATTAGATAGGCTGATTTCAAACGTGAAAAAGCCACGTAAACTGCATTGCAATTTCATCGAAAAATACTGATTATATATACAGTACTTAATTCTTACGGAGAGACTCATGGACCCGAACAAGCAAAAGGCATTGGATGCCGCACTAGCGCAAATTGAACGCCAGTTCGGCAAGGGTACCGTCATGCGGATGGGTGATCAGGAGCGTGTGGCAATCCCTGCGATATCCACCGGCTCACTCGGTCTAGATATTGCCCTGGGCATAGGCGGGTTGCCGCGCGGACGAATCGTAGAGATCTATGGTCCTGAGTCTTCGGGTAAGACAACGCTAACACTACAGGTCATCGCTGAAGCTCAAAAAATGGGTGGTACGGCTGCGTTTGTCGATGCTGAGCACGCGCTGGACCCACAGTATGCTGAGAAACTTGGCGTGCAGATGGATGACTTAATCGTCTCGCAGCCCGATACCGGCGAACAGGCCCTCGAAGTGGCAGAAATGCTGGTGAGATCAGGTGCTGTCGACGTATTGGTTGTCGACTCGGTCGCGGCCTTGACGCCAAAGGCTGAAATTGAGGGTGATATGGGTGATTCCCACGTTGGCCTCCAGGCGCGACTGCTTAGTCAGGCAATGCGCAAGCTCACGGGCGCCATTAAGCAAACTAACTGCCTTGTTATTTTCATTAACCAGATTCGTATGAAGATCGGTGTGATGTTTGGCAGCCCTGAGACCACAACAGGTGGTAACGCGCTCAAGTTTTATTCGTCGGTTCGCCTCGACATTCGTCGCATTGGCGCGATCAAGGAGGGCGACGAGATCGTTGGTAATGAAACCCGGGTTAAAGTGGTTAAGAACAAAGTATCACCGCCATTTAAACAGGCCGAATTCCAGATCATGTATGGCGCGGGCATCTATCACATGGGTGAGGTACTCGACTGGGGCGTGAAGCTTAATCTTGTTGATAAGTCAGGTGCTTGGTACGCCTACAAGGGTGACAAAATCGGGCAGGGCAAGGCAAATGCTGCGAAGTTCCTCGACGATAACCCGGCGCTGGCAACCGAGATTGAGGATGAGATCCGACGTCAGACCATGAATTTACCGGCACCAGAACCTGAAGCCACCGCTGCTCCAGATCCAGCACCGGTCGAGGAGTCTGTTGAGGGATAAATCGCCGGTGGAGGTGCGTTCCTCGGATGTGCGCCGAGCAGCAATGGATTTGCTTGCTCGGCGTGAACACTCCTCACAGGAAATGATCACCAAACTCAAGCGCCGCTTTCGAAAGCGACTTGAAGGCGATGATCTTTACCACGCTGTGGTCGATGAGTTGGTAGCGGATGGATTGCTTAGCGACGAGCGGTATGCAGCCTCCATGGCCCGCCAGCTGGTTAATCGGGGCTGTGGTCCCAAAAAGCTATCGTTTGAACTCCGACAAAAGGGCTGTGACCCCGACAGCGCGATCAACGCGGCGTTTCCAGACGGTATCGACTGGTTTGCACTCTCCGAAGAAGTTTACGAGCGCAAGTTTGGAGGGAAGCCGTTCCCATCTGATTGGGACAGTAAACAAAAAGAGCGAGCGAAGCGGGGAAGGTTCATGGCTTCTCGAGGGTTCTTACCATCTCACTTCATGCACTTGCTCGAGGCTACGTCGGACGAGATGGAGGAGCAGAACTTGTAACGACTCGTTGCAGCGCTTCAACAAAAATTTAGCTGCTCATGCCGCTTTCAAGTAATGCGCCACGCAATTCGCGGGCCTTTGCCTGAATAATCCCTGAGTTTTCGGGACCCATCCTCAAAACTTGCTTCTGCAGCGAACTCAGTGCTTCCAGCTCTGGGTCCATGTAGACCCAGTTGGCCTCGCGTTTCATTAACTCTGGACTCTGTGGCGCTATCGGTGTTGCCAAGATTTCGGTCGTTGCCGCGAGCACTGCACTGCGAATATCAAAATCTCCCACGCCCATTCGGGACAGGACTTCGGTCGCGATTTGCTCGTAATCGTTGAGTAATTCAACGATGGCCAACACATCGATGCCACTGACCCACTGCGTAAAACCGTCGTAACGACTAAAGCCAGACGGATCCATTGTCACTCGGAGTCCGTCGTCGCTGATCGGGAAGGGCTTTGAGGGACGACCCACCGGCAGGAGCTTGTAAGGTACTTCACCTCTTCGCAGCGCATCAACAATAGCCACCGCGCGCTCCACTACATAGTCCCCAGCAACGAATTGAGCAAGCGCTTTACCACCATTGACGCTTTCAATGGATTCACGCGCGTAGGCATCGGCGGTTTCTTCGGTAACCGTTGGTTCAGGTGGTAGCTCGGGTAGGACCTCTTCTTCAACGACAACAACTTCATCTTCGATAGGTTCAGGCTCAGGAGCCGGGACCATCTCAATCTCAACAGGTTTTATTTCGGTGGTTTGTTCGGGGACTTCCGACTTTCCATAGTCTCCAGTCATCAGAATAAATACTAAGGTCGCCAAGATCCCAGCGAATAGGATGGCGAGAATGATTGGATTAGCTTTGTCGTCTGCCGCTTTGTCGCTCATTGATGTTCCCCAGTCGTGATGTGTGTAAGCCTACCGAAGAAACATTAGACCTGCGACTCTTAGATAAGTTCTGGGGGGCGATCCGGTTTTGCGTAGGTGAAACGTTGGCCTGTACTCACACTGTGATAGGCATCAAGGCCAACGCCGGCAACGATATCCATGCTCTGAAGGTCCAGCGTTCCGTCGTCTCGGCGCGCATGATCGGACGCATGAATCTTCTCGATGGAACCGATAATGAGGTGCGTACCGTTGATAGTTAGTGGTAGGTACTCCGCCAATGCAAGACCTAACTGCAACGGAGATTCCGTGACAAAAGGTGCTGTGAAATCCTCATGCCGGTATTCGGTGAAACCACAGGCGTCGAACTCGGATTGGTCGCGGTCAAACCTGGCTGATGTGTGATGAGCACGCTGCGCCATGTCGCGAGTGACGGCATTAATCGAGTACGTCTCTGTCGCGAGGATATTTTCGAGCGTATGTCGCTCTGTACCTTCAGGCGCAGGCCTGATAATCATGCCCATGAGCGCTGGGTCTGCGCCCACGTGGAAACATGAGTTAATAACGCAAAGGTTGGTGCGGTTGTCCTCATTGACGGTACCCACGAGTACCACAGGTTTAAAGCCTGGAAGGCTGTTAACGAGCGCAACCCGCTGACGTTTATCCAGCGATTGAAGTGCTTGCTTGTCGATCACGACTGAGGCTTCGTCTTCTCGAGCGATGCACCATACAGACCATCGTAACGTCGCTTAGCCCAGAACGCGTAGACCGGGTCCACAATCTGTTTGATGAGTGGCCAGCGTAGCCAGGCCCACAGCATGCCGTAGCGCGTGTGCTGCCAAGCGGCAACATTCGCATCGGCACCCACTACCCATTCCTCACCGCGCTTAAGGTGTAAATTCAGCAGCAAGTCTTCCTTGGATGGCATTTCGGGAGTGATGTCGGCCTGGTGGATGTCTACGAGGTTCAAACTGTCACGCTTTAGTTTCGCGAGATGTTTCATTTCTCTCGCGCACAAAGGGCAAGCACCGTCGTAGTAGAGGGTTTCTTTCGTCATTACTCAATCAGGCAAAGTCATCTGATAATCGTAGAGACTTGGAGGCGCGAAAATCTTGATTGCTCAACTAGCGTCCATTTCCGCAAGCATTTTTTTAATGCTTTCCGCTAGTTTCAGCTCATCACCGCGTTTATAACCAACATGGACCTCCCGTACCTTGCCGTCTGCGTCGACCAAAAAACCCGATGGCATACCATTAACTTCAAATAATCTTGCAATGTCACCGCCAGTATCAATGACGACTGGATAATCCACTGAATATCGTGACAAGAAATCCCAAGCGTCTTCTTCGACTACGTCTATGCTTACGGCAAGAAATTGGACCGGCCGATCTTTAAACTGATCCTTCAACTGGTTTAAGGCGGGGAGAGACAAGCGACATGGACCACACCACGACGCCCAAAAATCAACATAGGTTATTTGACCCCGAAAATCCGACATCGAAAGCTCGCCGTCTGAATTCTGAATTGCGGGCAGTGTCCATTCAGGCGCCGTTTGAGGCGGGTCAAGCGTTATCACGTTTGTCCTATCGCCAGAAAATGCCACTGTGCTCGTGAATAAGCTAAGTATGACCAAAAGCGGTTTCTGCCATTTCATAAGCAATCTCTAAGTGAAAGTAGTCATATTACGCTGATTATCGTCAAATTGATCATAGGCGCCAACTTTATGGCCATCCGGCAGTTTCGTTGCTGGCGTGTCCAGTAGGTTTACCAGCACTCTGAAATCGGGGCATAGACGCCTGACTCATTTGGTCCAGATTGATCAACCGCGAACGTCCCACACAGATCGTTGTCTTGACCTCTATTGGCGTTTGGAGCAGCGTTGGCAACAAAAGTGGTCGCACTACTAGAGACAATCGACACGTTGTAGTAATCACGTGCAGAGGAGTTGTAAGTGCCGAGCCCCAAGGCACTCATGCTAGGGGCGTACCTTCCGTTGTCCGCTCGATATTTTACCTGCTCTACTTGTACAAGTATGAGGGTGTCTCTTGCGTCGGCACGCCGCATTTTTTGGACCTGTGAATTCCATGAGGGCAGGGCAACACTAGCGAGAATGGCAACAATGGCCAACACAATTACCAGTTCTACGAGCGTCATTCCTCTTTTCTTTTTATTGTTCATGATGTTTTGCTTCATAAAAAAACACCCTGAGGAAATCTAATCACAACAGGGTGTTTCTTTACTACTCATAACGTCACGATTAACGGTTTCGGCCAAGTCTCTCGTGCGCATCAACCCACTCATTGGTTCGTGTCGCCTTGTCCACTCGCGTTGCTGCCGCTAGCGACAACTCGCCAGCAACCACAAGTCCCGCTGCGATTTCACAAAGCTTGAGCGCGCGGTCCTTACCAAAGCAGTCCATCATCTCAAGGCACTCGCGTTGCGTTGGCAGATTCGTGCCGCCACCGTAACTTGCCATGATTATTGAGGGTAGGGTGATCGAGAAATAGTGATCACCCTCACGCGTCATACGTTGATAAACGGTGCATTGGTTGGACTCACCAATATTCGCCAGATCTTGGCCCGTGGCCGCGTACAGCGCCGCTAACCCATTGGCTGGGTGACTGGCATTGTTTGAGCTCGAGGTCGTCAGTGCAGACAGGGTTGTGATCTGATACCCGTACTGCATTTGCTCTGGAGTGATGCGGAGGTTATCCATCAGCACTTTTCGAGGAATCGTTACTTCCGCTGTTACGCGTCTGCCACGACCTTTCAGCATATTGACCGCTGATGTCTTTTTCTCGGTATCCCAATTGCCTGACAGCATGTAGTTACGCATGGCTCCGG
>WTJR01000145.1 GCA_011524755.1 Halieaceae bacterium | reverse complement strand
CATGGCCTAGATACCGGTACGGCATGGCCCTCGATACGATCAGGAAGAAGGCTCCGCCACCAAGCAACAAAGCCACCATGGGTAGACCCCATACCGCATCCGCAAAAGCGATTGACCAAGCCTCTAATGTTTCAGCACTCATAAGCTGCCTTACTCTCAGGTGTCATGGACTAACGCCAAACAACACAATTAGCATGATCTAGGACCCTACCATACAGCGCTAAGGGCCAAGCCGCAGAATTGAAAAGTATGCAGAGCGACCTGGTGGCCCACCAAGTAAAAACGAGGCGCAGTCATTTACATGTGATCGCTTGAGATTGCGCAGTACCGAGCCAATCAAAGGCTGCGACAGGCTCTCTCGATAATGCTTTAAAGCAGGCTTACTGACGGCCCCAATCACCTGCATAGAAATCTCGAAGCACGTAAAACGCTTGCTTTCGGCGACCATTCTCATCAATTAAGCCTTTACGATTTCGGAAGTCTTGAACACCGCCAAGTGATCGAAGCATGGCTCTGAAGTCTTTCAATATCCACGGTGTCATGCCTTGCACCTGAGGGCTGTTTGCAATCATCTCAAATTGCGCACGATAGACATTGGCCTGGTAATCCTCGGTCCAGACACCCTCGCCGCGCTTACCGGCCTTTGCGCCAGCGCCGAACTCCGAGATAAACATGGGCTTATCAAACGCTGATGCCAAGGTCACCATGGGCATAAGCTCCAACATGAGTAGCCGGATGGTGCGCTCGCTGACCCCCGTTTGATCCGCAATGAAGCGCGAGTAATACCAACCAAAATATTCGTTGTAACTGACGAGGTCGACGAGCTCTCCAAGCGGATCAGTGATCAACAGATTGAACCTACTGTTTTGCTTCGGAGCGTTGTCTCCCGCGGCGTTGATTACCTGCTGAAAAATCCGCTTTTCCCTTTCAGAGGGTATATCCGAAGCGAGTCCATTGGCGGCTAGATAAGTGACAACATGCTGCAATTCGCGACGAGTATCTCCAAGCAAGGCGGCGGAGACCAGACGAGTATCGTCAAGCTCGCGCACGTCCTGTATTAATCGGTTGAGAAACGCCATGCGAGGCTCTGAATAGGTCGTCTCATTGGCGACTGACCAAACAACCACACTGGCCCTATTCCAATCTCGCTGTACCAACCGAGCAACCTGATCCCTTGCAATTCGCAGGGTCTCTGGATTCTCCCAGTTGATATTCCAGTAGATCGGAACCTCCTCCCACAGCAGTAAGCCCATCTCATCAGCTGCTTTGGCCGCGTGCCGCGAGTACGGGTAATGGGCCGCTCGGACGAAGTTGACGCCTAGCTGCTTAGCCTCACCAAAGAGTGCGTCTACATCGGCCCGCGAATAGGCCACACCATCGCGGCCAATCGGCTCCTCATGGGTAGAGATACCTCTGAATCGGATGGGCTCACCATTGAGAAAAATCTGAGTGCCTTCAACCGCAATAGTCCGAAATCCTAGCCGGTCACTGATCTGGTCGGAGTCAGAGGCAACCTGCACCTCATACAGCTTGGGATTGCTAGGCGACCATAGCTCTAACGGCGCTTCAAATTTAAACCGAGCAATACCGGATTCATCGGTTTGAGCCGTGGCGCTAACATCGATTTCCGGAAGGGAAATAACAAGTTCTTCACCAGCCGACATTCCATGAGTTCGCACATGACCTGAAACAGTGGTGAGATCGTCATCAAGTTCAACCGACGCATTGACGATGTAGGCCTCGGGTGTGTGAATCAACATCACATCGCGGGTTAATCCACCGTAGGGCCACCAATCCGTGCGCTCAGTGGGCACCGTATCGGCATCCAGTCGGTTATTCACTTGAACGATGAGGTCATTGTCCTTTGACAACAGATGATCGGTGACATCGATCGAAAAAGGGACGTAGCCACCCGACTGATGTGCTACCGCTTGGCCATTCAAATAAACCGTCGTTTTGTAGTTAGCACCTCCGAACCATAGGTGGTACCGACCTTTTTTTGACAGGTCGATATCAAAGTGGCGCTGATACCAAACGGTGTCGCGATAGTAGAGGAGCTCATCAAACTGTGTATTAAAGTCACCGGGCACGCGTATGTCCGCTGCATCCGCGTAGCTATATTCGAGCAGTTGATACTCATCTTCAGGCACCCGCGTAGTCGCCCAACCTCCGAAGAGGCTCCCGGGCGTTCCAACCTGCATGGGATCAACCAGAAACTTCCAGCTCCCATTGAGGCTAAGCACCTCTCTCGAGTCTACCCAGCCCATGACATGCTCACTAGG
>WTJR01000175.1:7968-9578 GCA_011524755.1 Halieaceae bacterium | reverse complement strand
ATCTCGTTGTAGAAGCGGTCTGGATCGGTATCGAAATACTCGGGCGCCTCACCCACGATGGCCATGATTTGAGAGGTGGTCGATTCAATGATCGGTGTCGGCCCCGCCGAATCACTTCCAATTGCAGCCGTGGTGGCTATCAAACTGAGTAAGCCGAGGACGATGCTTGTAATCATTACTTTGACAGATTTCATGCGATTTTTAGCTCAAAACGTAAATTGTTGGGATGAGTCGCTCCGATTTTACCGGTGTCGGAGTCTGCTCGGCGCTCACATTGCCGTATGATACCCGATCGCTGATGCTCAGCGGTGCGTTTTTGAACCTGAAGGTCACGACTCTTATTACATGTTGGATTTTATATTCATTGCCCTAGGCCTTGCAGGCCTCGTTTGGAGCTCCGATAAGTTCGTAGAGGGCGCGGCTGCCATTGCAAATCACGCCGGCATGTCACCGCTGCTGATTGGGATGACCATTGTTTCACTGGGCACATCAGCACCTGAAATCGTTGTGTCCATCATGGCGTCGCTGTCGGGATCAGGAGAACTAGCGGTCGGCAACGCGCTGGGCTCGAATATCACCAACATAGGATTGGTACTTGGTGTTACGTTACTGATCCGAAGCATAGCCATTGATGCGAGTACGACAAAACGCGAACTTCCTCAAATGGTCATCGTCACACTGCTTGCCGGTGCCTTGATGGTTGATGGAGTTCTCTCCATTGTCGACGGTGCTCTCCTTCTCTTCGGTCTGGTGATTTTTTTAACGCTGCTAGCTCGACGCGGAGCGACGCCTGACGGCAGTGTCGACAGCAACCCCGAACTCACGCCTCTGAAAGCCTGGGGGGTATTCTTCCTTGGCTTGGTGCTGTTGGTTATCTCGTCAAGACTACTGGTCGTTGGTGCCGTCAACATTGCGACAGCATTGGGCGTATCCGAGCTCATTATCGGATTGACCATCGTCGCCATAGGTACAAGCCTTCCAGAGCTCGCGGCATCGGTCATGAGCGCCTTGAAGGGGCACTCGGACATCGCCATTGGTGCCATCGTGGGTAGCAATGTCTTCAACTTACTGGTTGTACTCGCTGGTCCAGGGCTGTTTGGGCCGCTGACACTAAACGCTAATGTGATGAGTCGCGATTGGCCGGTGACGATACTGACAACCGGCACCTTAATGTTATTGGCCTGGGTCGCCTACCGAAACGCCAAACACGGCAAAGCCAGTAATGGTGAACTTGGGCGGGCCTCAGGTGTCTTATTGGTTAGTATGTACACCGCTTACATTGGCTTACTTATCTTCTATCCGGACTTCGCATTGTGACCTCAGACAGTAATTCGCCAAGATCGGCTATCGAGTCTGCTAAACGCACTATCGCCATTGAGCGACAGGCCGTCGAGCAGTTAGAGCACCGAATCGACGACAGCTTTAGCAAAGCGGTAGATCTCCTAGCATCTGTCGATGGACGAGTGATTGTCAGCGGGATGGGAAAAAGCGGGCATATCGGCAATAAAATTGCCGCCACGCTCGCCAGTACCGGTACGCCCGCGCAATTCGTGCACCCAGCCGAAGCTTGTCATGGCGATATGGGGATGGTCACTCGGTCAGACGCTGCG
>WTJR01000175.1:0-7868 GCA_011524755.1 Halieaceae bacterium | reverse complement strand
GCGATCGCGCTTCTCGAGCAGAGGGGATTCACGGCCGAGGACTTTGCATTCACCCACCCCGGTGGCGCCTTAGGTCGTCGACTACTGACACGTGTGAGCGATGTACTGGTTACAGGGAATGATGTTCCTCGGGTAACAACCGATACTTCACTGGCTGACGCACTCATGGAAATCTCCGCCAAAGGCCTTGGTATGTCGACCGTGATAGATGCAAATGGGCATTTATTAGGTATCTTCACCGACGGTGACCTCCGCCGCGCACTCGAGCAGAACCATGACTTAAGCACCACGCAAGTGGGTACCGTCATGTCCGCGGGCGCCAAGACCATCGATGCAGACGCACTCGCTGCTGAAGCAGTGACGCGCATGGAAAATGACAGTATCAGTGCACTCATCGTGGTGGATGAGGGCAACAGGGTCACCGGTGTCGTACAGTTATTGGCGCTATTGAAGGCGGGTATCGTATGACCGATTTCGCCGATATTCGCTTACTGGTCATGGATGTCGATGGCGTCATGACCGATGGAAAAATCACCTATACCAGCGATGGACAAGAGCTTAAATCCTTCAACATCAAAGATGGCCTTGGCATAAAGCGCGCCCAAGCTTCGGGGATCGAAACCGCCATCATCACTGGCCGCACATCACCCATGGTTGAGCGACGCGCGCGGGAACTGGGTATTGCTCACCTTGTTCAGGGCAGAGAGGACAAACTAGCCGCCCTTTCAGATCTTGTGGATCAGATGAATCTGTCGCTCGATCAGGTTGCCTACATAGGTGACGACTTGCCCGACCTGACGGCAATCGAGTCGGTGAAGTTAGGTGCGTGTCCCGCTGACGCCGCTACCGAGGTGAAATCGAAGGCTAACTGGGTATCGACCCGGTCAGGCGGCGATGGATGCGTGCGGGAATTATGCGATCTACTGGTGAGTCATAAGTCCTCATGAAGTGGAGTATTGCGTTTGCCCTCATCGGCGTTGTGACCCTTCTGGCTGTTTTCGCTCGCGTTGACAGCGAATCCCCAACGAGTAGTGCGCCTCAGGCACTGGTTGAAGTCGAAATTGATCAACTGGTTCTCACACGCTATGACAGCGAGGGCAATAAACTCGAGCAAAGCAGTGCGACACACGCGATCCGACTCGAAAATCAGTCGACGACTGACCTGTCAGAGTTAGAAGTCCGGCGCCGCGACCGCCAAGGGCAAGAATGGATACTGGCCTCCCCCAATGGCACTTCAGACGCGTCGAATGACACAGTGAAACTGGAAGGCGGTGTCGTGGTCTCGCGGGCGGATGGTGTTAGCCTTCTCACCGAGACGGTCGTGGTCGATATCGCCGCTGGTCGGGCTATCTCGACGGATAAAACACAATTGACCAGCAATCAAAGTTTGTCAGCATCAGATGGGCTCGTTATCGATCTTGAGCAGGGAACAGCGGAGCTACTGGGTCAAGTGCGATCGACATATCAGCGGAGCCAGCAGACGCCATGACAATAGGGATACAGCGCATGACCGCCCTCTTTCTCTGTCTCGGCCTGTTTGGGACAGGTGCGGTGTTTGCGGCTGACACCGATCAGCCAATCGAGATATCGGCAGATAGCGCCATGCGTGAGGAGCCCTCAGGTAAGACGACTTATCGCGGCGATGTTGTGCTAACACAGGGCAGCCTGGAAATTCGCGCTGACAGCCTAGTCTTCAGTTTTGATAGCGACAATTCGACCCTCATCACAGCAAAAGGCAACCCCGCGACACTTAAGCAGCAGCCTGAAAATGCCGAGACGCCCATCGACGCCAGCGCAGAGATGATTGAATATCACGAGAAGAGTGAGCGCGTACGTTTAGTAGGGAAGGCGAAAATCCTTCAGGATGGTGCAGTAATCGAGGGCAGTACGATCGAATATTTAGTCGGAACGCAGCGCGTCATGGCCGCTGGCTCACCCGAGACAGGTGCACCTCAACGAGTCAAGGTGACCATCCCTCCCAACTCGTTACGCGACGGCAAATAAGATGACTGAGGTGCTCTCCGCCACAGGTTTAGCAAAGGCGTACAAGGGCCGTCGCGTTGTGGATGGCATGTCGATGTCAGTGAATGCTGGCGAGATCGTTGGATTACTTGGGCCGAACGGTGCCGGCAAAACCACATGTTTCTACTTGATGGTTGGACTGGTAACAAGTGACGAGGGTGCCATCACCTTGTCCGGAGAAGACGTCACCGACCTACCTATCCATTTACGCGCGCGGCGCGGATTGGGCTACCTCCCACAAGAGGCATCCATCTTCAGAAGGATGACGGTCGAAGACAACATCATGGCGATTTTAGAAACACGGGATGATTTGTCTCAGGAAGAACAACAAACCCAATGTGACGAGTTACTTCACGAGTTTCACATCACACATATCAAGGACTCGCTTGGGCAAAGCTTGTCAGGTGGCGAGCGACGACGGGTTGAGATTGCGCGTGCCTTAGCAACTGAGCCCCGCGTGATTTTACTCGATGAGCCATTTGCCGGGGTTGATCCTATCTCCATATCGGATATCAAGGCGATCATTACGCACCTCAAAGAGCGCGGCATCGGTGTGTTGATCACCGATCACAACGTCCGGGAAACGCTCGACATCTGCGAGCGCGCCTACATTGTTAGTGAGGGCAAGGTTATCGCTGACGGCGATGCCCAGAGCATTCTTGATAACGCCAAGGTTCGGAAAGTCTATCTTGGTCAGGATTTCCGCCTCTAGCACCCCTGCCGGAATTGGCACATGCAAAACCTTTGCCAACTCGATTGCCTTCCCCGATTTGAAAGCGCTAAACTGATTCTCCAATAGCGGCTTTTAGAGATCTATGAAGCAAGCGCTGCAGTTAAAGCTTGGCCAACAACTCACGCTGACACCTCAGCTTCAGCAGGCTATTAAGCTCCTGCAACTCAGTACCCTAGATCTTCAGCAGACCATTTCAGAAACACTCGAGAGCAATCCACTTCTAGACGAAGAGGAGCTGATTGCCGAACCTGTCGATGACGATATACGCGAGAGCGTCGACTTCTCAGATAGCGTCAGCGACGCCATTCCAGGGACAGAACTCCAAGTAGATGCCGCATGGGAAGACGTCATGCCTTCTGCCGCACCCCCCTCTTCAGGGATGAGTGCTGGATCCGATGATCTGGCTTTTGCAGAGCGTGATTCATTACCCGAGACACTCCAATCGCACCTGTTGTGGCAGCTGAATCTGACTCGCTTTTCCGAGACTGACCACGCCATTGCCCTGGCATTCATCGACGCGGTCGACAGTGAAGGCAGACTGACCCAGACCCCGGAACAAATCCATGCTGGATTGGCGCTTGATGACGTTGAAATGGATGAGGTCATGGCGGTCTTGCACCGGCTGCAACACTTCGAGCCCACCGGGGTCTTCGCCACAGACCTGAGAGAATGCTTATTGATTCAACTCCGACAGATGTCTGTCGACACACCACACCGTGATACAGCCGGCTTACTGGTGAGTCGACACATAGAGCAAATTCCGGTGGCTGATCCAAAAAATCTTGCGCGCCGGATGCGAACCAGGCCCGAGGATATTCTAGGTGCCCTTACACTGATTCGAACGCTCAACCCAACGCCCGGATCAACGGTTGCCACTGAGGCTACGGAGTACATCGTTCCTGACGTTTTTGTAAAACGCGCGGAAGGAAAGTGGCGCGTCGAGCTCAACCCCGATATTGCACCCAAATTACGTATTAACGATCACTACGCGGATCTACTCAGTGCCGGCTCGTCGGCTGACAGAGACTATGCAAGAACCAGTATGCAAGAAGCGAAGTGGTTCATTAAGAGCCTGATGAGTCGCAACGAGACGCTACTCAAAGTGGCTTCGTCCATTGTCCAGCATCAACGGGCTTTTTTGGATCACGGTGAAGAGGCCATGCGCCCACTTATTCTGGCCGACATTGCGGGAGAGGTGGACCTCCACGAGTCCACCGTTTCCCGGGCAACCACACGGAAGTACATGCACACGCCACGCGGCATCTACGAGTTGAAATATTTCTTCTCGAGTCACGTGGCCACCACTGAGGGAGGTGAGTGCTCATCAACAGCCATCAAGGCGCTAATCAAGCGCATCGTGGCTGCGGAAAACCCTCAAAAACCCTGGAGCGACGCAAAACTCTGCACTCTGTTGGCAGACGAAGGCGTTGTAGTCGCTCGACGTACAGTTGCGAAGTACCGAGAGCAAATGAACATAGGACCATCTAACGAGAGAAAGCGGTTTATTTGATTATTGAAACGACAGGAGATTAGGCCATGCGATTGACCATCAGTGGACATCACGTAGAAGTAACCGACGGACTAAGGGAGCACATCTCCAAAAAACTAAGACGAGTGCAGCGGCACTGCGACACGATCGATCACATAGAATTTGTTTTGGTTGTGGAGCGAGCTAAGCACAAAGCGGAAGCAAATCTTCACCTCGCCGGAGCCGACTTCTTCGCCTCCGAGACATTATCTGACATGTATCCGGCTATCGACTCGGTCATTGATAAACTCGACCGGCAAGTCACGGATCACAAACGTAAACAACGAACTCACTAAAACACGCAACGGATCAAGCGATGTTTGCTTGGTCGGTATATACTTCGAAGGTCGGCTTTTGCCGGCCTTTTTAATTGGGCAGGCTTTAACATGCAGTGCTCGCCTACCGCCGGGTCAGTGTGAGCAAGAGAGCAAGACCATGCGAATTCTCATTGTCAGTGGCACCTCCGGATCGGGTAAAAGTTCAGCCCTTAACCAGCTGGAAGACCTGGGCTATTACTGCGTAGATAACCTCCCCATCGCACTCGTTAGCTTTCTTATTGAGCATTTCTCGCAACAGTCGTCAGCCACCCACAAGGGTTTAGCAATCTGCATCGATATCAGGACCGAGTACGCTGGGGTTACCGATTTCAGGGACTATCTGAAAACACTTCGCGAGGGCTTGGAACTGCAACTCATTTTCTTTGATGCGACTTCGCAGGCACTGAGCAAACGCTTCAACGAGACCCGACGGAAACATCCCCTTAGTAAAGATGGTCGTTCGCTGAGCGAGGCCATTGCGGCCGAGAGGGAGCTTTTAGAACCTCTAGCATCCGCCGCTGATCTCATTATTGATACCAGCGAGATGTCGCCCTACCAACAACGAGAACTTGTGACCCAGCGCGTTGATGCGGCTGACACCAACACGCTGTCAATTCAGGTTCAGTCCTTTGGATTCAAAAAAGGTGCGCCCGTTGATGCCGATATCGTCCTGGATATGCGCATGCTGGCCAACCCACATTGGGAGCCCGAGTTACGGGCCTCTACAGGACAAGCACCAGGCGTAATCGAGTTTCTCGAGAGCCACGATCAAACACACGAGGTTGCAAAAGACCTTATCGAGATGCTGATTCGCTGGGTGCCCATGTACAAGGCGAGTCAGCGAGCCTACCTAAGCATTGCCATAGGCTGCACAGGCGGCAAACATCGCTCGGTGTATATGACAGAGCGTGTCGGAAAGGCACTCGCCGAGCAGTTCTCAAGCGTGACAATACTGCACCGAGATATGCCGCGATCATAGATCGCTTTCTGGTGGTATTTGTTCGTAGGGTGAAAACGGGCAAGCGGTGTTACCCTTCACGCGCGATTGAGAGGGACACACGATGGTTGATATGAGCGCACAAGCAAGCATTGCAGTGACTCGCGTCACCGATGCGTTGCGCTCGGGCACTCCCTCGGATGTCGCGTCGCTGCTGGCAGACATGTCGCCCGGTGACATCGCTCACCTTATCAGCTCCTCGCCTCCAACGACTCGAGATGAGCTTTGGGTATTGCTCGATCACGAACAAGAAGCAGACGTCCTCAATGAACTGCCCGATGACATTCGAAATAACTTCCTGGCTGAACTGCAACCCGAGGCAGTTGCCGAACTCATTGTCCAGCTAGATGACGATGATGTTGCGGACATTCTTCATGAGCTGCCTCAGGCTGATACAGACCGAATTCTTGACTCGCTAACAGAGTACGATCGGGAGCGTTTTGAAACGGTACTCAGCTACCCCGACGACGTGGCGGGCGGATTGATGAGCACCGACACGCTTACGATCCGAGCTGATCTGACAATGGACGTGGTCCTTCGCTACCTGAGACGTCATACGCGACTACCTGAGAACACGGATAGCCTTATTGTCGTCAACCGCGATGATAAGTACGTTGGCCTGTTGCCGGTCAGGACGCTCCTCGTCTCGGATCCACACACTTCCGTGCGAGAGATGATGAAGACCGAGCGTGAACCACTTGACGCCATGACTTCCGCTGACGAGGTTGCACGTCGTTTTGAACGAAATGACTGGATCTCCGCGCCCGTGGTTGATCCCGATGGCAAATTGATTGGTCGAATTACCATTGATGACGTGGTTGACGTGATTCGTGAGCAAGCCGACCACAGCCTGGCAGTGATGGCAGGTCTCGGTGACGGCGACGCTTTTACGCCTGTATTAAGCACCGCACCTCAGCGTGCCATTTGGCTTGCGATTAACCTGGCCACAGCCATCCTCGCGGCATCCGTCATTGGGCTCTTCCAGGACACGATTGAGAAAGTTGTTGCGCTTGCTGTGTTGATGCCCATCGTTGCTTCCATGGGCGGCATCGCAGGGACACAAAGCCTGACGGTCCTCATTCGTGCGATGGCTATGGGTCAGATTAACGATCGAACGGAAATTTGGTTGGTGCGACGAGAAATTCTTGTGTCACTCATCAATGGGCTATTGTGGGCAGCAGTCATTGCCGTCATCGCTTCCTATTGGTTCAGTGACATACGACTCGGAATGATTATTGCCTTCGCAATCGTCATTAATCTGATAACTGCGGGTATCGCTGGCGCATCGCTACCGCTGCTCTTGGACCGGTTGGATATAGACCCTGCGCTCGCCGGCGGTGTGGTCCTCACTACCATCACTGATGTTGTTGGATTCTTTGCCTTCCTCGGTCTAGCGGCCTACTTCTACGGTTGAATCGCGATGTCTGACGATTTCCTTGAGGAAGATGATGACGGCTTGATCGAGAGTAAAAGTGCTCGAAAGCGTCAAATGCACGCCCTTCAAAGTCTGGGAGAACAGTTAGTCGATCTCTCGGCGGCACAACTAGCAAAACTCAATATTGATAACGAGGCCTTGATCGAAGCGGTGCAATTGGCCCAACGAATATCGCACCGCAGCGGTAGACGCCGGCAAATGCAGTTCATCGGCAAACTTATGCGCAGTGCGGATGCTGAGCAGATTGCGGATGCGCTCGATGCCCTTCACGAAACATCGCGGAAGGCAAAGGCACAAGAGCGAGTAATCGAGGGTGCCAGAGATGCGCTGCTCGCCAGAGGCGACGAGGCGCTGACAGAGGTTCTCGCCATTTGGCCTCACGGTGATCGGCAATTGATCAGACAGCTCACTCGCAGCGCGCACGAGGAGCGACAACGGGATCAGGCACCCACGTCATCGAGAAAACTCTTTCGTTATTTACGCTCACTCTCCGAAGCGTCGGCTGAAGATTGATCTTCAGCTGCACCATTGTCTCTAGTCGACGATAATTTGGCGTCGAATACGCGCACAAATTTAACCTCTGGCGAGCTCACGGGCCCGCTCACTGAGTACACGCCACTGGACAGACTCTTCATTTGGTCCTCAAAGACCTTACTTGCAAGGTAGGCCCCCGCAGCAATAGGCAATCCACCGGCCAAGGCTGCAACCCATGGAATGTTGTCGACCAGCGGCAACGTAACAACTAGCTCCGCATCGATGTTCTCTGAGTCCATGCTGTACAGACCACCCAAGGTCAATCTACCCCCACCATTTCGAATAGCGAATTCATTAATGGT
>WTJR01000077.1:5502-9620 GCA_011524755.1 Halieaceae bacterium | reverse complement strand
ACCTGTCTCACACTCGGGTTGCTGGCTGCTATCACAGCTCAGCTCGGTCATCTGAAAGTTGGCCGTCTCGAACCTTATGCCCGTTGATCGCTCATTCAGATCAAACCCTGCTGACGATAACCAGGGAATATCGCTGCCTTGGAAAATATCCCGGGGCAGGGGTATGTGTGAAAAGCTGGAAGTAGCGTCGCTAGGCAAGGTGTTTAGTGGGTCTGATACTAATTCACTAACGGGGAGGTCAGCGTCGAGAAATCGATTTACGAAGGAGCTGTTGGCCCCATTTTCGAGAAGCCGTCTGACGAGGTAGGGGAGCAGGTCTTCATGCTGCCCCACCGGCGCATAGGTTCTGATTCTTAGGCTGGGATCTTGCTCCTCAAGGAGCGCATAGAGCAAATCACCCATGCCGTGAAGTTTTTGGAATTCAAAGGGTCGGTCACACTCGCCGGCGGCTTCACGGATTTGAGCAATTGTCAGGGCGTTATGCGTTGCAAACTGACAGTAGATGTCTGGGCAGGCTATTAGCGTGCGCATGCAGGCTTCATAGGACACATCGGTATGAGACTTGCGAGTGAACACCGGGTAGTCAGTTAGCCCTCGCTGTTGAGCTATCTTGATTTCAGCATCCCAGTAAGCGCCTTTTACCAATCGCACCATGATGCCCGCCGGTCGGGATTGCGCGAGCGCGATTAACCATTTAGCCACGTCAAGCGCGCGTTTTTGATACGCCTGCAGGACAAATCCTAGCCCTTGCCAGTCCTCAAGTTCAGGCTGCTCGCATAGCCACTCGAATACGTCCATCGTGAGTTCGAGTCGAGCGCATTCCTCAGCATCTAGGCTCATGCCAATATTGAAACGGCGCGCCGTCACGGCCAAGGCTAAGACCTTCTCCTTGAGGGCTGGAAGACAAGTCTCGCGATGACTCTCCCAAAACCGCGGATGAAGCGCCGATAGTTTTACTGAGACGTTGTGCCCATCGAACAGGTGTGAGGCAGTACTGGCATTCCCCACCGTTTCTATCGCTGCGAGATAATTATCGAAGTAGCGATCAGCATCTTTTTGCGTTCGCGCGCCTTCGCCCAGCATATCGAAGCTACACAGGGTCGCGTTTCGTCCCGCGCGCTTGAGAGCAGAGCCTATGTCGCGGCCGAGAACAAATTGTCCACCAAGAATCTTCATCGCTTGGAGTGTTGCCAGCCTAACCGTGGGTTCACCAATACGGTGCGTTAGTTTTGCTAGCCAATTGGCCGGTGCCTGCTGGAGGAGATCACCCGGTCCAACAATCTTACCGGCGAGCATGAGACCCCAAATGGATGCGTTTACTAGATTGGAATCAGATGCGTTCTGGTGTGCGCCCCAGTTCCCCTCTCGGATTTTTTCCGAGATGAGTGCGTCCAATGTTGGCTCGTCAGGAACCCTCAGAAGCGCCTCAGCCAAGCACATCAGCGCAATCCCCTCAGCGTTTGAAAGACCAAATTCGCGCAAAAAGGCATCCAGCGTGCCAGACTCGCTGGCACGTGCTCTGCTGAACTCAACTAGCTGGGAAGCATTTGTGGAGATCGACGTTCGGTTAGCGTTGAATGACGCTATGGTGGTACCCAGCGAAAGTAGCACCTCGCATTCGGGCGCATAGTGCATTGAGCGGATTGAGTCCCGACTGAGTTCGGCCATCCATTTTCCCCGATAATGTCATGGCGCCTGCATTCTGCTTAAATATAGGGGCTCGATACACAGAACCAATAACACTAAGTAGGTAAGGAGCAGGTATGTCACTCACACTGGAATTTCAGGAAAACGTCGCTGTTCTTACGCACGATGATGGTAAGCGAAATGTGTTCTCCCCCGACGCGATTCGGGATTTTAACGAGGCGCTCGATGAGGTTGAGGCCAAGTCAGCGTCGCTGATGTGGTTAGGTCGGGACGGGTGCTTCTCAGCGGGCTTTGATTTGAAGGTCATCTCTAGCGGGGATGCAGACGCCGCGGCAGCCATGGTCAAAGCCGGTGGTGAATTGGCATTTAGGATTTTCACTTTCCCGCATCCCGTTGTTTGTGCGGTAACAGGCCACTGTTTGGCGCTCGGCTCTGTGATGTTGGTGTGTGCTGATAAGCGCATTGGTATCGAGGGTGATTACAAGTACGGCTTGAACGAAACGGCCATTGATATGGATCTACCGGCGTTTGGTTACGAGCCGGCCGTTTATCGACTTGCGGAGGCGCATCGGTTTGAGTCCATTGTGGCGGCTCAGATTCACTCTCCCGAGTCGGCGATGGCGGCTGGCTTTTTGGACGAAGTCGTGCCCTCGGCGGCACTCGTCGACCGTGCGATGGAGCATGCGTCTCGTTTAGGCGCATTACCTCAGCGCGCATTTGCCGCGAATAAGTTACTGAGTCGCTCGATTCCAATCGAGCGGATTCGTGCTGCAATGGCTTGAACGGGACCGTGTAGACCACAAGAGTAAAAATTATGCTTGCGAAGTTATTAGAGTGGTTCTTAGGGGCGTTACCCTTTTTCTTTGGATTGGCTTTTTTGGCTCCACTCTCGGTTCAGGTTATGGCAGAGTTCGGGGTCGACGCCATTGGTGGCGTTGACATGTGGACTGTGGCGCTGATCGTTTTTGGTGCCTGGGGAGGCGTAGCGTCATGGACGGGACGATGGATTTAACAGCTAAGACAGAGCTCGAGCTTCGTGCAATGGAGCGCGAAATTGCGAAACAGCATCTCGATAAATTCCCTTATCTGTCCCTTGCTTGGGGGCTCGGTAATTTAGCGTGTTGGATTGCCGTTTGGGTGCTTTGCCTCAACGGTATGATGCCGCTCTGGCTGGGCTTTATCATTGCGACTGTTAATGTCGCGGCCTCTTACCTGCCATCTCACGAAGCACAGCATTCGATATTTGCGATGCCTGGTAAATCAAAGCGTTGGCTTAACGAGTTGGTCGGCTGGTTGAGCCCCATACCTTTAGTCATGCCGTACTCTGTTTTGCGTGCAACGCACATGGAGCACCACAAACATGCGAATAATCCGGAGCTCGACCCGGACCACAATGAGCACTACGACACGGTAGCGGGCTTTTTCTGGGGCAGTGTGCAGTGGCGCCAACCTAAGCCATACGGCGGAGAGCATCCCTATGTGCGCTGTTTGAAGCGCATTGGTCGTGAAGATCTCATTCTGCACTCGGTGGCTTATCAGCTCGTTTACATGGGTGTCCTGTGTGGCATGGCACTCAATGGGCTGGCGATAGAGGCAGCGCTCTTGTGGTGGCTTCCAAGAATGGTCGCGGTCTTCTATGTTCAGTTTTATCTCTCTTGGGCGCCGCATTACCCTGGCTGTGGTACCGATCGGTATGACGATACCCAGAGCTTCAAGTCGCGCTTTGGCAACATCTGGTCTTCTGGTATGCAATACCACGTCATCCATCATTTATACCCTCGTATCCCCTTGGTTCGAACGCCTCAGGCCTATCGGCAGATGAAACCGATTTTGAAGGCTCAAGGTGCGCGAGTGGATGCGATTTGAACTGATGTAGAGCCGCACAGATGCGGCGGTGAGCTTGCTGGAGTCTGAAATCGAGTGGGGGGCTTGATGATGTCTTCTCGAGAATTAAGTTTTACAGCAAACGTTGATCGGCAATTTCTGCGTGCGGCAAGCTTGTTAGATCTGCCGCCAGGTCTGGCCCAGCAGATTAGAACTTGCAATGCCACCTACACTGTTAGATTCCCTGTGCGCCTCCGCGAGAGGATTCATGTATTTACAGGCTATCGCTCTGTCCACTCCGATCACATTACCCCGGTAAAAGGCGGAATTCGTTACGCATTAGCCGTAAACCAGGACGAGGTTGAAGCACTTGCCGCGTTGATGAGCTATAAGTGTGCCGTGGTTGATGTTCCGTTTGGAGGCTCAAAAGGCGGGCTTTGCATTAACCCCGACGAATACGATGAGCACGAAATAGAGCAGATAACCCGCCGGTTCGCTTACGAGCTCATCAAACGAGATTTGATCCATCCGAGCCAAAATGTTCCGGCTCCAGACATGGGAACCTCGGCCCGGGAGATGGCCTGGATTGCAGATGAGTATCAGCGACTGCACCCGACCGAGATGGATGCACTGGCCTGTGTCACGGG
>WTJR01000077.1:3075-5402 GCA_011524755.1 Halieaceae bacterium | reverse complement strand
CGACAATGGGCTCGATGTGGCTGCGGTCAAAGAGTGGATTAACACTACAGGCGGTGTTGAGGGCTTCCCCGATGCAACGTTTATCGCAGAGGGTAACTCGGTGCTGGAGTCCGAGTGTGACATCCTTATTCCTGCGGCTCTGGAGGGCGTTATTCATGCCGACAACGCAGCGCGCATCAAAGCAAAGCTCATAATCGAGGCGGCCAACGGGCCCGTCACCGCGGCGGCCGATGAGTTGCTCCGTGCTAATGGTGTGGTCGTCATCCCCGATCTCTATGCAAACGCGGGCGGTGTCACCGTCTCGTACTTTGAGTGGGTAAAAAATCTGTCGCATATTCGCTTTGGTCGAATGGAGCGGCGTGCACAGGAGGCAACACAGGCGCTTATGCTCACTGAGCTAGAGCGACTTAGCACATTGGTGGGCTCAGATAAGTGGGCGCCCACCGATAATTTCCGAACGAATTACGCAAAGGGGGCCGATGAGTTGGAGCTGGTCCGGTCGGGCCTCGATGACACCATGCGCGACGCACTCCAGGCCATGCGCGTCCGGTGGCATGAGGACGAGAAGGTCGATGATCTTCGGTTATCGGCCTATATGATCGCGATTCAGAAAATTGCGCTCAGTTATCAGTCAAAATCCTTGGGATAACTGAGCGCTCTGATTGTCAGACCCGTGCTCAGGCTCTGGGTTTTCAGCTTATGCTGAAACAGATGAGGTCACTCAAGATCCGACGTCAAAGCTTCCGTCTCTGGGCTTCCGAAGGTTTTCGCAAACACTTCACCCGTGGCGATTGCAACGATTGGAAGCACCCAGACCAGTCCAACTAGCAGCGGTATCAATCCGACAATAACGAGTACCATGGCGACAAGCATCAGCCCGAAGTACCGCCACCAATATTGGGTTATGGCTTTTCGGGATGTCTCCAAAGCCTCCCAGACCCCCATATTTTTCTCAACAATCAAATACGGTGCAAATGAGTAGGCGATCGATAAGTAGATGCCAGGTAAAACGAGCAAGAAGAAGCCGGCGACAACGAGTACCGCCATCAACAGAAACATGACAATCAATGGAATCGCTTGGCTATAGGGCTCCCACAAGGTGCTTACTGGGGTTTCCCTCCCTGCTGCGCGTCTAATACCTAGAAGTCCAAGCCCTACACCAAGGGGAAACAGGGTTAAGGTAACGAGTATCTCAACCACTGAGGCCGCTACATCACCGGCGGCGCCTACCGTGGTCTCCTGGACGAGAGTGATGACAATTGAGATTGCAGCGTAGACAGCGATAGCTTTGGCATAACTAAATTTGAAGCCTACTTGTTTTTCGCTCGCTGTCTTAAGAACCTCGCCGATGCTCCAGTCAGTGCTTGTAGACATGAATTTCCCCAGAAGTCGAGTTGTTATTGTCAGGATGGTACGGCGATGACAAAACTTCAAGTTTCTGTTTGGTCGTTTTAATCGGGATCCGTCTCGACCGGATGTTACAGTGACGTCACTGCTAAATCAGGCGTAGACGCGTTAATGAAATACGATTACGACCCAATCCCCCTCGATTATCCCCATGCACCTGAGTCAGAGGAGATGCTGGCACGCGCACGAGACTATGTTGAGCTGATCTCGCGTCGCCGATCGGTGCGGCATTTTTCTGATAAGCCCGTACCGCGAGAGGTAATAGAAGCCTGCCTGCAGGCAGCCGGGTCAGCGCCGTCAGGCGCCAATCATCAGCCCTGGCATTTCGTCTGTGTTAGCGACTCTGACATCAAGCAGAAGATTAGAGTTGCCGCGGAGGAAGAGGAGCGAGCCTTTTATGGTGGACGAGCGGGCGACCAGTGGCTTGATGATTTACACGGTCTGGGAACAGATGCTCAAAAACCCTTCCTAGAGACGGCGCCATGGTTAATAGCGATCTTTGCGGAGCGGTACGGTTTTGATGATTCGGGTGAGAAGCAAAAGAATTACTACGTCCCGGAGTCCGTCGGTATTGCAACTGGGCTTCTGATTAACGCACTGCATAACGTTGGTCTGGCCACGCTGACGCATACCCCTAACCCAATGAAGTTTTTGAGCAAGATCCTGGGTCGCCCCGGTAACGAGCGTCCCATGATCTTATTGGTTGTGGGTCATGCGGCTCCAGATGCCAAAGTGCCTAGAGCTGCGACAGTGAAAAAGCCGCTCGACCAGATTTCTTCGTTTTTTGAGTAATCGAGTAGTCCACAACCCGCTCATCGATCGCCTCCATCCGCCAGCAGCTGTCGCATTAGGGGGATGTGCGCGCGCCCCATAAACATCTGCCCCTCAATAAAAAATGTGGGTGCATCAAACAGTCCTTT
>WTJR01000077.1:1845-2975 GCA_011524755.1 Halieaceae bacterium | reverse complement strand
GTGGGAAGTGCGCGCTCTTTGCTGCGGTAGGGTTGCCAGCTCACTGGCGTTTCGCAGTCATCTGCAAGTTTGAGAATTGGACTGATGGCTAGGAAGCAATCGAGCGACTTAAAGTCGATGTAGGCGGTAATCATGAAACCGCCTCATTAGAGACATCCGGTGCCGAGCCTCGTTTGCCGGTGAGCACCCAGCGAATGTAAGGCAAGTGCTCTCGGCCAAAGAAAACACCCTCTTCCAAAACGTAGGTGGGCACGCCATACATCCCGGCATCGAAACGATGCGCCAGGATGTGATCGTGCATTTGTTTCCCCTCTCCATTAATGAAGTCATCAAACCCTGCTGATTCGATACCTGCAGCTTCTAGGCAGCGTTTCACGACATCGACGTCTTCGATGTCGAGCTCCCGACGCCAGAAAGGTGGATAGATAGCTTGTAAATAGGCGGGCACACGATCTCGAAAATACAGATTGACGAACAAAATGCCCATGTTGGCGATGCTTGAATCCCAGATTTTCTCGGTACCCTTAAGCATGTAGCCCTGCATTTCCGCATAGCGCCGAGCGTCGCGGTAAGCGTAGCGAATAGCATTCCATATCTTGGGACTCCGTCCACTCGACTCGACTACCGCTCCCTTTTCTTTACGTGCGGAACCGAGATAGCTCGGTATATCAAGCGTGTAAGGACGCCAGTCGAACCTGAGCCCCAGTTCCTGCTCCAGTTCTAATGTGGGTTTGACAGAAATAAACGCGTAGGGGCTTTTGACGTCAAGATAGACAATTAAGGGGCTGTCGCTTTTGAGAACATCCATGTTGTGCGTCGCTTATTCTTCTTCTGTCCTAGTTTGCCCGTCAAAGGCGACTATGCAAGCGCGGATATCCTGCTACTCTGGAGTTGCATAATAAAGGAGACGTTGACGTGAGCACCGCTGAGCTACTAGACACAACCGCTGACTATCCAAGACTGTTTGAACCGCTAGATCTCGGTTTCACCACTATTAAAAACCGCTCAATCATGGGCTCGATGCACACGGGCCTAGAAGAAATGCCCGATGGGTTCGAACGCATGGCGGCGTTCTATGCTGAGCGCGCAGCTGGTGGCATCGGCATGATCATTACCGGCGGTATCTCGCC
>WTJR01000077.1:0-1745 GCA_011524755.1 Halieaceae bacterium | reverse complement strand
GAGACTGTCGGCGATGACTTTATTGTTATCTTCCGTATTGCCGCGATGGACATGCTTCAGGGCGGTATGAGCTGGGATGAGATTGCGCTCTTGGCGAAGGAGCTTGAAAAGGCCGGCGCAAGCATCATTTCAACGCACTTTGTTTGGCACGAGGCGAATGTCCCAACCATTGCCACGATGGTGCCCCGAGCTGCGTTTACTCGTGTTACAGCGAGAGTCCGGAAAGAAGTCAGCATCCCTGTTATCACCTCTAACCGGATAAACATGCCAGAGGTAGCCGAGGAAGTGTTGGAAAGGGGGGACGCAGACCTAGTGTCGATGGCGCGGCCCATGCTGGCTGACAGCGAGTTTATGAACAAGGCGGCGACTGGCCGTCGAGACGAGATCAATACCTGCATTGCCTGTAATCAGGCGTGTCTCGATCATACGTTCAGCATGAAAACCACCTCATGCCTTGTGAACCCGCGGGCCTGTCACGAGACGATGTTGAGCTACGAACCTACAAGCTCGCCAAAATCAGTGGCTGTCATTGGTGCAGGGCCTGCTGGCTTGGCGTACTCGACCGTTGCTGCAGAGCGTGGCCACAAGGTCACCCTTTTTGATGCTGCTGATGAAATTGGTGGCCAGTTCAATCTGGCTAAGCGTGTGCCTGGCAAGGAAGAGTTTCACGAGACGCTCCGCTACTACAGCAAGATGTTGGATAAGCTCGATGTCGATGTCAGATTGGGTGAGCGAGTGTCAGCGGCGGACCTGGAGGGTCAGGGCTTTGATCACGTTGTCGTTGCAACGGGCATTACGCCCAGAGTTCCCGATATCAAAGGTATCGACCACCCCATGGTCGTGGGCTACATCGACGCCATCATGGGACGCAAGCCCATTGGTAAAAAGGTAGCAGTGGTAGGCGCAGGCGGTATTGGCTTCGATGTAACCGACCTTATTACTCACGACGGACCTTCAGCGGCACTCGATATCGACATTTTTGCGAGGGAGTGGGGCATTGACTTTGAAAACCATCCACGAGGTGGTGTGACTGGGGTTGAGCCGCAAGTCGCGCGAGCGGATCGAGAGGTTTACCTGATTCAACGCAAGTCTACGCCTGTCGGCCGTGGTTTGGGTAAAACAACGGGTTGGACGCATCGGACCACGCTTGGTCGTCGCGGCGTCAACATGATTAACGGTGTTGAGTACCGGTTGATCGATGATGATGGCCTGCATTTGATGATTGAGGATAAGCCGGTGAGTCTCGATGTAGACACGGTGATTATTTGCGCGGGACAGGAGCCGCTTCGTGAGCTCTATGATTCGCTCGACGGTGCTGGTGTCAGCGTTGAGCTGATTGGCGGTGCCTTCGAGGCGGCTGAACTGGATGCGAAGGCGGCGATTAACCAGGCCAGCTGGTCGGCTGCAAAACTATAAGCTGGGTGGTTACGGGTGGCGTTCTGGTATCTCAATGTAGCGGCGTTCATCGCTGCGGTTGGCGCCGTATTTCACGGCTACGTGGGTGGGCGCATTTATCTGGGCCACATCAACGGCAGTGATCTTGAGGGCCTGACTAAATCATTGAGCGTTGTTTCGTGGCAGGTGTTCACCATCTGGCTTGCCGTCAGCGCGGGCGTACTGGTCTGCGTCTCGCTCGACGCCAGTCTGGGACTCATGGCCTATCCCATCATTGCAGTGAACGCATTGTGCGCACTGCTGTTTGTTTTCCTTGGTTTCACGGGACACGGGCAGCTACTGAAGTTACC
>WTJR01000169.1:7497-9634 GCA_011524755.1 Halieaceae bacterium | reverse complement strand
GCAAAATAACGTCGTTAACGTGAGCGCTAAGACGAGTGGTGCGTGACCGTAGACGTTGATGCTGACATACACCCACGAGACGCCGGCCCCAAAGAAACCCAGACCGAAGCACCATCCCAGCAGTAGGCTAGGACGCCAAGATTGACCTGTCAGCACAAAGGCAAAGAGGGCCATGCTGGCGAGCGATAACAGCTTTAGATCGAACGGCGCCAGTCCCAGAGTAAAGATCGAACCCGCCAGAAGGCAGAGTAATGCGCGACCAGCAAGACTCTGCATGATCATGACTTAGCCTTTTGGTAGGACCGTGACACGCAGACTATTGAGTTTGCGTTGATCCGAATTAATCACGCGGAACTCGAATCCATCGAAGTCGATCGTCTCGTTGCGTGTGGGTAGTCGACCGAAGGCCTGCAGAACTAAGCCGCCAATGGTATCGAACTCTTCGTCACTGAAATCGACATCGAAAGCTTCGTTGAAGTCTTCGACCGGTGTCAGTGCTTGGACGAAGTAGCTGTCCTCGGTCAACTTGCGGATATGAATTTCTTCATCGGTATCGGTCTCGTCTTCGATTTCACCGACGATTTCTTCCAGAACGTCTTCAATCGTGACCAGGCCTGCAACACCACCGTACTCGTCAATGACAATGGCCATGTGATTTCGTGCCTGGCGGAACTCTCTCAAAAGCACATTGAGACGTTTACTCTCCGGGACGATAACTGCAGAGCGCAGAAGCGCTGAGATATCGAAGTTTGCATCCGGATTGAGGACGAAGGGCAGTAGGTCTTTGGCCAGTAGGATACCGAGTACGTCATCGGTGCTCTCGCCAACCACGGGGTACCGCGAGTGTCCCGTGTGAATGATTTGAGGCAGTACTTCTTCGAGTGTTGCGCCAGCGCGAATGACGACCATTTGAGCGCGAGGAATCATCACGTCTCGGGCTTGCATTTCTCCAACGGTCAGCGCGCCTTCCATAATGGTTTTGGCGTCTTCATCGATGACCTCGTTCTCGGCTGCGAGCTCGAGGAGGCCCTCAAGATCAGCACGCGTGTAGGGCGTGCCAGTCACCATCTGAGTCAGACGGTCAAGCCAAGAGCGGTCGTCAGTATCGTTACTTCTTGAGTCGTGAGTGTTCATTTGATGTTGAGTGTCTCAAGCGTTGTAGGGATTGGGAATGGCTAAACCATCCAGTTTTTGTATTTCAAGTGCTTCCATGATCTCGGCGTCGTCCTCATCAATGTGGTCGTAACCCAATAAATGAAGCACGCCATGAATCGTGATGTGCGCCCAGTGATGCTCTCTCGGCTTTGCTTGTTCCGCGGCCTCTCGGTTAATGACCTCATCACAGAGAATGAGATCGCCCAAGAGACCCGTGCGATCTTGCAGGTCAGCATCCACCGGGAACGAGAGCACGTTGGTATCGGCGTGTTTATCGCGATAACGCGTATTGAAGTCGGCCATTTGGTCACTGTTGACCAGCTGAATACTCAGCTCCGCGCTGTCACCGACGGGCCTATTTGAGTGATCCCCGCTGAGTGCAGACATCACCCAGATCCGGAAACTCTCGTCATCTGGTGCGTCAGCCTGGTTGCGATCGACATGAACGGTAACGTCCATTATCGCCGCTCCTCCGAGTTTGCCATGATCGCGTCATGCTCCTCATAGGCGTTAACCACACGTTGGACTAACGGGTGGCGAACCACGTCTTTCTTTCCGAACCAGGTGAAAGACACCCCGTCGACACCGTCAAGCACCTGCGTTGCATGCACGAGTCCTGAGGGCTGGCCTCGTGGGAGGTCAATTTGCGTAGCATCACCGGTGATGACGGCGGTCGATCCGAAGCCCAAGCGAGTGAGGAACATCTTCATTTGTTCACGGGTCGTATTCTGCGCTTCGTCAAGAATAATGAAGGCATTGTTCAACGTGCGACCGCGCATGAACGCCAGCGGTGCCACCTCAATGACATTGCGCTCAATGTATTTGGCGACCGTTTCGAATCCCAGCATCTCGTACAGTGCGTCATACAGAGGCCGCAAATAGGGGTCCACTTTTTGGGTCAAATCTCCCGGTAGGAAGCCTAGCCGCTCACCCGCCTCGACCGCTGGGCGCACTAAGAGGATGCGCTTAACGTCCTCTTCCA
>WTJR01000169.1:0-7397 GCA_011524755.1 Halieaceae bacterium | reverse complement strand
GTCTCTGGACTCAATCGGATCCCCTGCGTTACGTCGCGGTAAAGCTTTTTGAGCAGCCGCTCACTCGACTCTCGCGCCGCATCGGGGCCGGACACTCGAATTTTGTTGCCTCTATTACTGATCGATACCCGCAATCGGTCCTCAATCAGCTTGAAATGGGCGTTCAGATGCCCGCAAAGCAGTGCAACATGCTTCGCGTCTTCAGGTTCTAGGGAAAATGAAGAGGATGTGATGTCCTCCCGACTGTCAGGCTCGGGAGGTGTCGGGTCAATGTCCAAGGACTGTTTGGCCGCTCATATAGTTGTGGGCAAGTGAAGATACTTATCTTTCCGCCCATGTCAACTCAGAAGCACGCCTCTGAGCGAGTTAGGTAGTGCCTCGAGGATCTCAACCGTTGCGAACTCGCCGATAAGGTCATGATCTAAGCACGAGAAATTAACAACGCGGTTGTTCTCTGTCCGACCCGCTAATTGCCCCGGATCTTTCTTAGACACGCCTGTAACCAGAATTCGCTGCGTCGTCCCCACCATGCGACGACTGATCGCCATGGCCTGTTGATTGATACGTGTCTGAAGCAGCTGTAAGCGCTTTTTCTTCACATCTTCGGGCGTATCATCGGCAAGGTCCGATGCCGGCGTGCCCGGACGAGCTGAGTAAATAAAGCTAAAGGACGTATCGAAACCGATGTCTTCGATCAGCTTCATCGTCGCAAGGAAGTCCTGCTCGCTCTCACCGGGGAATCCAATAATGAAGTCAGAAGAAAGCGATATGTTCGGGCGAATAGCTCGTAAGGCTCGGATCTTCGCTTTGTATTCAATCGCCGTGTGGCCGCGCTTCATGGCCATCAAAATTCGGTCAGAGCCACTCTGCACGGGCAGGTGGAGGTGGTCCACTAACGCTGGGATGTCACGGTAGCACTCGATGAGCGCATCGCTGAACTCGACGGGGTGCGAGGTGGTGTATCGAATGCGCTCGATGCCGGGTACTAAATTGACCAACCCCAACAGCTCGGCGAAATCGACAATATCGCCCAAATGGTTCTCGCCTCGATAGGCATTCACGTTCTGGCCAAGCAGGTTGACCTCTTTGACACCCTCGTTTGCCAAGTGAGCGATCTCGGCAATGACGTCATCGACAGGCCGCGAGACCTCCTCACCGCGAGTGTAGGGAACCACGCAAAAGGTGCAGTACTTGCTGCAGCCTTCCATGATGGAGACGAAGGCTGTCGCGCTGTCACTGGTCGGTTGTGGTAGGCGATCGAACTTCTCAATCTCGGGAAACGAGATATCAACAACTGCGCTGTCTCGCTCGTTACGTGTCTCGAGCATCTCGGGCAATCGATGGAGTGTTTGCGGGCCAAAGATAAGGTCAACGTAGGGTGCGCGGTCGCTGATGGCCTCGCCCTCCTGGCTAGCAACGCAGCCACCCACGCCGATCACCACCTCTGGGCGCTCAGCTTTTATCGCTTTCCAGCGTCCCAACTGATGAAAGACTTTTTCTTGCGCCTTTTCCCGAATAGAGCACGTGTTCAGGAGAAGCACGTCGGCTTCCTCGGCGTTGTCGGTTCGCTCCATACCATGGCTTTCCTTGAGTAGGTCGCCCATGCGCGCAGAGTCGTACTCATTCATCTGGCAGCCATGTGTTTGGATAAAGACTTTAGATGGCGTTTTTGTGCTCAATTGCGTGTGCTCGAAAGATCAGTAACGCGCTATTATACCGTCGTACATAGGGAATTGGCCTCCCCGAAAGCCTTTCGAATTTTGGCAAAAGTGGTAGCATCGCTCGCCCACATCGGAACAACATGAGCACTATGTCGAACCAACCGGTCTACAAAATCATTTTTCATAACGGTAAACAGATCTTTGAGGTCTACGCAAAACACATCTATCAGAGCGATATGTGGGGCTTCGTGGAAGTTGAGGAGATGCTGTTTGGCGAACGCTCGGCAATTTTGGTTGATCCGGGCGAAGAGAAGCTCAAGTCCGAGTTTTCAGGCGTGAAGCGAAGCTACATTCCAATGCAATCGATTATCCGCATTGATGAGGTAGACAAGCAGGGTGCTGCGAAGGTCAGTGAAGGCGGGGACTCGGGCAAAATTGCAAATTTCCCACTGACGCCCAATATGACGTCAAGCGCATCATCAGAGGACTAAGGCTACGGTAAGCGAGCGGTGACGATGGCACGCATGGGCGCCGGATGACCTTCGACAGTCCTGTTTTGATCAGTGCTGTCGAGAAAGTTTGAAAGAGAATAAAACGTCATCCAGTCAGTCGAGCGCTGCTCGGCTACCGTGGTCTGATTTACGTCAACCAGGGTCACATCCACAAATCCTGCCTTGCTCATCCACTTCATGAGCGCCGCTGGGCTGGGTAAAAACCAGACATTACCCATACGAGCGTAGCGATCCGGGGGGACAAATACGGTGTCCTCATCACCCTCTACCACCAATGTCTCTAACACCAGCTGACCGCCTGAGACCAGGGTGTCGCGCAGATCCGTCAGGTGGTCGATCGGCGATCGGCGATGGTAAAGCACGCCCATGGAGAAAGTGGTATCAAAGGCCTTCAGTTTCGGCGGTAACTGTTCTAGCGCAAGCGGTAGCACATGCACGGTATCAATGTTCAGGTAACGCTGTATTGCTTTAAATTGCAGAACGAATAATGGGGTTGGATCAATGCCAATAACCTCCGCAGCCCCAGCACCTTTCATCCTCCAGCAGTGATAACCGCTGCCACAACCGACGTCCAATACGCGCCGGCCCTCGAGGGAATCGATGGCGTGCACGAGTCGATCCCATTTAAAGTCGGATCGCCATTCGGTATCGATGTTCACGCCAAAAAGTGAATAAGGCCCTTTTCGCCAGGGGTGCAAGCCACGCAGCGCGGTTTCGAGTTCCATGAGCTTTTCTGCATTCACCGCACCGGATGCAGTGATGGCACTGGTATCGAGGTTGACGACCTCTGTTTCAAGTGAGGGCAGAGCGGCGATGGCAGCTCGCCAGCGCGGTAGGTCACCGAACCGTTTTTCTGACATGCCTCGAGAGAATTGATCGGGCATCTCCCCGAGCCAGTCACGAAGACTCGTCTCGTCCCATCGTCGCTCGAAGGCTTCGATATCAGCGATGAGTTCTGGCGGTGTCTCAAACATGTCAGATGGTGGCGATCAGGCGATGGCGATAAAAGAGGCAAAATTCAGGCACTGGAACCAAATGCTAGAGCGTGAGAACCCAGCCTCATTTAAGCGCTGTGTATGTATTTCAGCCGTCTCCGGAATCAGTACGTTTTCAATGGCATCCCGCTTCCGAGCAATCTCGAGATCGGTATAGCCCTGAGATCGTTTAAAGTCGTGATGCAGATCGATCATCAGCGCATCCATATCAGGGTCGGGTAGTGTCAGCTTTTCGGACAGTATGAGGAGTCCGCCCGGTATCATCGCCTTGCGTATTTTGGTGAGCAACGGCAATCGCTGTTCTACAGGGATGAACTGAAGTGTGAAGTTCATGATAACCACGCTACTCCGCTCGAGCGATAGCGTTGTCACGTCCGCGAGATGCCATGTAATACCCGAGTCAATCTCTTGCGCTTTGCTGATCATTGCCGGCGAGTTATCAACACCGACAAGCTGACAGTCGCGACCATTGAGCGCAGTCTCAACAGACCGAATGGACTCGCCCAGGGAGCACCCTAGGTCATAAATATGAGTTCCTTCCTGAGCGTATTGTTCACTCAGGATCCCACTCATTCGAACCACGGTACCGTAGCCTGGTACGGATCGCTGAATCATGTCCGGAAAGACATCGACAACAGCGTCATTGAAGCTAAAGGTCGAGGGTTCCGCCACCAGTTCAGCGAACAGCGTATCTCGACGAGTGGGGGTTGCGTTGTCTGTCATAAGTGATCGGTCATTGAGCTTAAGACGAATAATATCAGGCATTTAAGGGAGTTCGGCCTTGCCGTATACTCCGGCCTCATTTTTTTACTGAAAGAGTCACCGATGTTAGAGCAACTCTCCGTACTTCCTCCCGATCCGATTCTTGGACTTGCCGCTGCCTGCCGTGCGGACCCAAATCCAGACAAAATCGATTTGACGGTCGGTGTGTACATGGACGAGGACGGTATTTGCCCGGTATTTGAGGCAGTAAAACAAGCACAGGCTGCGCTCGTGGCAGAGGAGGTCACCAAGGCCTATCTGCCCGCTGCTGGCGATATCGCTTATCTGACAGGAATGAAGACGCTAGTCTTTGGTGATGACCTTGCGGGTGACGGGTCGCATATCACGGCGGTCCAGACGCCCGGCGGTTGCGGTGCGCTGAGAATTGCATCCGAGGTGCTGGCCGCGGCATCGCCCGATGCCACTGTTTGGATCAGCAATCCCACGTGGCCCGTTCACATTCCGCTTATGGGATCGGTGGGCTTGAAGTTCGCCACGTACAGCTATTACGACCCCGCCTCGCACGGTGTTGATTTCTCGGGCATGGTTGATGATCTGAAAGCTGCCAAGCCGGGCGATGTGGTTCTTTTGCACGGATGCTGTCACAACCCGTCTGGCGCTGATCTGACGCTCGAGCAGTGGTCGGTGATTGCTGATATGGCGATCGCTCAGGGCTTCACTGTACTCGTGGATTTGGCTTATCAGGGTATGGGGCAAGGCCTTGCCGAAGATGTGGCAGGCTTGCGATTGCTAGCGACTCGGTTAGGAGAGTTGATTGTTGCTGCCTCCTGTTCGAAGAACCTGGGGCTCTATCGTGAGAGAACAGGGGTTGCCCTGTTTTATGGTAAAGATACGCAAACAGCAGCGGCGACCCAGAGCCATGGTCTGGGTGCGGCTCGTCGTGTCTACTCCATGCCACCTGCGCACGGCGCCTTGCTCGCTGGGCGCGTATTAAGCACGCCCGAACTGCGCGCGTCGTGGGAAGCGGAGCTCAGTCAAATCTGCCGCCGCATGATCTCATTGCGGACACAGTTGTCCGACAAACTGTCGGCGAAGACCGATCGGGATTTCTCCTTTATTGCCAAGGAAAACGGCATGTTCTCGTTCCTCGGCTTATCGGTTGAGCAGGCTCAGGGTCTGCGTAAAGAGCGTGGTCTCTATATGCTGGATTCTTCGCGTATTAACGTTGCGGCATTGAATGATCGCAATATGGATATCGTCGTGGATGCCGTGGCGTCCATTCTATGACGTCAGCCCTCGAGTTCGATTAACCGCTCCAGTGCGTTATCAAGCGACTCGCCGACTTGCGTGAGTTGCTCGAGGGTTTTGCCGACCTCGGTGGGGTCGCCATTAAAAAAGTTGGCGCTACCGGTTTTGCTCTCGAGCTCAGCTTGCTGCTCTTCCAACGACGCAATCAGTTCAGGAAGCTCATCGAGTTCGCGCTGTTCTTTGTAACTGAGCTTGCGTTTTTGCGGTGCCGACTTTGCCGCGTGCTGCTCTTTTGAATCATGAGCGTTATTTTCGATTTGATGGCTGTTATTTTGGGGCTGATGGCTCTGTTTTGCAGCTTTCGTGACGCTTCGGGCCTCATCAACAGTACTGAGTAGGGTGCCGCCCCGTGCCTCCCAGTCAGAAAAACTGCCTGCTTGCTCCTCTACGTTGCCATGCTCGTCAATGACTAGGAGGCTTGTCACAACGCGATCCATAAAGTCCCGGTCGTGACTTACGAGAACGACCGTTCCCGAAAACTCGAGGAGTACCTCCTCTAATAGCTCAAGTGTCTCAATATCGAGATCGTTCGTGGGCTCATCCAGCACCAACAAGTTGGCGGGTTGAGTAAAGAGTTTGGCCAAAATAGCCCTGTTTCGCTCTCCACCGGAGAGTACTTTTGTTGGCGCTCTCACGCGGTCTGGTGAAAATAGGAAGTCGCCTAGATAGCCAATTGCGTGACGCTTCTTGCCGTCAATTTCGATAAACTCCTGACCGCCACAAATGTTGTCGATCAGCGTTCCATTGGGATCCAAGTGGCCCCTTAACTGATCAGAATAAGCGACCTGCAGTTTTGTGCCTGTCTTCACCTGCCCTGTGGATGGCTCAATGTCACCGAGTAACATCTTGATGAGCGTTGTTTTCCCCGCGCCGTTTCGACCGACAATGCCAACGCGATCGCCGCGTTGGATGATGGTATTAACCCCCGTAATGATGGGTCGCTCATCGTAGGCGACAGAGGCGTCTTTGACCTCAGCGACTAATTTTCCCGAGAGTGTGGCGTTCTCCAGTGAAATGCTTGCTTTGCCTACTTGGCTTCGGCGAGCCGCTCTATCCTCGCGCATGGCTTTGAGGCGGCGAACGCGCCCCTCATTGCGCGTTCTTCGTGCTTTGATGCCTTGACGGATCCACGCTTCCTCTTGAGCGAGTTTTTTATCGAACAGTGCGTTCGCCGTGGCCTCCGCCGCCAGCTGCTCTGCTCGATGCTTCAAAAACTCCCGGTAGCTACCTTCCCATAGCGTCAGCAGGCCTCGATCCAACTCTCCGATCCTATTGGCGATCGCCTGAAGGAATCGCCGGTCGTGGGTGATCAGCACGATGGCCCCACTGAAAGTTTGAAGCTGCTGCTCCAGCCAGATGATGGTCGGGATGTCCAGGTGGTTTGTCGGCTCATCTAGGAGTAAGACGTCAGGTTCCGAAACCAGCGCACGAGCCAGCGCAACGCGTCGACGCCACCCGCCTGATAGGTCCTGCAGTTTGGCCTGGCCGTCGAGACCCAGTTGAGACAATGTCGTCTCTACCCTGTTTTGAAGCGACCAGCCGTCATGCGTATCCAGCGCCTGCTGAATGCGCGCCATCCGAGCTAAGTCGGCGTCCGTCTCCGCGCCTAGCAGCTCCGCATAAGCCACGAGTAGCTCACCGACCTCATCGAGGCCGCCAGCCACCCAATCAAAAACCGTCGCATCGCCCTCTATGGGAAGCTCTTGCTCTAAACGGGCTAGCTTCACAGTGGGATCCAGCCATCGCTCTCCGTCATCAAGTTGCTGTTCGCCCGTCAGCACCCGAAACAAGGTTGTTTTTCCAACACCATTACGGCCCAACAAACCAAGACGCTCTCCCTTTGCGATAGTGAGATCAAGGTTGTCGAGAATGACTTGCGTGCCGAAATGCAGTTCGGCATTACTCAAACGCAAGAGCGTCATAATGGGTACTCCTTCACAGAAACGAGAGTGTACTTCAGTACCCGATTTGCCTGTCGATTTTGTTAAACTAGCGCCGTCGTTTAGGGGGGCAAAATGACAACAGCAGTTCACAACCACGATGACAAACTGATCGGCCGCTGGCTGACGGTGTGTGCCGTGACCATTTTCGGAATGATTTTACTCGGGGGGGTTACCCGCCTTACGGAGTCGGGTCTCTCCATGGTCGATTGGCGTCCCATTATGGGAGTGATGCCGCCCTTATCGACTGAGGATTGG
>WTJR01000178.1 GCA_011524755.1 Halieaceae bacterium | reverse complement strand
TAGCAAAGCCTGCTGAGCAAACTCCTCTCGTCGCGCGATTAGCCTGTGATGTGCTCGAAGAGGCTGGTGTTCCTGAGGGCGTCATAAATCTCGTCAATGGCGATGGTCCCACGCTTGGGGGCTGGCTACTGCCCGATGAGCGCATTGCCGGCGTCTCATTTACAGGGAGTCACCCCAGCGCCAGGGTCATTAACCGGCAGCTCGCCTTGCGCGACGGTCCTATCATTCCCTTCATCGCTGAAACAGGCGGAATCAATTGCATGGTCGTCGACTCGACAGCTTTGCCCGAGCAAGTTGTCGATGACGTTATTACCTCTGCCTTCAGATCCGCAGGTCAACGATGCTCAGCGCTTCGCGTGCTTTTTGTGCAAAGCGACGTGGCTGATGGGGTCATCGAGCTACTTGCCGGAGCAATGAAAGAGCTGAATGTAGGCGACCCTCACAAGCTATCGACCGATGTGGGTCCGGTCATTGATCAGGCTGCCCACGATCGCATTTCGGCACACCTGATGCATTTAAAGGAAACAGCTACCTTTATCGCAAAAAGTCCGTCGGCCGACCCAAAACTAAATGGCTACTTCGTGGAACCGCAAGCCTGGGAGATTTCGAGCTTGTCAGCCTTACACGAGGAGGTCTTTGGCCCAATTCTGCACATAGTGAGATATCACTCGGAGGAGCTGGACACGATCATCAAGGACATCCGCAGCTCCAAGTTCGCACTGACAATGGGCATACACAGTCGACTGAAAGGTGTACATGAGCGACTAGCGAGAGAGCACTTAGTCGGCAACTTGTACATCAACCGAGACACTGTAGGTGCCGTGGTTGGGAGCAATCCTTTTGGGGGTCATGGCCTCTCTGGAACAGGACCTAAGGCCGGTGGTCCGAACTACCTGAGACAGTTAGTCGTCGAGCACACGGTAACCGATAACGTGACCGCCCTCGGTGGCAATACCGAGCTTTTCAACCTCGAATAATCAAAGTCGAGTCCCTGTCCTTTGTGGCGTCACGGGGTGTCGCTCCGTATGATGATTGGCACCCAACAATATAAATATAACTGGAGGTCGGAGTGGAATTGTTCAAAGGAAAAACAGTGATCGTCTCAGGAGGCGCTGAGGGCATCGGCTTCGCAGTCGCACAGGCTGTGGGGCGAGAAGGCATGAACGTGGTCATCACTGATATTTCCCCGGATACCTTGGCGACCGCTGAAGCGACTCTGAACGAGCAGGACATTCCCGTTTTGGCATTAACGGCGGACGCACGAAGTGAAGCTGATTGGGATAGGGTTGCAAACGCTGCGCTTGGACGATTCGGCGCTATTCATGCGTTGATGAACAATGCAGGTGTTGGCGGTGGTGGTTCCAGCGGTCCGATCGAGGACCACTCAGCGGAAGACTGGCGCTGGACCATCGACGTCAATCTCATGGGGGTGGTCTTCGGAATGAAATCTGTTGTGCCTCACATCAAAGCCGCGGGCGGTGGTTGGATAGTCAATGTCGCGTCCATGGCAGGTATGAATGGCTTCCCCTACGGTGGTGCCTACAACGCCACCAAACTGGCTGTCGCTGGTTTATCCGAAGGCTGGTCAATGGAGCTCGCCCCGTTTGGCATCCATGTGGCAGCGCTTTGCCCCGGCTTTGTGCGGACAAGAATCTATCTCTCTGATCGCGTCAGACCCTCCGATTATGATGACAGCCATCGAGAGCTTGTTGTTTCAGACGACGACCTTGATCCGGAGGCAATGGCAACCGGGTTATCCAATGAAGTTAAAAACGGGATTGATCCCGATCTACTTGCGGCACGCGTTATCGAGTCATTGCAGGCGAAAGATACCTACATTTTCACGCACCCATCGTTCAGAGACGGCATTCGCGAGCGTTATGCGATGATCGATCGCTGTTTTGAGAGCGCAGCCAATAGTCCGTTCGTTGGCGATGTCACTTCATCGGGCTCAATTCCGAACCTATTTAAGTAGCTCTCGTTGTAAGGCCGCCAGCTGCGATTCGAGGGCGTCCATGACGGTGTAAAAAGCAGCCTCTACCGCTGCTTCATCGCCCGTTACGCGAGATGGGTCGGGCATGCCCCAATGTGCGCGAGGTGCATCGCTCATCCAGAGCGGGCAAGCCTCGTTCGCGGCGCTGTCGCAGACAGTGACCACCAAATCAAACTCCTGATCGGCAAAATCATCCCATGACTGGCTGCTTAAGCCCTCGGTAGGGAGGCCACGAGCAGCGAGGAACTTAAGTGTAAGAGGGTGAATCTCTCCTGCGGGTTGGCTCCCCGCACTGAACGCACGAAACAC
>WTJR01000112.1 GCA_011524755.1 Halieaceae bacterium | reverse complement strand
CTGGCGAGAATGAGGCTGATGTCCAACGACTCCCCGGGGATTTTATCGATCTGTTCGATGCTGAGATCCTCGCTCATGAGCCAACCCATGATCGATTTCATGTCTACACTGACGGGCACAGGCTGTGAAGCGGGATCTTCATGTTGAGTGAAGGCAACAACCAACAATTTCCCGCCGCGTTTCAGCACGCGTGTTGCCTCTTCAAACAAGGCTTTCGGATCGTCAGCAAAATACAGCACTTGATCAATGGTGACGGTGTCGAAGCTGTTGGCTGCGAACCGCATTTGATACATATCTTCTTGCCGCACGGACAGGTGTGTCAGTCCCGCCGTTTCTATGGCATCTCTGGCGACAATCACCATCTTTTTAGAGAGATCGACACCGAAGCCACTGTCAGCCAGCGGACCCACGAGCCGCAACATCCGACCCGTGCCGGTAGCAATATCCAATAGGTGTCCGACGGAGTGACCAGACAGTAATTGGCTAACGTGCGATTTAAATGTGGCTTCGTCACCGTGATATCGATGAAGTTCCAGCCACTCCGGAACCTCGTCCTCAACGTAGGTCTCCGCAAGCTGTGCTCGGGCATCGCGAATGACCGCAAGTCGCCGGCTATCTTCCGCTAGGGTGCTGTCCGCCGTATCCAGGCTGTCCAGCAGTGTGCTGAGAATGGTCTGCTGGGGCTGCTGGCGATTGGCGCGGTAAAAAATAAAGTGCTGCTCGCGAAAGCTCTCGAGAAGCCCTGCATCTTGCAAAATTTTCAGGTGACGCGATGTGCGAGGCTGGCTGTAGCCCGTGATCCGTACAAGATCAGATACGGTCAGTTCACCTTGGCTGCACAGTGACATGAGGCGGAGCCGGCTGGGGTCAGCCAACGCTTTTAAGCATTGTGATAAAGCATCAACGTTCATAAGCATAAAGATATCTTTATATCTAAAAAATAAATACGGCTTTCACAGATTTTTACTGTGACAAACGCTAGGCTGGTGAGGTGTGGCATTAGATACGAGGCGCGTGGAGCGCCCGATAAACCAAAAATAACCATCGATAAGGGGTTTCACATGCTAAAACTTCACTTCGCACCACAGTCCCGGGCTGGCCGTATTTTGTGGCTCCTAGAGGAGCTACAGCTTCCTTACGAGCTCAACGCCATGGCGTTTCACCCTAAAGATCTCAAATCGGATGAGCACCGGAGTAGACACCCGCTGGGACGTATTCCGGTTTTAGACGACGGTGATGTGTCGATTTATGAGTCTGGTGCCATCGTGGAGTACGTACTGGCCCGACACAAAGACGGTGGTCTTAAACCTGGAGTGGACGACCCCATGTTCCCCGAATACCTGCAGTGGTTTCACTACTGCGAAGGGATGGTTATGCCCCCAATGAACACGATTGTTGTCCATACGATCTTATTGCCAGAGGATCGACGCGACCCAGTGGTATTGGGTCAAGCACAACGTCTTCTCAACAAGGCGCTTCATCCCGTTAACGAAGCATTAGAGGGCCGCGATTACCTCATTGGTGATTTCTCGGCTGCGGACATCATGCTGGGGCATGCCTGTTTCATGAGTAATCGTATGGGCTGTGTCTCTGATGACATGCCTCATTTGAAAGCGTACGTTCAGCGGATTACCGAGCGTCCAGCGTTCCAAACCGCCATCAATATGACCTAACGCGTCGCAAGACTTGGCGGGACGCGCTGCATTGCTTATCTTGCGCCCCGAGGATTGGCATCTAAACATAGGAGTTATCGTGTCAAAGCAACTGATTATTGCACTGAGCTTGAGCGTATTGGTTACCGCATGCGGTGGCGGTGGTGGCGGTGGCACAACACCCCAGCAGCCGACTGCAGGTGGTGGGTCTGGTGGTGGCAGCACTACGGATCCATGCGGTAATACAGCGCAGATTCAGTTCGTTAAAGAGGTGTCTGAAAGCTATTACTACTGGTACGACGAACTCGCGCAGGTCAATGAGAATGACTATGACGATGCATCCGACTACCTCGCTGCCATCATGCAGCCCATTTGGACAGACGGGTCAGGCCGTGATCCGGGTTTCTCCTATCTCACAACCATCGAGGAAGATGAGGCGCGTTTCACCTCAGGTACGTTTTACGGTTATGGCGTGCGCTACCGCATCATCAACAATAACTTCTATTTTGCCGACTCCTACGAGGAGGGTCCTGCACATACAGCAGGTATTCGACGAGGCCAACGTCTGTTAGCCGTCAAACGTGATGGTGAGAGTGACTTTGAGACCTGGGACGAAATGGTCGCCCGAAATGCTGAGCTGCCTGGCGCTGTTTTTGGCGCGCGTGGAGAGCTACAAACGACGGTCTTCCGTGTCGAATATGAGGGCGTGACTAGCGAAATCACGGTAACCACAGCAGAAACGAGCACAACGCCTTTGGCCGGCGATGCGCTGGTAATCCCAAGAGACAGCGGTGGTCCCGTTGGCTACATCAACTTCCGAACATTTATCGACGCGGCAGATGGTCCACTTCGAGCCGCGGCAACAACCTTTGGTGAGGCCGGTGTCACTGATCTCATTATTGACCTTCGGTACAACGGTGGTGGTCTGGTACGAGTAGCTGAGACCTTCTTAAATCTGTTGGCCGGCGAAACGGCGAACGGTGAGTTGAGCTATATCGTGAATCTCAACGACAAGCATCAGGATCAGAACAGTACAGCGAACTTCGCTCAGCTGCCTGAGACCTTTAGTCCGCTTCGAATCGCGTTCATCACCACCAGCGGCTCAGCGTCCGCTAGTGAACTCCTGATCAATGGCTTGGATCCGCATATCGAGCTTGCAATCGTGGGTTCCGAGACGTCGGGTAAAGCCGTTGGTCAATACGCTTTTGATCTGGACTCTGACAACTGCCAAACCCGACTGAGATTGATTGCGTTTGAAATTCAAAACGGTGAAGGGCAGGGCGGTTACTTCACGGGTCTTGTCAGTACCGGCCGCTTTACCTTCTTTGCGGCAGCTGATGATGCGACGCGCCCCTTCGGAGACGCGGACGAGGATTCTTTCGCAGCCGCCATGGCGTGGCTTAGCGGAACGCAGCCCAAAACTGGCGCGATGGGTGATATCAAAGTCGACGTGCCGGAGCCGCTTCGCGTGGCCGGGTTTGATGCTACTTGGCCCGTTAATCAGGATGCGCCACTTAACCCCGATGGCAGTGTTCGTTCGTTCTAGATAAGTAACGACACTGGATAGTCCCGTTTAGGCTATTCACTCAGTTCAGAAGTCGGTGTAGCCTCGCTGCATCGACTTTTTTGGTTTTCAGACAGCAGAAATAAAGATAGGTAGCGTCATGAGTAGCACAGCGGAAACATTTCAGACGATAGTCAACGAGCGGCGATCCATCCGAGCGTTTAAATCTGACCCAGTCAGCCGAGAGATTATCGACGCCGTGTTTGCGCCCGCGCTTCGTGCACCCAGCAACTGCAACACCCAGCCATGGTTCGTTCACATTGTGACGGGTGACAAGCTCGAGCAATTACGCGAAAAGCTGCCTGCTGCCTTCGCCATGGGTGATGTAGCGCCTGACTTCCCTTACGACGGCGTCTACGAGGGCGTTTATAAGGATCGCCAGTACGGTGCTGCTAAGGCGCTGTATGACGCGCTTGGGATTCCACGTGAGGAAAAAGCCAAACGACAGGAATGGTTCATGGGGAACTTCCGCTTCTTTGATGCACCGGTTGTGGCTTTCTTTATGTTGCCCGATGGATTTGGTCTTCGCGAGGCCTGTGACTTGGGGATGTTCACGCAAACGGTCATGCTGGGCTTAACCGCCCAAGGTCTTGGCTCCTGCCCTCAGACTGCGCTTGGCTTCATGGCAAAGCAGATTCGTGAAGTCATTGACGTTCCAGAGCATCACAAGCTGATGTTCGGTCTATCGTTCGGTTACCCCGTTGATACACCGATTAATGACGTGGTCACGGATCGAACCGATCTAGAGTCAGCGGTAACGTTCCACAGCTAGGCAAACACGTTATCGACAACGCGTGAAGGAAGCGATTAGCTTTCGCTGGGTCGCGAAATAAAGCCTGATACTTCCAGCTGGAATCCAGAGATTGCATTGAACTTGATGGGTGCGGACATGACTTTCATGTTCGTCACACCTAGGTGCCGCAGTATCTGCGCGCCCGTGCCAATCACTCTGTAGTTCTGTGGCGGTGCCTCTGCTGCAGCTTCACCTGCAAGCTCTGCGATATTGCGCATGATTGCCTCTGGAGACTCCCAGCCACCCAGCATGACGACGAGACCGCGTCCTTGCTCGGCGATATAGGCCATGGCGGATTCGTAAGACCAACCTTGAGATCCCTGCGGTAGACGCGTGCCCAATACATCGCGGAGCGTGTTGATGGGTTGTATGCGAACGGGTAGGTCTGCGGCAGTCAGGTCGCCCTGGTGCAACGCATATTGAATTTGGCCGTCGACCAAATCTTCGAAAGTCGTCAGCGTGAACTTGCCCCATTGTGTGTCGATGGGGAATTCGCCAGTGCAGCGTACGGACTGCTCGTGCAAGGCACGATACTCAATAAGATCGGCGATCGTTCCAATGCGAAGATTGTGTTTTTTCGCAAACACCTCTAACTCAGGCCGTCGCGCCATTGTGCCGTCTTCATTCATGATCTCGACAATGACGGCAGCTGGCTCACAGCCAGCCATGCGCGCAAGATCCACACCCGCTTCAGTATGACCCGCACGTTGCAGGACGCCACCGGGTTTTGCGACCAAGGGGAAGATATGTCCAGGTTGCGAAATGTCAGAGGGCGTCGCATCGGCTTTCACGGCCTCAAGGATCGTATGCGCTCGTTGACGCGCGCTGACACCGGGACCCACTGAGTGCGTTGCATCGATCGATACGGTGAAGTTGGTTTCGTGTTGAGAGCGGTTGTCACGCACCATCAGTGGTATGCGCAGCTGTCTCGCGCGCTCTGCGGTGATAGGCATGCAAATCAGACCGCAGGCCTCACTGGCAAAGAAGTTGATAATCTCTGGCGTGACTTTCTCGGCAGCGATTACGAGGTCTCCCTCGTTTTCCCTGTCCTCATCATCCATGAGGATGACCATCTTACCTTCGCGAATGTCGTCCAAGATATCTGGAACGGTATCGAGGGCCATCTTAACTCTCCTGCTCTAGCACGATCTTTTACTGCCTTTCTCTAGTTCGCTGTTAGCACTTCTCAATCGCAACGGCAGTAGCTTCACCACCACCAATACACAGCGCGGCCACACCGCGCTCCTTGCCATAGTGATGCATTGCGTGCATGAGCGTGACGATGATTCGAGAGCCGGTGGAGCCAATAGGGTGGCCCTGGGCGCAAGCACCGCCGTGTACGTTTACTTTGCTGTGATCGAGGCCGTGCGCTTTCATTGCCAGCATGGTGACCATGGCAAAGGCCTCGTTAATCTCCCACAGATCTACGTCATCAGCTGACCAACCGGTTTTATCGAGCAGCGAAGAAATGGCATCAACGGGTGCCAATGTGAACTCCGCGGGCAGGCGGCTGGAGCGCGCATGTGCAACGATCTTAGCCATTGGCTTTAGGCCATGGGCCTCGACCGCTGACTCACTCGCCAAAATGAGTGCGCTTGCACCGTCTGAAATAGAAGAGGCGTTGGCTGCGGTTATGGTGCCGTCTTGCGCAAACGCCGCGCGCAAGCTCGGAATCTTGTCGATGCGACCTTTATGCGGTTGCTCATCATCGACAACCGTGATGGTTTCTCGTCGTGTCTTGACTTCTACGGGCGCCGTTTCTGCCTTTAGCAGGCCTTGTTCGATGGCATTTTTAGCGCGTGTCAGGCTCTGAATCGCGAAGTCATCCATCGCTTCTCGCGTAATACCGTGCTCATCGGCTGTCGCCTGAGCAAAACTACCCATAGCGCCACCTGTATAGGCGTCTTCCAAGCCATCCATGAACATATGATCGTATATCTTGGTATGACCCAGACGTTGTCCTGCGCGTCCTGAGGGCATCAGGTGCGGTGCGTTCGACATGCTCTCGAGACCACCGGCAATAGCAATGCTATTGGTCCCTGCACGGATACTGTCGATGCCAAAGATCGTTGCCTGCATGCCACTGCCGCAGGCCTTGTTCACGGTAACGGCACCTACGTGGTCAGGCACACCGGCGTAGCGAGCAGCCTGGCGCGCCGGGCACTGCTTGAGTCCTGCGGGCAGTACGCAGCCCATAAAGACTTCATCAATGGCTGCTGCATCGAGATTGGCGCGTTCCACAGCGGCTTTAATCGCGGTACTGCCTAATTGTGGTGCTGAGACGGAGGCGAGGTCGCCCATCAGTCCACCCATGGGTGTTCTGGCACCGCCCACAATATAGATTGCTTCTGACATGTTGTGTCCCGTTTATGCGTTAGCTTGATTGGGGGGTGGATTAAGCCACAGGCGCGATGGCGCCACAATGCGAGGGGGCGTTCAAATAGGTGAAAACACCTTTCCTTTTACGGCTTTACGGTACTCCGATGGGCTCAATCGATTGACCTTTTTAAATTGCCGAGCGAAATGTGCCGAATCGACCATGCCCACCTCCGCTGCAACCTCGGTGATACTCAAATTGGTTGTCCTCAAGAGCGATTCCGCTTCTGATAGCCGTAGGTTGAGCAAGTACTGCCATGGTGTAGTACCCGCGGCGCGCTGGAAGCGGCGCGTTAAGGTTCTTTCCGAAAGCTGGAATGTCGTTGCAATCGACGCCATGGAGAGGGGCTGGGTGAATTTCTCCTGCAGGTACATCTGGACATCCAGCACCACCTCGTCTCGATGCTCTCGAATAACCTGCGAACCCAGCTGCGTCGATTTAAACCGTCGACGTATCTCAGGCGAGAACTGGTTTTCCACATGCCGGGCAATGTTGGTGTTGTAGAAATTACCCATGAGGTAGACCAGCAAATCACTGATGGAATTGACGCTCCCCGCGCAGTAGAGGTTGTCCGACTGCACAATGAGTTCATCGCGGCGTAGGTCAACGGCGGGGTAGCGCGATGCAAACTCGTCTAACCAGAACCAGTGTGTGGTGGCCGGCTTTTTATCAAGAAGCCCTGTCTCGGCTAAAAGGAAACTGCCTGTGCCGACGGCGGCGATGGAAGAGCCTTGGTTGACCAGCTTCGCAATAAAGGGAATCAGCTCGGGATGGCGTTTGATCACACGACGCGGATCACGCCAAATGGCTGCGATGACAAGGAGATCCAGCGACGCTGCCTCGGAAATGGGTTGCGTCGCAATCTCCAGCCCACCGCTGGTCTTGACCTGCCCTCCTGTTGGGGAAAATAAGGTCACGGGCAGCTCGCCAGTGCCGGTACTTTGGCCACTGGCTTGTGCGGCAGCCATGGCCAGCTCGGAGGGCAAAGTGACCGAACTTGCCAATGCAAACTCGTGGACGAGTGCACCAATTCTCGGTGTTCGCCTGGGCCTTTGGCTTGTTCTGCGAAATTTTTCCGTCGGTTTTTTCATGATTTTTGTCTGTAAAAAACAAATCATATCGACGTCGCTATCTACAATCTAGGGCGTTGCGTTGTATTCGTGGTAATAAAATTATGGCAAAGCTGCCCATCATCGTTGCGTCCGGGGGGATCAATACGGCCGGAAGAACCTCCCATCGGCACGCGCACAACCGACTCGTATTTGATTCGCTCGATCAGGCTAAGCGCGATGAAACAGCGCGCGCATTGACGGCAATGATGGATGCTCAGGACGTTGACGAAGTCCTGGATGGCACGCTGGTGCGCAGAATAGAGCGTACTCACTTTGATCCCGCTGCTGTTCCGACGAATCACCGGTTTCGCGTTGATGATGTGCACGGAGTCGTCAACTTAACCCCTGATGGTTTTGCCACGTCGCGGGCTACTGATGCACTTCGAGGACTGTCATCGGGTGACACCATTTACGTCGCGTCTGAGCGCGAATTTGATGTCGGAGTCGCAGGTCAGTTGCCTTCGGGTTTTGACCCCGGCGCGCTTTACACTTCCCGTAATCACCCCCGTGGGCTGCAGATGTCAATCTATGCCATGTCGGATGCGTTGGCAGACTTGGGCTTGGATTGGGATCAGTTGACGGCCGGCTTATCGCCCGATGCGGTCAGCGTTTATGTGTCGAGTTCGATGGGTCAGCTGGATGAGGCCGCAACGGGCGGTATGCTCACAGCCGCACTGCGCGGCGAGCGGGTATCAGCAAAGAATTGCCCCTTGGGCTTTGCGGAAATGCCGGGCGATTTTTTGAACGCCTACGTGCTTAAGTCACTTGGTCATACAGGTCCAGCGCTCGGTGCCTGCGCTACCTTCCTCTACAACCTTCAGCGAGGTGTCGACGACATTCGATCGGGTCGCGCGCGCATTGCTGTCGTAGGTGCCTCTGAGGCGCCCATACTTCCATCCCTCATGGATGGCTATGTGGCCATGGGCGCTCTGGCGACAGATAAAGAATTAAGAGCCTTGCAAGGTATCGATGCAGATGGCTTGGTTGATTATCGCTCAGCCTGCCGGCCCTTCGGTAATAACTGTGGCTTTGTTATGGCGGAATCGGCACAGATTCTCGTATTGATGGATGACGAGTTGGCGCTAGAGCAGGGCGCGCCCGTCCTGGGTGCCGTGCCCTTCGTATCGGTCCATGCGGATGGCGCCAAGAAGTCGATCCCGGGCCCCGGACCTGGTAATTACCTCACCATGGCCCGTGCTGCGCAGGCAGCGCGCGATATCGTGGGTGATACGGTCTTCCGGTCGCAGGGCTTGGTCATGGCGCACGGCACCGGTACACCACAAAACAGAACCACCGAGTCAGCGATCATGAGTACAGTGGCGAAGGCCATGGGGGTTTCGGACTGGCGCGTCTCGGCAATTAAGAGCCACACCGGGCACTCCCTGGGCGCCGCCGGTGGCGATCAGCTCTCTGCGCTCTTGGGCGTCTGGGACTCCGGCTGGATACCTGGCATCGGTACAATTGAGGCCGTTGCTGAGGATGTTGAGACCGACCGGCTGAGCTTCTTGCTCGATAATGCACCAACCAACCAATGCGCGTATTCGTTGGTTAACAGCAAAGGGTTTGGTGGCAATAACGCAACAGCCACCGTAATGAGCCCTGCGGTGTCGCATTCATTGCTAAAGGGTCTGCATGGAGCGCGCGCGCTCGATGCATGGCAGGCGCGGTTTGAGGCGACTCAGCAGCGGCGACAGGATATCGAAGACGCTCGTCTCTCTGGCGATTGGCAGCCACTTTATCGTTTCAATGACGGTGTGCTCGATGACAGCGAGATCGAGGCAGAGGTGGGTAAGCTCCAATTAGGTGACGTTGAAATATCGACCAATGACAGACTCATGCCATCCGATTGGCTGCTAGAGACCTAATACGCGAGCAACTGTTAAACTTTATCCATGCCAGATAATCCCTCATCCACTATTCAATTACTCACTCAACGCGTATCGCATGCGAGTCTCGGTTTCCCCGGACCCTCGCAGGATGAGCTTGACACCATTATTCGTGCTGGCATGCGGGCGCCTGATCATGCCATGCAGCGACCATGGCACTTTGTCATAGTGGAAGGCGAGCGTAGGGACGCCCTCGGTGTGGTACTTAACGAAAGCCTGAAAATTCGCGGTGTGACTGACGAAGCGCAGCTGAATAAGGCACTCAAAGCACCATTGCG